>CAZGRJ010000038.1:0-7860 GCA_964528115.1 uncultured Nitrospirales bacterium
GGTGGAACTGGGGCATGAACAGGGCGTCGTTGTTCCAGAACTCGTTCTGCACCAGGCCCGAGGTCATCTGAACAAAGCCCATGGCCACCATCTTGGCCTTCACCTGGTCGAGGAACGTGCGGTAGGGGTGCTTGCGGCCGGGGGCCACGCGGGCGGGCCTGAGGGCGATGTTGTAACGCCGGAAGGTCTTCCCGTGCCAGCTGCCGTCCGCCAGCATGGCGGCGGTGAGCTGGCCGATCTGGGCGGCGCCGGGGGCCCGCTCCTTCACGCGCAGGGCGACCTCCTGGCCCAGGCGCGTCAGGCCGTAGCGGCGGGTGTGGTGGTCGTCCACCCGGAACACCCCCTTGGACTTGCCGCGCTTGCGGTGGAGCCCCGCGAGCAGCTCCTGCTCGGCCTTCGAGAGCTTTTCCCGGTCCACCCCCTCGCCCTCGGCCCCGGCCTCGGCCACCTTGGCGATCATGCCGGTCACCGCCTCCACGGCGGAGAGGTCGGCGCCGGGCACCAGCTCCAGGGCGCCGCCGCGGCCCACGGTGACCACGGCGGCCTTGCGCAGGGCGCCCACGGCGGTGCCGGCCTCGGCCTGGTCGATGGACAGCCCCGCCGCCAGGTCCGCCAGGGTGAGCTCCTTGCCCTCCTGCAGGGCGGCGACGATGCGGGCCTCGGGGGTGCCCTCGCGGGCGTAGCGCTCGCCCAGGTCGGTCAGGCGCACGACGGAGCGGACGGTCTCGCCCACCACCTCCACGATGCCCTTGGAGGCGAGCCAGCCGAGGGCCATGTCGCGCCGGGCGGCGTCCAGCTCGGCGGCCTCGCCGATCTCGGCGTCGGTGACGGCCTTGCGCCCCGGCATGGCGCCGATCACGGCGACCTCCAGGGGGTGGAGGCTCCCTTCCAGCTGCTCGGCGTCGGTCAGGGTCATGGAATCCGGCCGGGGAGAACGGCCGATCGCGGGGGGCGTATGGAGGGTGGGTCGGCCGTCACCGGCGCGGTCGCCCGGGCCGGCTAGATCGCCGCCTTCATCTTGCCGATCACGGCGCCGTAGTCGTCGGCCCCGAAGATGGCGGAGCCGGCCACGAACACGTCGGCCCCCGCCTTGGAGACGTCGCCGATGTTGTCCGCCTTGATGCCGCCGTCCACCTCCAGGTAGAAGCTGTGCCCGGCGGCGTCGGCCATGGCGCGCAGGCGCCGGATCTTGTCCAGGCAGCCCGGGATGAACTTCTGGCCGCCGAAGCCGGGATTGACGCTCATCAACAGGACCAGGTCGCAATCCGGCAGGATCTCCGAGAGCGTCTCCACCGGCGTGGCCGGGTTGATCGACACGCCGGTCATGACGATGCGCCCGGCCTTGGCGCCCTCCTCGCGGATCAGCTGCACGGTGCGGTGCAGGTGGGCGCAGGTCTCCTGGTGGACGGTCAGGCAGTCGGCGCCGGCCTCGACGAACTCGCCGATGTACTGGTCCGGGTCCGTGATCATCAGGTGGACGTCGAGGGGCAGGTCCGTGACCTTGCGCACCCACTCCACCACCACCGGGCCGATGGTGAGGTTGGGCACGAAGTGGCCGTCCATGACGTCCACGTGGATCACGTCGGCCCCCGCCGCCTCCACGGCCGCGACTTCGTCCGCCAGGTGGGCGAAGTCCGCCGACAGGATCGACGGGGCGATCAGCTTATGGTCTTTCGTGAACACGGCGGCGCACCCGGCAGAGAGGTATGGATCGGGATTCTAGCATGGCGCCCGTTCCATGCGCAGGGCGAAAAAGCCGTCCAGGCCCGCCGCGTTGCCGATCGTCGTGAACGCGCCGTCGGCGGCCGTCCACGGCCGGGCCGCGGCCCCGAGGACGGAATCGGCCGGAACGGCCCGGAAATCCGGGTGGTCCGCCAGGAAGGCCCCGGTGACCCAGGTGGTCTCCTCCGGCTCGCCGGTGCAGACCGCGTACACGAGGGCCCCGCCGGGGCGCACGAGGGCCGCGGCCCGGCGCAGGATCTCCGCCTGAACCCTCGCGCAGGCCCGGATGCCGGCCGCGTCCTTCCACCAGCGTCCCTCCGGGTGGCGCCCCAGGACGCCGAGGCCCGAGCACGGGGCGTCCACGAGGACGCGGTCAAACATGCTGAAGTCGGGGCCTTCGGCACCTTTGGGCAGGCCCTCGCCCAGGTCGCCCCGGACGACGCGCACGTTCGCCGCCCCGAGCCGCAGGACGTTGGCGGCCAGGCGCTCCAGGCGCCCGGCGTCGGGCTCCAGGGCGACGATTTCCCCCTTGTCGCCCACGGCCGCGGCGAGCTGGGTGGCCTTGCCACCCGGGGCCGCGCAGGCGTCCAGGACCCGCTCCCCGGGGCGCGCCCCGACGAGCCGGGCGACCAGCTGGCCGGCCTCGTCCTGCACGTACCACAGCCCCTCGGCGTAGCCGGGGATCTCCCGCACGGGAAGGTGCCCCGCCACCCGCAGGGCGTCGGGCACCCAGGCGGAGGGGGTGACCTCGAGCCCGGCGGCTTCGAGGCGGTCGGCCAGGTCTTCCGGGGCGATGCGCGTGGTGTTGACCCGCAGGGTGAGCGGCGCGGGGGCGTCCGCGTGGCGGGCGAGGGCCTCGGCCCCCCCGGGCCCCAGGCGCTCGAGCCAGCGGGCGGCGAGCCAGTCGGGGAGCCCAAAGCGCGGCCCGAAGTGGGCGTTGTCGGCCGGCGGCTCGGGCACGCCGTCGCGGGCCAGGGCGCGCAGGACGGCGTTGACGAAGCCCCGCCGCCCGGCGTCCCCGCCGCCCAGGGCGACGGTGGCGTGGACCGCGGCCGGGGCGGGGATGCGGTCGGTGAAGGCGAGCTGGTAGATGCCGAGGCGCAGGAGGGTCCGGGCGCGCCGATCCAAGTCTTTGGCGTGCCGCCCGGTGGCGCGGCGGATCACCCAGTCCAGGCGGAAGCGCCGGCGGGCGACGCCATAGGTCAGCTCGGCGGCGAGACGCTTGTCGCGGGAATCCCAGCGGCCCTTCGAGAGGGCGCGGTCGAGGGCCGCGGACAGGTCCAGCGGCCCCCGGTCGAGGCGTTCGAGGAGGTCGAGGGCGGCCCGGCGGGGGTCCGCCGAGGTCGTCGCCGGGCTTCTTTGCGGCGCGGCGCCCAGGCGGTCGTCAGGCCGTGGCCGTGGCCGTGGTGCCGCGCGCCGCCATCTCCTCCAGGCGCTTGACCCGCTCCGCCAGGGGCGGGTGGGTGGAGAAGAGGGACATCATGCCGTTCCCGCGCAGGGGGTTCACGATGTACATGTGGGCCGTGGCCGGGTTGACGTTCATGGGCCGCGCCGCCACGCCCCGCTCCAGCTTGCGCAGGGCGTCGGCGAGCCAGCGCGGGTTGCCGCAGATGCGCGCCCCGCCGGCGTCGGCGCCGTACTCGCGCGAGCGGCTGATGGCCATCTGCACCATCATGGCGGCCAGGGGCGCCAGGATCATCATGGCGATGGTGGCGAAGATGCCGAGCGGGTTGTCCCGGCTGCTCCGGCCGCCGCCGAAGATCATGGCCCACTGGGCCATGTAGGCCAGCATGGAGATGGCCCCGGCCATGGTGGCGGCGATGGTGCCGATCAGGATGTCGCGGTGGGTGACGTGGGCCAGCTCGTGGGCCATCACGCCCATCAGCTCCTCGCGCGACAGCATGCTCATGATGCCCGTGGTGGCCGCCACCGCCGCGTGCTCCGGGTTGCGCCCGGTGGCGAAGGCGTTGGGCGACGGGTCGTTGATCACGTACACCTTGGGCATGGGCAGGCGGGCCCGCTGCGACAGCTCGCGCACGATGGCGTGCAGGTCGGGCGCCTCGGCCTCGGTCACCTGCTTCGCCCGGCTCATGCGCAGGACGAGCTTGTCGGAGAACCAGTAGGCCCCGAAGTTCGTCACCACGGCGATACCCAAGGCGATGATCATGCCGGTCTGCCCACCCAGGGCCTGCCCCCCCACCACCAGGATCAGGGTCAGGGCGGTCAGGAGCAGGGTGGTCTTGATCGCGTTCATCTCGTCGCTTCCTCTCTCCGTTTCACTATCGAAACCATTCTACGGCCGTTCCGCCATCTGGGCACCTTCAGGCCCCGGCCGGCTCGCCGTTCAGGACCTCGCCCTTCTCCACGGCGTGGCCGTTCAGGTACGCCTGCACGTCCATGGCCCGGCCGTTCGGGGGCTGGAGGGCGAAGATCCGCACGCTGCCCTCGCCCGCGGCGACCAGGATGCTGTCGCCGTCCACCCGCAGGATCGTGCCCGGGTCCGCGCCCCGGGCCGGGCTCTCGCCCACCTTGGCCCGGGTGACCTTCCAGCGCTCGCCCCGGTAGGCGGTGAAGCTGCCGGGCCAGGGCACAAAGGCCCGCACGTGGTCCACCACCTCCCGGGCCGGACGGTCCCACCGGATGCGGCCGTCCTCGCGCTTCAGGAGCGGGGCGTAGGTAGCGGCCGCGTCGTCCTGGGGCGTGGGGGTCATGCCGCCCGCGACCTTCTCCAGCGTCTCCACGATCAGGGGCCCGGCCATCTGCGAGAGCCGCTCGGTCAAGCCCTCCGCGTCCTCCTCCGGCCCGATGGGGCTCGTGACGGTGAGGTACGTAGGGCCGGTGTCCATGCCCGCGTCCATCCGCATGGTCGTCAGGCCGGTCTCACGCTCGCCGCGCGCGATCGCCCAGTTGATGGGCGCCGCGCCCCGGTAGCGGGGCAGGAGACTCGCATGGATGTTGATGCATCCGAATCGCGGGATGTCAAGGAGCGCCCGGGGCAGAATCTGGCCGAAGGCGATCACCACGGCCGCGTCCGGCGCGAGGCCCCGGAACGCCTCGATGAAATCCGCTTCGCGCACCCGCTCCGGCTGCAGGACGGGGATGCCCCGGTCTTGAGCCGCCGTCTTGACCGGCGGCGGAAGAACGCGCCCGCCCCGACCCTTGGGGCGGTCGGGCTGGGTGACGGCGGTGATCACCTCGTGGCCCGCCCCGGTCAGGGCCAGCAGGGACGGCACCGCCATGGCGGGGGTGCCCATGAAGACGATGCGCACGGGAGCGAAACGGGGCCGGCGGTCCCGGCCGTCAGAGGGCGGAGCGGGCCAGCGCCTTCTTCTTGTGGCGGCGCTTGAAGATGCCGCGCTTGAGCGGGCTGATGCGGTCGATGAAGAGGATGCCGTTCAGGTGGTCCGACTCGTGCTGGAGCACCCGGGCGTGCAGGCCGGTCACGTCCAGGGTGATCGGGTCGCCGTTGCGGTCCCGGGCCTCCACGACCACCCGGGCGGCGCGGGAGACCTCGGAGGTGAAGCCGGGCACGGACAGGCACCCCTCCTCGTCCGTCTCCTCCCCCTCCATCACCTTGAAGACCGGGTTGCAGATCACCTGCACCCGGGCCGGATCGCGGCTGACCTCCAGGTCGTACACGAACAGCTGGAGCGGCACCCCCACCTGGGTGGCGGCCAGGCCGATGCCCGGCTCGTCCCACATGGTCTCGGCCATGTCGGCCACGAGGGCGTCCAGGGCGGGCCCGAACTCGGTCACGGGGCCGGCCTTTTCGCGCAGGAACGGGTCCGGGTAGGTCAGAACGGTGCGAATCGCCACGATTTCGCCATTCTAGCCGATGGCCGCGGCTTGCTCCAACGCCGCGCGCGGGGCCCAGCGCCTCGGGAGGTACGGGTGTGGTAACGTAACGACGAGGGGATGCGGGGGAATCCAGGGCGACCGACGAGCCGAATGCCAAGCGCTGACGAGCGATTCTACCGGGAGCTCCAGGAGCGCTTCCGGCCCCGGCCCATCCACCTGCTGATCGTCCTGGACGGCTTCGGCCTGGGGAGCGTGCCCGAGTGGGACGCCATCGGGGCCGCCGACACCCCCACCTTCAGCCACCTCTTTAGCGACCTCCCCCACACCCGCCTGATGACCTACGGCCGCTACGTGGGCCTGCCGGCGGACAAGGACCTGGGCGGCTCCGAGGTGGGCCACCAGACCATGGGCGCCGGGCGCATCCTGGACCAGGGCCCCACCCGCATCAACCGCGCCATCGCCGACGGCAGCTTCTTTACGAGCCCGGCCCTGGTGGACCTGGTGGAGCGCTGCGTCCGCAACGGCTCGGCCCTGCACCTCCTGGGCCTGCTCTCGGACGGCAACATCCACAGCCACATCGACCACTTCGTGGCGATCGTCCGCTTCGCCCACGAGAAGGGGGTCCGGCGCCTCTACGTCCACGCCCTGCTGGACGGGCGCGACGTGGGCATCCAGAGCGCCCTGACCTACACCGACCGGATCGAGGAACTGTTCGCCGAGATCAACAAGTCGGGCGACCGCGACTACCGCATCGCCTCCGGGGGCGGGCGCGAGACCATCACCATGGACCGGGACCACAACTGGGACAAGGTCCGCCTGGGGTGGGACGCCCACGTCCACGGCGTGGCGCCGGAGACGTTCGGCTCGGCCCGCGAGGCGATCGAGACCTTCCGCGCCCGCACCAAGGGCATCGTGGACCAGGACCTGCCGCCGTTCGTGGTGATGCGGGACGGCCGCCCCGTGGGGCCGATGGCGGACGGCGACTCCGTCATCATGGTCAACTTCCGGGGCGACCGGGCGATCCAGATCTCCCGCGCCTTCGTGGAGAAGGGTTTTTCCGAGTTCGACCGGGGCACGGTGCCGGACGTGGCCTACGCCGGCATGATGACCTACGACGAGGACACGAACCTGCCGCCGCTCCGCATCATGGGCCCGGCCAAGGTCGAAAACCCGTTCGGCAGGCGCATCCTCGAGCTGGGCATGCGCCAGTTCCGCCTGGCCGAGACCCAGAAGTTCGCCCACGTGACGTTCTTCTTCAACGGCGGCTACCGCGAGCCCCTGGACCCGAAGATGGAGGACTACGTCCTCATCCCGTCGGACAAGGGCATCTCCTTCGACCAGCGCCCCGCCATGAAGGCGCCCGAGATCGCCGCCAAGGCCGAGGCCCTGATCCGGGCCGGACAGCACCGCTTCGGCCTGATCAACTTCGCCAACACCGACATGGTGGGCCACACGGGCAACTTCAAGGCCGCCGTGGCCGCCACCGAGGCGGTGGACGCCGCCCTGGGGCGCATCGTCGCGGCCCTCAAGGCCGTGGGCGGCACGGCCCTGATCACCGCCGACCACGGCAACGCCGACGAGATGCTCGTGCGGGGCGACACGGGGGAGGTGGAGATTTCCACCCGCCACTCGCTCAACCCCGTGCCCGCCATCCTCTACGACCCGGCCTTCGACGGCACCTTCCGGCTGCGCCCCGTCGCGCCGGACCTGTCCATCGCCGACACCCCGGGCCTCTCCCACGTGACCGCCACGAACCTCATCATGCTGGGCCTGCCGGTCCCCGACGACATGGCGCGGCCCCTCCTCGTCCCGCCCGGTTGAAGGGCGGCCGGACCGAGGGACACCCCGCCCCATGGAGCCGCACCGGCCCGACCTGACCCGCGACCCGCCGCGCAGCCCGCGCGAGCGCATGGGGGGCATCGCCCACCTGCCCCGCATGTCCGACAAGGCCCGGGCCCGGGCCGCCGACCGCCTGGGGGAATACATCTTTCCGTGCCCCATGGACCGGAGCGTCCTGGCCTTCCTGGAGCTGGAGGCGGAGGACTTCGCCGAGGCCGCCGTGGCCCTGGACGACCCCGAGCTGGAGGGGTGGATCGAGGCCCACGCCGCGCCCCGGGACGAGGCCGCCCGGGCGGCCTTCTCCGAGGGCCTGCTCGGCCGCGGGCCGGAGGACGACGAGGGGCGCGCCGAGTTCGCCCGCCAGGTCGCGGCCCTGGGTCCCCGCGGCGAGCGGGCCCCGGCGCCACGGTCCTGGGCCGACCTGATCGACCGCGAGGAAGGGCGCTGAGCCGCCCCCTGCGGTGAACGCCGCGGCCGGCTCCGACATGTTCTCCGGCAGCA
>CAZGRJ010000038.1:7960-10114 GCA_964528115.1 uncultured Nitrospirales bacterium
TGGCCGGCACCCTCTTCTCCGGCCTCGCCGCCGTCGTGGCGGCCGGCATCGCCCTCTTCGCCCTCACCCGCCGCCCCGGCGGCCCCCTCAACCGGGCGGCGGGGGCCCTGTTCGGCGTCCTCGCCTTAGCTCACGTGGGCAACGCCCTCCTGCCCGCCGTCGGCGGCGCCATGCTCTGGCTGGCGGCGGAGGCGTGCCTGCCGGCGGCCGTCCTCGCCTTCGGCCTGCGCATGGAGGGCGCGGCGGGCCCCTCGGGCGGCCCCGGCGGGCTGTTCCGGTGGCTGGCGTGGGGCGCGGCCCTGTTCGGCCTGGCCGTGACCGTCGCCCTGGCCGTGGGAGCCGCCCTGGCGTGGCCGGGCTTCTCGCCCCGGCCGACGCCGGACGGCGCGATCCCCCTGGGCGACCCGGGCAAGGCCACGGCGGCGGTGGCCCTGCTGTTCCACCTGGCGGCCCTGGTCCAGCTGGAGAACGTCTTCCGCGCCGCCCCGCGCGACCTGCGCTACCACATCAAGTACCTGGTCCTGGGCGTGGCGGCCCTGGGCGCCATGCGCATCTACCTGTTGTCGCTCGCCGCCCTCTACGGCCTGATCGACGACGCCGCGGGCCTGCACCTGGCCGCGGCCACCCTGGTGGGGGGCGTCATGGCCGCCTACGCCCTGGTGCGCTTCCGGCTCCTGGACGTGGACGTCTTCATCTCCCGCTACGTGATCTACGGCTCCATCGCCCTGGTGGGCACGGGGGTGTACCTGCTGGCCGTGGGCCTGCTGGTGCTGGGCCTGGTCCGCATGGAGGGCGCGCCCGCGGTGCGTCTGGTGCCGGTGGTCCTGTTCGTGGCCCTGGTGGCGCTCCTGATCGCCCTGCTCTCGGACCAGGTGCGCTGGAAGGTGCGCCACTTCGTGGACCGGAACTTCTACAAGAACCGGCACGACTACCGGGTCCAGTGGCGGACCGTCAGCCGCGCCGTGGCGGGGCAGACCACCGTGGAGGGGCTCCTGGGCACCCTCGGGCGCATGGCCCGCGACACCCTGGGGGCCCGGTTCGCCGTCACGTTCCTGAAGGACGAGGCCGGGGACCGCTACACCCCCTGCCCCCCCGACCCCCGGTTCGCCTTCGGCCCCGTGCGGGCCTCGGACCTGGTGCCCGACACGGACCCCGCCTGGTCCGGCGGGCGCGACCCGGTGGCCGTCAGCCGCCGCTCCACGCCCGACGACCACGACGCCCTCTACCTGCCCCTGCGGGTGGAGGACGCCGTCATCGGCCTGATCGCCCTGGGGCCCCGCATCAGCGGCGTTCCCTACCACCAGGAGGACCTGGAGCTGGTCTCCGCCATGGCGGCCCAGACCGCCGTGGGGGTGCGCAACCTCCAGCTGGGCCACGACCTGGCCGCCACCCGCGAGACCGCGGCCCTGCACCAGCTCTCCACGTTCTTCATCCACGACATGAAGAACGTCACCAACTCCCTGGGGCTGTTGGCCCGCAACATCCGGCCCCACCGCGCCGACCCGGCCTTCTGGGACGACGCCGAGGCCGCCATCTCCCGCGCGGTGGAGCAGATGCAGCACGTGATGGAGCGCCTGCGGACCCTGCGCGAGAGCCCCGGAGGTGACGCGCTGGCGGTGGACCTGGGCCCGCTCCTGTCCGCCTGGTCCGAGGGGTGGCGGACCCAGGTGACGGTGCCCGTGGACCTGGACGCCCAGGGACCCCTGCCGTGTGCCGCCGACCCGGACCTGCTGCGCAGCGTGTTCACGAACCTGGTGACGAACGCCGCCGAGGCGGGCGCCACGCGGATCGCCGTGGCGGCCCGGGCCGAGGGCGGCGAGGTGCGGGCGAGCGTGACCGACGACGGCTGCGGCATGGACGAGGGCTTCGTGCGCGAGCGCCTGTATCAGCCGTTCGCCACCACCAAGGCCGCGGGCATGGGGATCGGCATGTTCCAGGCGCGCCGCATCGTGGAGCGCTTCGGCGGCCGGATCGAGGTCCGCAGCCGCCCCGGAGAGGGCACCCGCTTCACCGTGGTCCTGCCCCGGCGCGAGGGGCGCGGCACGGGTGGCACCGGAGGGGAGGGCGGCGCCGGCGAGCCGGCGCGGAACACCGGAGACAATGGCGGCGCCGGCGAGCCGGCGCGGAACACCGGAGACAATGGCGGCGCCGGCG
>CAZGRJ010000038.1:10214-11783 GCA_964528115.1 uncultured Nitrospirales bacterium
AATGGCGGCGCCGGCGAGCCGGCGCGGAACACCGGAGACAATGGCGGCGCCGGCGAGCCGGCGCGGAACACCGGAGACAATGGCGGCGCCGGCGCGCCGGCGCGCCCAGGGGCCGGCCATGCCTGACGCCCCCCCGGCCCCCGCCCGCCCGCGTCTGCTCATCGTCGACGACGACGAGGCGATCCGCGGCCAGATGAAGTGGGCGTTCGCGGCCGACTACGACCTGGCCTTCGCCTGGGACGCCGACAGCACCCTCGCCGAGGCCCGCCGGTTCGACCCGGAGGTGGTCACCCTCGACCTGGGGCTGCCCCCCGACCCGCGCACCGCCACCGAGGGGCTGCGGCTGTTGAAATCGCTGCGAAAGGACCTGCCGGCGGCCCAGGTGATCGTCATCACGGGCAACCCGGACAAGGCCAGCGCCCTGGAGGCCATCGCCCAGGGGGCCACGGACTTCTACAGCAAGCCCGTGGACCTGGACGAACTGGCGGTCTCGGTGCGGCGCTCGGTCCACATCCACCGCCTGGAGACCGAGCTCATGGCGGCCCGCCGGGCGGCGCCCCCGGCCCTGGGGGGCCTGCACGGCCGGTCGCGGGAGATCACGCGGGTCATCGAGCTGGTCCGGCGCGTGGCCCCCTCGGGCGAGCCCGTGCTCGTCAGCGGCGAGAGCGGCACCGGCAAGGAGCTCGTGGCCCGCGCCATCCACCAGGAGAGCGGAAGGGCCCGGGGGCCGTTCGTGGTGGTCAACTGCGGCGGCATCCCGGAGACCCTGATCGAGGGCGAGCTGTTCGGCCACGAGGCCGGGGCCTTCACCGACGCCAAGCGGCGCCGCATCGGCCTGATCGAGCAGGCTTCCGGCGGCACGATCTTCCTGGACGAGGTGGGGGAGCTGCCGCTTCCCATGCAGCCCAAGCTCCTGCGCTTCCTCCAGGCGGGGACGATCCAGCGCCTGGGGGGCGGCACCGAGCACCAGGCGGACGCCCGGGTGGTGGCTGCCTCCAACCGCGATCTGGCGGCGGAGGTGGCCAAGGGGGGCTTCCGGGAGGACCTGTTCTACCGCCTGCGGGTGGTGGAGGTGCACCTGCCGCCCCTGCGCGAGCGGCCCGACGACATCCCGGCCCTGGCGGCCCTGTTCCTCGGGCGCGCCGAGGCCGCCGCCGGGCGGGGACACCTGGCCTTCGCCGACGAGGTCATGCCGATCCTGGCCCGCTACCCCTGGCCCGGCAACGTGCGGGAGCTGGAGAACCGCATCCGCAGCGCCGCCGTGGTGGCCGCCGGGAGCACCATCACCCTGCGGGACCTGGGGCTGGGCGAGTCCGACGTGCGCCTGCCCACCCTCAAGGAGGTCCGCGACCAGGCCGAGTGCCGCCACGTGGAGCTGGCCCTGGCCCTGCACGAGCACAACGTCAGCCGGGCCGCCAAGGCCCTGGGGATTTCGCGGCCCACCCTGCACGCCCTGATCCAGAAGCACGGCATCGCCCGCCCCGCGGAGGAGTCGTAGGGGGAATCTTGGAGACGAACTTGGGGAGGAACTTGGAGACGGTGTCCGGACGACCCCAAGTGTAAAAAACC
>CAZGRJ010000038.1:11883-19912 GCA_964528115.1 uncultured Nitrospirales bacterium
CCACCCGGGGGCTGAGCAGCAGGGCCGTGTGGCCCAGGCCCGGCACGGTCACGTTGCGCACGCCGGGTAGCTCCAGGCGGCTGGACCGCCACGGCAGGATGATCTGGTCGAAGTCCGAGGCGATGCACGTCACCCGGGCGCTCCCGGGGAAGCCGGGGTGCTCCAGGATCTCCGTGAGGAACGGCTCGCCGGGGCGCATCTGGGGCACGCACCGGCCCGCCGACATGGCCCACAGGCGGGTGCCGTGGAACGGCGTGCCGACGGCCACGAGGGACCGGACCCGGCCCGGGTGGCCCGTCAGGTAGCGGGCCGCGATCAGCCCCCCCATGCTGTGCCCCACCAGGTCCACCGGGCCGGCGCCGGGGCCCGAGCCCGCCACCCGGTCCACCAGGTCCGCCAGCTGGCCGGTGAAGTGGTCGATGTCCCCCCGCAGCATGGGGTAGTAATCCAGCAGGTACAGGGGGCCGTGGCCGCGGGACCGCAGCCGGGCCCACAGGAAGCCCATGGTCCAGGGGGTCAGGGAGAAGCCGTGGATCAGGATCACGGGCACCACCCCGGGGGAGGCCGGCACCACCTCCTCCGGCGGCCGCAGGCGGCGGTACAGGCGCCACGGCATGTCGACGATCCAGATGAGTCCGATGACCAGGGTGGTTGCATACTCCCGCAGGAACGGCAGGACGCCCCGGGCCATGTGGCGGTAGCGGCCGGCCGGGACGAAGTCGGGGGCGTTCGTGACCTCGTACCAGCGCAAGAGCTGCCCCATCGCCTTGAACAGCAGGACCGTGCCCAGGACGAACAGGAGGAGGAGCGTCACCGGGCGCCTCTTGGGGAGCCTCTTGGAGAGCCCTTTGGGGCGCCTCCCGGCACGCGCCGGACCCGCTTGCAGGTAACGTCGGTTTCGATACTTAAGACCATCGACATCGCTTCCCGGCACCCGTCCCGGCGGCACGGCGGCGCCCTTGACAGGGGCCCCCCGAGCGGATACGGTTCGCCGTTTTCCGGCACGGGCCCCGCGCCCGGCCCGTTCATGGGCCCGGGGCGCACCCGTAGCTAACAGGATTCGGGCGCCCCGTGTCATCCAAGGCCCTCAACTTCCAGCAGCTCGTGCTGGCCCTGTCCGACTTCTGGGCGGCCCGGGGCTGCGTCCTGGCGCAGCCCTACGACCTGGAGACCGGCGCCGGCACCTTCAACCCCTCCACCTTCCTCCGGGCCCTGGGGCCCGAGCCGTGGAACGTGGCCTACGTGGAGCCGTCCCGCCGCCCGGCCGACGGGCGCTACGGGGAGAACCCGAACCGGCTCCAGCACTATTTCCAGTTCCAGGTCCTGATGAAGCCCTCGCCGCCGGACATCCAGGACCTCTACCTCAAGTCGCTGAAACGCTTCGGGATCGACCCCGCGGAGCACGACATCCGCTTCATCCGGGACGACTGGGAGTCCCCCACCCTGGGGGCCTGGGGCCTGGGCTGGGAGGTGCGCCTGGACGGCATGGAGATCACCCAGTTCACCTACTTCCAGGAGGTGGGCGGCATCCCCCTGGACCCGATCCCGGTGGAGATCACCTACGGCTGCGAGCGCATCGCCATGTACATCCAGGGGTGCGACAACGTCTACAACCTGCGCTACAACGACCGGCTTACCTACGGCGACATCTACCACGAGAACGAGGTCCAGTTCTCGCGCTACAACTTCGAGGCCGCCCACGTGCCGGCCCTGTTCGAGCAGTTCGCCATGGCCGAGGCCGAGGCCGGGCGCCTGATCGACTTGGGATTGCCCCTGCCGGCCTACGACCAGTGCGTGAAGGCCTCCCACCTGTTCAACCTGCTGGACGCCCGCAACGCCATCAGCGTCACCGAGCGCACCGCCTACATCGCCCGGGTCCGGGCCCTGGCAAGGGCCTGCGCCAAGGGCTACCTGGAGGACCGGGAGGCGAAGGGCTTCCCGCTGCTCAAGAGCGGGGTGGCCGCGCCGTGAGCCGGACCCTGGACCTGGTCCTCGAGGTCGGCTGCGAGGAGCTGCCCGACGACCTGGTGGAGGACGGCCGCCGCCAGCTCGCCGACCTGCTGGAAAAGCGCCTCGCCGCCGCCCGCCTGGAGGCGGCGGAGGTGACCGCCTACGTCACGCCCCGGCGCCTGGCGGCGATCGCCCGGGGCATCCCGGCGCGCCAGCCCACCGTGCAGGAGGTGGTCACGGGCCCCCCGAAGTCCGCCGCCGTGGACGCGGAGGGGCATTTCACCCGCGCCGCCGAGGGGTTCGCCCGGGGCCAGGGGGTCGAGCCCGGCGACCTGATCGAGGTCGAAACCCCCAAGGGTCCCTACATGGCCGTGCGCCGCAAGGTGCCGGGGCGCCCGGCCCGGGCCGTCCTGGCGGAGCTCCTGCCCGGCGTCCTGGCCGAGGTCCACTGGGCCAAGGCCATGCGGTGGGGCGAGGGGATAGGGCCCTTCGCCCGGCCGGTGCGGTGGATCTGCGCCGTGGCGGGGGGGAAGGCGGTGCCGTTCACATTCGCCGGGGTCAGGAGCGCCGCCCGCTCCCGGGGGCATCGCTTCCTGGACCCGAAGCCCTTTGCGGTGACCGGCCCGGACGACTACCTGGAGAAGCTCGCCGCCCGCCACGTGGTCCCGGACCCGGAGAAGCGTGCCGAGCGCATCACGGCGGCATTGGAGAAGGCCGGGCGCGAGGCGGGCGGGCGGGCGCTGCCGGACCCGGGGCTCATCGCCGTCACCGCCGCCAAGACCGAGTGGCCCGTGCCGGTGATCGGGCGCTTCGACGCCGCCTACCTGGAGCTGCCCCGGGAGGTCCTGGTCACCTCCATGCGGGAGCACCAGGACGACTTCGCCGTGGAGGGCCCGGACGGGAAGCTGCTCCCCGTGTTCGTCGCCTTCGCCGACAACGAGGCGCCGGACATGGCCGTCGTCGCCCGGGGCAACGAGCGGGTCCTGCGCGCCCGCCTGGACGACGCGCGCTTCTTCTATAAGGAGGACCGCAAGCGCCCCCTGGCCGACTACGCCCCGCGCCTCGACTCGTTCCTGTTCCAGGAGAAGCTCGGCAGCGTGGGCGACAAGGCCCGGCGCGTGACGGCCCTGGCGCGGGAATTGGCCCCGGGCCTGGACGCCGATCCGGCCCTGGCCGAGCGGGCCGCCGCCCTGTGCAAGTGCGACCTCGTGACCGCCATGGTGTACGAGTTCCCCGAGCTGCAGGGCGTGATGGGCCGCATCTACGCCCTGGCCGACGGCGAGCCGGAGGAGGTCGCCCATGCCATCGAGCAGCACTGGCGCCCCACGCAGGCGGGCGGCGAACTGCCCGAGGAGCCGGTCGCCCGCGCCGTCGCCCTGGCGGACAAGCTCGACACGCTGGTCGGCATCTTCGGGGTCGGCCTGATCCCGTCCGGCTCCCAGGACCCCTACGCCCTCCGGCGCGCCGGGCTCGGCGTGGTGCAGATGCTGGCCGCATCGAAGTCCGGGCTCGATCTGGAGCACGCCGTGGCCCGCGCCACCAAGGGCGTCGCCGATCGTGTCGACCGCAAGGCAGAGGAGGTGGCGCGGGAGGTGGCGGCGTTCCTGGGCGGGCGCCTCGGGTTTGCACTGGAGCAGGACGACCTGCGCCCCGACGTGGTGGCCGCGGTCCTCGCGGCCGGCTTCGCCGACGTCCACGACGCCCGGGAGCGCGCCCGGGCGCTGCACGCGCTCACCGCCAAGGACGGGTTCGACGACCTGATGACCGGCTTTAAGCGCGTGATGAAGATCATCCCGGACGACCTGGACCCCGAGCCGGTCGCGCCGGAGCGCCTCGCTTCCGGCCCCGAGCGCGCCCTGTGGGACGCCTTCGAGCGCGCCCGCGCCGCGATCGAGGACCGGTCGCTGCCCGCCGCGGACCGCCTCGCCGCCATGGCGGCCATGCGGCCCCAGGTGGACGCCTTCTTCGACGCCGTGCTCGTCATGGACCCCGATCCGGGCATTCGCCGCCACCGCCTCTCCATGCTCGCCCGCATCCGCGATACCTTCCGGACGTTTGCGGATTTCGGCCAGGTGGCCGTGGGCTGACGCCCCGCGCCCTTCTGCGGGGCCTTCCGCATCGCATCCCTGTGCATTTCTTGGGCAAGCCGTGCTAGGCTGACGCCCGAGTCAGTTTTCGTTCATCGAGTCGCATTTTGAACACCCCGGCGCCCGCCAGGGGTTGCGCCGCCCTGTGAGCGCACGTCGGTGGGCAAAAAGTTCCGGGCCGTGCGGCCGGGCCGGACGGAATTGCACGCCCTCGCGCCGCCGCGGAACGGCCGGGGACGCGGAAGTCCCCGCTACCACGGGCGTTTGCCCATTGGCACCGGGATTGCTTTCCGTATTGGCCGCGCCAGGCGGGGAGGCCTGACCGTGGCAGCGCCGACGGAGGGGACGGCGGCTGCGCCACGGGGAGGTTGTGCTTGGCCGATGACTTCGACCTCCGTGTATGAGGAGCACAGGCCTTCCCATGACCCGTCCCCTGTCTTTTGCGCTCGCGGCGCTCACCTGGGTGCTCATCGCCGCAGCCCCCGCCCACGCGGCCTCCGTCATCGCCACGTGGAACGCCAACACCGAATCCGACCTCGCCGGCTACAAGCTCAAGTACGGCCAGAGCCCCGGTGTTCACGGCACCATCATCGACGTGGGCAACGCCACCACCCGCACGGTCTCGGGGCTCACCGCCGGCGCCACCTACTACTTCATCGTCACGGCCTACGACCTGACCGGCAACGAGAGCGGCCCGTCGGGCGAGGCGTCCGTCACCCTGGCGTCGGCCAACACGCCGCCCACGGTGACCGCGCCCGCCGACAAGACCGTCGAGGCCACCGGCGCCCTGACCGCCGTCAGCCTGGGCTCCGCCACGGTGACCGACGCCGAGGACACGGGCCTTTCCGCCACCCCGGACGACACCGGGCCGTTCTCGGTGGGCACCCACACGATCACCTGGACCGTCACCGACTCCGGCGGCCTGAGCGCCTTCGACACCCAGACGATCACCGTGCGCGACACCACGGCGCCCACCGTGACGGCACCCGCGGACAAGACCGTCGAGGCCACCGGCACCCTCACGTCGGTGACCCTCGGCTCCGCCACCGCCACGGACCTGGTGGACGGCAGCGTGAGCGCCACCGCCAGCGACACGGGTCCCTTCTCGCGCGGCACCCACACGATCACGTGGACCGCCACGGACAGCGAGGGCAACACGGGCACGGCCACCCAGACCGTGACCATCGTGGACACCACGCCACCCTCGGCGCCTACCGGGACCGCGGTCACTCCGTAACCCGGCAGGCCCGCCCGGCCCGGCGCCTCACCCCTCCCCGGGGCGCCGGGCCGGAACCGGCGGGGGCAGGCACACATTCGGGAGGGGGAAACGCACGCCGCGTCCGTGCGTTACACTGGCGGCACCGCGAGGGGAGGGCAGCATGGCGCGCATCCTGATCGGCATGAGCGGCGGCGTCGACAGCTCGGTGGCCGCCGCGCTCCTTTCCGACGCCGGCCACGACGTGACCGGCGTCACCCTCAAGCTGTGGGCCGGCCCCGAGGACGGCGACGCGCCGTGGCAGAAGCGCTCCTGCTGCAAGGTGGGCATCGCGCGCCACGTCTGCCACACCCTCGGCATCCCGCACCGGGTCGTGGACCTCATGGCGCCCTTCCGGCGCCGGGTGGTGGACGACTTCCTGGCCGCGTATCTCGACGGCCGCACGCCCAATCCGTGCGTGCGCTGCAATTCCATGATCAAGTTCCGGGGCCTCATGGACCTGGCCCGCGAGGAGGGGTTCGACGCCGTCGCCACGGGCCACTACGCCCGCGTCGAGCGCACCGGCACCGGCCACCGGCGCCTCCTGGCCGGGGCCGACCCGTTCAAGGACCAGAGCTACTTCCTTTACGGCCTCGCCCAGGATGACCTGGCCCGCATCCGCTTCCCCCTGGGGGGCATGCGCAAGGCCCAGGTGATGCAGACGGCCCGCGACCTGGGCCTGCCCGCCGACGAGATCGCCGAGAGCCAGGAGGTCTGCTTCGTGGGCGAGGGCGACTACCGGTCCTTCCTCGCCGCCGAGCGGCCCGAGGCCGAGGCCGCCGGTGAGGTGGTGGACCTGAGCGGCAACGTCCTCGGCCGGCACCGCGGTACGGCCTTCCACACCATCGGCCAGCGCCGCGGTCTGGGCGTCAGCGCCGGGCGGCGCCTGTACGTGGTCCGCACGGACCCGGCCGCCCGCCGGGTGGTGGTGGGCGACGGCGATGATCTCCTCTCGGGGGGCCTCGTCGCGGGCGAGGTGAACCTGCTCGCCCCCTTCGCCGCCGGGCCCGTCACGGCCCGCGTCCGCTACCGGGGCGCGGCCGTGCCCGCGACCGCGCGGGTGGCGGGCGAGCGCCTCCTGGTGCGCTTTTCACGGCCGCAGCGGGCGGTGGCGCCGGGCCAGAGCGTGGTCCTGTACCACGGCGACACGGTCCTGGGGGGCGGGGTGATCCGGCGCGCCCTGGGCGTCTCCGCGTCCGCCCGGAGCCCGGCCGCGATGCCCGTCCCGCCCCCCGCGCCCGCCGGGGAGGCCGCCCGGGCCGCCCACGGTTGAGGGGAGCCGCCGCCGCCCCGTAAAATAGCGGTTTCGGCCAGGAGGCCCGGCAAGGGGATCGATCGTGGCGGCAAGGACCCTGTTCGACAAGCTGTGGGACGCCCACGTCGTGCGCACGGACGGCGACGTGACGCTGCTCTACATCGACCGCCACCTGGTCCACGAGGTCACCAGCCCCCAGGCGTTCGAGGGCCTGCGCCTGGCGGGCCGCAAGCCCCACCGGGCGGACGCCGCCTTCGCGGTGCCGGACCACAACGTCCCCACTACGGCCCGCGCGGAGGGCATCGGCGACCCGGTCAGCAGCCTCCAGGTGGCCACCCTGGACGACAACTGCGCCGAGTTCGACATCACCGAGTTCCCCATGCTCGACCCGCGCCAGGGGATCGTGCACGTCATCGCCCCCGAGCAGGGCATCTCCCTGCCCGGCATGACCATCGTCTGCGGCGACTCCCACACCTCCACCCACGGCGCCCTGGGGTCGCTCGCGTTCGGCATCGGCACGAGCGAGGTGGAGCACGTCCTCGCCACCCAGTGCCTGATCCAGAAGAAGCCCAGGAACATGCGGGTCACGGTGGACGGGCCCCTGCCCGAGGGCGTGACCGCCAAGGACGTGATCCTCGCGATCATCGGCAGGATCGGCACCGCGGGCGGCACGGGGCACGTGATCGAGTTCGCCGGCTCCGCCATCGCCGACCTCTCCATGGAGGGGCGCATGACCGTGTGCAACATGTCCATCGAGGCCGGGGCCCGGGCCGGCATGGTGGCCGTGGACTCGCGCACGATCGACTACGTGGCGGGCCGGCCGTTCACCCCCAAGGGCGACCTGTGGGACGCCGCCGTGGCGTCCTGGCGCGGCCTGCACTCCGACGAGGGCGCCGCCTTCGACCGGGAGGAGACGCTGGACGCCCGCGCCCTGGCCCCCCAGGTCACGTGGGGCACGAGCCCGGAGATGGTCACCGACATCGAGGGAGCCGTTCCCGACCCGGCCGCCGAGGCCGACCCGGTGCGGCGCGGGTCCATCGAGAACGCCTTGGCCTACATGGGCCTCGACGCCGGCACGCCCATGCGCGAGATCGCCGTGGACCGGGTCTTCATCGGCTCCTGCACCACCGCCCGGATCGAGGACCTCCGGGCCGCCGCCGGCGTCGTGAAGGGCCGCCGGGTGGCGTCGAGCGTGGGCGCCATGGTGGTGCCGGGCTCCGGGCCCGTGAAGGCCCAGGCCGAGGCCGAGGGGCTGCACGAGGTGTTCCTCGCCGCCGGGTTCGAGTGGCGCGAGCCGGGCTGCTCCATGTGCCTCGCCATGAACGCCGACAAGCTCGAGTCCGGCGAGCGCTGCGCCTCCACCAGCAACCGCAACTTCGAGGGCCGCCAGGGCAAGGGCGGGCGCACCCACCTCGTGAGCCCCATCATGGCCGCCGCGGCGGCCGTCACGGGCCGGTTCACCGACGTGCGGGAGATGCTGTA
>CAZGRJ010000039.1:0-17427 GCA_964528115.1 uncultured Nitrospirales bacterium
AGCGCGCCATCAAGGGCGCCACCCGGTTCGCCGACGCCACCATCATGCTGGCCCGGTGCTTCGGCGAGGTGGGCAAGCAGCGCCTGGCCGTGACCCGCCTGAAGGAGGCCGTGGCCCGGCCCGACTGCAACCCGGACCAGTGGATCTCCCTGGCCTACGAGCTCGCCACGCTCCTGGAGTCCACCGGCGAGGTGGACGAAGCCCGCCGCATGTACGAGGAGGTGTACGCCCGCGACATCACCTACCGCGACGTGGCCAAGCGGGTCGCCAGCCTGGGCTGAAGCCCCCCGCTTTCCCGAAAATCCCGCTCCCGCGCGCCGTCCGGCGCCCCGCCCCGCTTGGGGCCGACTTGAACCGCCCATCGGCGGCCCTGTAGATTCTAGGGCTCCATGGACGACCTGATCCCCCTGCGACGCCGGATCGACGCGATCGACGAGGACATCCTGCGCCTGCTCAACGAGCGCGCCGGGGTGGTCCTGGAGGTCGCCAAGGTCAAGGAGCGCCACCAGGCCCCGCTGAAGGTCCCGGAGCGCGAGGCGGCGATCCTCAAGCGCCTCCTGGAGAAGAACCAGGGGCCGTTCCCGGCCGCCGCCGTGGCGGCGGTCTTCAAGGAGATCATCTCGGCCTCCCTGGCCCTGGAGGGGCCGGTCCGCATCACCTACCTGGGGCCCGAGGCCACCTTCACCCACCTGGCGGCCCGGCGCTACTTCGGCTCCGGCTGCATGTTCCTCTCGCGCGGGTCGATCCCCGAGATCATCGCCAGCGTCGAGAAGGGCGAGGCCATGTACGGCGTGGTGCCGGTGGAGAGCGCCGCGGAGGGCAGCGTGGCCGAAACCCTGGACGAGGTAGCGGCCTCGGACCTGACGGTCTGCGGCGAGCTGGTGGAGCGCATCCACCACTGCCTGCTCTCCAAGGAGCCGGATCTCGCCTCCGTGAAGACCGTGTACGCCCACCCCCAGGCCTTCGCCCAGTGCCGGCGCTGGCTCCAGGCCCACCTGTCGGGCGCGCACCTGACCGAGACCACGAGCAACGCCCAGGGCGCCAAGCAGGCGGCCCGGGAGCGCGGCACGGCGGCCATCGCCTCGGGGCTGGCGGGCGACCTGTACGGCCTGAACCAGCTGGCGGAGGACATCGAGGACTCGGCCACGAACCAGACCCGCTTCTGGGTCCTCTCCAGCGAGGCCCGGCCGCCGGGGGGAACCGACAAGACCTCGCTGCTCGTGTCCATCAAGCACGAGGCGGGGTCGCTCCACGACATGCTGGGGGTGTTCCACTCCGCGGGCATCAACATGACCCGGATCGAGTCGCGCCCCTCGCGCCAGCGGCCGTGGGAGTACCTGTTCTTCATCGACCTGGAGGGGCACCCCTCCGACCCCAAGGTGGCCGCCGCCCTGGAGGCCCTGGAGCGCGCCTGCCTGTGGCTGCGCGTCCTGGGCGCCTACCCCCGGGCCGACGCGGCCTCCCCGTAACATGCCCCGCGTGCTCGACCACATCGCGGGAATCGTCCCCTACAAGCCGGGCAAGCCGATCGCGGAGCTCAAGCGCGAGCTGGGCCTCACGGAGGTCGTCAAGCTCGCCTCCAACGAGAACCCCGTGGGCACCTCGCCCAAAGCCCTGGCCGCCCTGCGCGAGGCCGTCGACGGGGGCGAGCTGAACCGCTACCCGGACGGCGGCGGCTTCTACCTCAAGGAGGGCCTCGCGCGCCACTGGGGCCTGTCGCCGGACCACTTCATCCTGGGCAACGGCTCCAACGAGATCATCGAGTTCCTGTGCCGCACCTTCCTCGCCCCCGGTGACGAGGTCGTCGCGGCCGACCTGACGTTCGTGGTCTACCGCCTCATCACGACGGCCGCGGGGGGGCGGATCGTCGAGGTGCCCCTGAAGGACCACGTCCACGACCTGGAGGGCATGGCCGACGCCGTGGGCCCGCGCACGCGCATGCTGTTCGTGTGCACCCCCAACAACCCGACGGGGACCTACAGCACGGCCGCCCAGGTGAAGCGGCTGCTGGAACGGGTGCCGGACGACCTGATCGTCGTCTTCGACGAGGCCTACATCGAGTACATGAGCGCCGCGGACGCCCCGGACACCCCCGCCATCCTGCGCTCGCGCCCCAACACGGTGCTCCTGCGCACGTTCTCCAAGGCCTACGGCCTGCCGGCCCTGCGCATCGGCTACGGGGTCACGTCGCCCGGGCTGGTGGACTACATGAACCGGGTGCGCCAGCCGTTCAACGCGAACGGCCTGGCCCAGGTGGCGGCCCTGGCGGCGCTCTCCGACACGGAACACGTCAAGCGCAGCGTCGCCGTGAACGAGGCCGGCAAGGCCCAACTGGCGGCGATCTTCGACCGGCTCGGCTTGCGTCACCTGCCGACCCAGGCGAACTTCATCTACGCCGACACGGGGCTCGACGGCGACGCGGTCTTTCAGGCCTGCCTCCGGCAGGGCGTGATCGTCCGCCACATCCGGGGCAGCTGGATCCGCGTGACCGTCGGCCTGGAGGCCGAGATCGCCCGCTTCGGCGAGGTGCTGGCGGACGTGCTCCCGCGCCTGAAGGGCGCGGCCTGACCCCGTGACCGGGCCGCGCTTCGGCACGGTGGCCGTGGTGGGCGTGGGGCTCATCGGCGGCTCCCTGGGCCTCGCCCTCAAGACCAAGGGCGTCTGCCGCGAGGTCGTGGGCGTGGACCGCGTCCCCCTGGACGAGGCCCTGGAGCGCGGCGCCATCGACCGGGGCGTACCCCTGGAGGAGGCCGCCAAGACCGCCGAGGTCGTGGTCCTCGCCACCCCGGTGGGCGCCTTCCCGGCCCTCGCCCGGACCCTGCGGCCCCACGTGACCCCGGAGACCATCGTGACGGACGTGGGGAGCGTCAAGCGCCACGTCCTGGACCACGTCGCGCCCCTGTTCAGGGGCCGGTTCGTGGGGGGCCACCCGATCGCGGGCCGCGAGCGCTCCGGCGTGGGGGCGGCCAAGGCCGACCTGTTCGAGGGCGCCCACTGCGTCCTGACCCCCACGGCGGACTCGGACGCCGACGCCGTGGAGGCGGTGTCCGCCCTGTGGCGCGGCGCCGGGGCGCGGGTGACCACCATGCCGGCGGAGGTCCACGACCAGGTCTTCGCCAGCGTCTCCCACCTGCCCCACCTGGCGGCCTTCGGCCTCATGGGCGTGGTGGACCGCACCCGCCCGGGGGGGATCGACCCGGTGGCCTTCTCCGCCGGGGGGCTGCGCGACTTCACCCGGGTCGCGGGCGCCGACCCGGTCATGTGGCGCGACATCTGCCTGACCAACCCGGACGCCGTCGTCGCCATGCTCGAGGCCTACATGAACGAGCTGCAGGGCTACCGCGACGCTGTCCGGCGCGGCGACGGGCCGTTCCTGGAAGACGCATTCGCCGCGGCCCGCCGGGTGCGCGGGCGGGTGGCGCCATGAAGGTGTCCACATGAAGCCCCCGAAACAGTTCCTGGTCACCCGCCGCGGGGCCGCCCTGAAGGGCACCCTGAAGGTTCCGGGCGACAAGTCCATCACGCACCGCGCCATCCTCCTGGCCGCCATGGCCCGCGGCACCTCCGAGGTGCTGGGACACCTGGAGGCGGAGGACTGCCTCGCCACCCTGGCGGCGGTGGAGCGCATGGGGGTACAAGCCCAGCGGGTGGGCGGCGATATGATGCTCACCTCGCCCGGCTGGGAGGGCCTCACCGAGCCCGACGACATGCTCGATTGCGGCAACTCGGGCACCACCGCGCGCCTCCTGACGGGGCTCCTCGCGGGCTTGCCGTTCTTCTCCATGCTGACCGGCGACGCCTCGCTGCGCCGCCGCCCCATGGGCCGGGTGATCGAGCCCCTCGCCCGCATGGGGGCCGACATCCGGGGGCCGGCCGGCAACGCGCACCTGCCCATCGCGATCTCCGGCAAGGCCCTCATCGGCACGGCGCACACGACGCCGGTGGCCTCCGCCCAGATCAAGAGCGCCCTGCTCCTGGCGGGACTGACCGCCCGCGGCGAGACCTCCGTGACCGAGCCGGCCCTCTCCCGGGACCACACGGAGCGCATGCTGCCGGCCTTCGGCGTGGACCCACGACGCGACGGCCTGACCGTGGCCGTGACCGGCGGCGCGCCCCTCCGTCCGGCCCGGGTGGACGTGCCCGGCGACCCCTCCAGCGCCGCCTTCCTGGCGGTCGCGGCCACCCTCGTGGCGGGCTCGGAGGTGACCCTGACCTACATGGGCGTGAACCCCACCCGCACCGGGTTTCTGGAGGTGCTCACGGCCATGGGGGCGCGCATCGAGCAGGTGAACGCGCGCGAGACGGCGGGCGAGCCGGTGGCCGACCTGGTGGTCCGCCACGCGCCCCTGCGGGGCGTGGAGATCGGCCCCGACATCGTCCCCCGGACGATCGACGAGTTTCCCGCCCTGTTCGCCGCCGCCGCCATGGCCGAGGGGGTCACCACCGTGCGCGGCGCGAACGAGCTGCGGGTGAAGGAGTCGGACCGCATCGCCGCCATGGCCCGCGAGTTGACCCGGGTGGGCGTGCGGGTGGACGAGCTGCCCGACGGCCTCGCCGTGCACGGCCCGTCCCGGGTCCGGGGCGCCGCCTGCGTTGCCGAGGGCGACCACCGCCTCGCCATGTCGATGGCCGTTCTGGGGCTGGTGGGCGAGGGCGAGACGAGCGTCGAGGCGGACCCCATCCGCACGTCCTTCCCCGGCTTCGCCGACGGCCTCCGCGCGCTCGGGGCCTCGGCCGACCTGCGCTAGGCCCCTTCCCCCGCGCCGGGGCGGCACCTTCTCCCTGCGCCGGTGCGGCGCCTTCCCCCTGTGCCGGGGCGGCACCTTCCCCCCGCGCCGGGGCGGCGCCCGCTGGCATTGCGCGTCGAAATGGGACCACAATGGCCCCGTGGCGATGGGCGTGGTCGACTCCTGAATCCGATGGAACGGACCCGATGGATCTGGGCCGCCTGAAGCGCGTCTCCGACGTCGCCTGGGAGGTCCCGAAGACCGGCGCCATGCAGGCGCCGGGGGTGATCTTCGGGGACCGGGACCTCGTCGGCCGGATGGACGACAAGGTCCTCGAGCAGGTGGTGAACGTCGCCACCCTGCCGGGGATCGTGACCGCCGCCTTCGCCATGCCCGACGCCCACTGGGGCTACGGCTTCCCCATCGGCGGCGTGGCGGCCTTCGACCCGGACGAGGGGGTCGTTTCCGCGGGCGGCGTGGGCTTCGACATCTCGTGCGGCGTGCGCACGCTCTACACGGGCCTGACCCACGACCAAGTGATGCCGCGCCTCAAGGCCCTGGCCGACGCCCTCTACGCCGCCGTGCCGGCGGGCGTCGGCAGCACGGGGAAGGTCCACCTGTCGCCCAGGGAGATGGACCGGATGCTCGAAGGGGGCGCGTCCTGGGCCGTGGGGGAGGGCTACGGCCGCCCCGACGACCTCGCCCGCGTCGAGGAGCACGGCCGCATGGAGGGGGCCGACCCGGACGCGGTCTCGCCCCGCGCAAAGCAGCGCCAGCGGGACGAGATGGGCACCCTGGGCTCCGGCAACCACTACCTGGAGGTGCAGGAGGTCGCCCAGATCCACGACGAGACCGCCGCCAAGGCGTTCGGGCTCGCCAGGGGCGACGTGGTGGTGACGATCCACTGCGGCTCCCGCGGCCTGGGGCACCAGATCGGCACCGAGTTCCTGCGCGAGATGGTCACCCAGGCCGGCGCCCACGGCCTCACCCTGCCCGACCGGGAGCTGGCCTGCGCGCCCCTGCGCTCGGAGCTGGGGCGGCGCTACCTGGGGGCCATGCGGGCCGGGATCAATTGCGCCCTCGCCAACCGCCAGATCATCACCCACCTGGTGCGGGAGGCGTTTTCCCGCGTGATGCCGGGCGTGGACCTGCCGCTCCTGTACGACGTGTCCCACAACACCTGCAAGGCCGAGGAGCACGACGTGGACGGCACCTCACGGCGCCTGTTCGTCCACCGCAAGGGCGCCACCCGCGCCTTCGGGCCGGGGCATCCGGGGGTGCCGGAGCCGTTCCGCGCCGTGGGGCAGCCGGTGCTGGTGGGCGGGACGATGGGAACGGCGTCGTACGTCCTGGCGGGCACGGCGAGCGGCATGGAGATCGCCTTCGGCTCCGCCTGCCACGGGGCCGGGCGGGCCATGAGCCGGCACGCCGCCAGGAAGCGCTGGCGCGGGCGCGAGGTGGTGGACGAGCTGGCCGCCCGGGGCATCCAGTTGCGGGCCGCGTCCCTGCGCGAGGTGGCGGAAGAGGCCCCCGGGGCCTACAAGGACGTGGGGGCCGTGGCGGAGGCCTCCGAGCGGGCGGGGCTCGCCCGGCGGGTGGCGCGGCTGAAACCCCTGGCGTGCGTGAAGGGATAGCCAATGCCCAATACGGCGAAGAAGCCCTGGACGATCGAGCCCGGCGACGCGTTGCTGGTGGTGGACGTGCAGCTCGACTTCCTGCCCGGCGGCCGCCTAGCCGTGCCGGACGGCGACGCGGTGATCCCGGTCCTGAACCGCTACATCGACCTGTTCGAGGCCGCCGGCCTGCCGGTCTACGCCACCCGCGATTGGCACCCGGAGGACCACTGCTCGTTCGCGGCCCAGGGGGGCCCGTGGCCGCCCCACTGCGTCCAGGGCACCGAGGGGGCGCGGATCGCGGGGGGGCTGCACCTGCCCAAGAACGTCCCGATCATCTCCAAGGGCGGCAACCTGGACAAGGACGCCTACTCCGGCTTCCAGGGCACGGGCCTGGGCGATCGCCTGCGGCGGGAGGGCGTGCGGCGCCTGTTCGTGGGGGGCCTCGCCACCGACTACTGCGTCCTCAACACGGTCAAGGACGCGCTGGGCGAGGGCTTCGGGGTCTGCCTGCTCACCGACGCGATCCGGGCCGTGGACGCCCACACCGGCGACGGGCGCCAGGCCGAGGCCACCATGACCCGCGCCGGGGCCGTGCCGGTCACATTGGAGGGCCGCGCGCCGTGACCCCCTCCCGGCCCCCGGCCCTGCTGACGGACCTCTACCAGCTCACCATGCTCCAGAGCTACTACGAGCACGGCCTGACGGACACCGCCGTGTTCGAGTTCTTCGTGCGCAAGATCCCGAAGGACCGGGGCTTTTTGATGGCCGCCGGGCTGGAGCAGGTGCTGGACTACCTGGAGAACCTGCGCTTCACTCCGCCCGAGCTGGAATGGATGCGGGCCTCGGGACGGTTTTCGGAGGCGTTCGTGGACCGGCTCGCCGACTTCCGCTTCACCGGCCAGGTCCACGCCATGCCGGAGGGTTCAGTGTTCTTCCCGAACGAGCCGATCCTGCGGGTGACCGCCCCCCTCCCCGAGGCCCAGCTCATCGAGACGCGCATCATCAACCTGCTGCACTTCCAGACCGTGATCGCCTCCAAGGCGTGCCGCATGGTCCTGGCGGCCCCGAAGCGCATCCTGGTGGACTTCGGCCTGCGCCGCGCCCACGGCGCCGAGGCCGGGCTGCTGGCGGCCCGGGCGGGCTACATTGCCGGCCTCACGGGCACCGCGACCGTCGAGGCGGAGCGGGCCTTCGGCATCCCCATCTTCGGCACCATGGCCCACTCCTACATCGAGGCCCACGCCGACGAGGCCGAGGCCTTCGAGCACTTCGCCCGCTCCCACCCGGACAACGTGGTCCTGCTCATCGACACCTACGACACCGAGGAGGGGGCCCGCAAGGTGACGCAGCTGGCGCCGAAGCTCGCGCACGACGGCATCCGTATCAAGGGCGTGCGGATCGACAGCGGCGACCTGGCCGACCATGCCCGCAAGGTGCGCACGCTCCTGGACGACGGGGGGCTCACGGACGCGATCGTCTTCGCCAGCGGCAGCGTGGACGAGCACCTCATCGCCGCGTGCGAGCGCGGTGGGGCGCCCATCGACGGCTACGGCATCGGCACGCGCCTGGACACCTCGTCCGACGCGCCCTACCTGGACTGCGCCTACAAGATGCAGGAGTACGCCGGGGAGCCCAAGCGCAAGCGCTCGGAGGGCAAGGCGACCTGGCCCGGGCGCAAGCAGGTCTTCCGCACCGTGGGGCCGGACGGCGCCATCGACTACGACACCCTGGCCGCCCACGACGACCCCCAGCCGGGCGAGCCCCTGATCCAGTCGGTCATGGAGGGCGGGCGGCGCCTCGTCCCGTACCCGCCCCTGGCCGACGTGCGGGCCCGGGCCAAGGCGGCGCTCGCGAGCCTGCCGGGGCCGGCCAGGCGACTGGAGCATCCGGAGACGGTGCCAGTGCGGGTGGCGGACTCGCTCAAGGCCCTGGCGCGGGAGGCCGACCGGGCCGCGGGGTGATCCGTGGACGTCCGGCGCCTGCTCATCACCGTCGGCATCGTCCTGGTGGCCGTGGGGCTCCTGTGGCCCGTGGCGCAGAAGCTGGGTCTGGGGCGCCTGCCGGGGGACATCGTGGTGGAGCGGCAGAACTTCCGCTTCTACTTCCCCCTCGCCACCTCGATCCTGGTGAGCGTGGTGGTCACCCTGCTCTTCTGGCTCCTCAGGCGTTAGGGGGAGACCGACAAGGAGGTGCGTATGCACGGGACGCGAACCCTATTCCTGCCCACGCTGGCACTGGCCACTCTGGCCCTGATCGCACAGGCAATGACCGCCACCCCCGCCCTGGCCGACCCACCGGGCATGGGGCCGAGGCTCCAGCCCCACAACGCCGCCGTCCACTTCCTGGAGATGGCCAACGCACTGGGCCTGGACGACGCCCAGGTGGCGAAGCTGCGACAATTGCGGGACGCCTGGATCACGAACAACGCCACCAACGAGGCGCGCCTGGAGGCCGCCGAGATCGACCTCCAGGCCCTGCTGTTTGCCCGCTCCGTCAACCGCAGGGCGATCGAGGACGAGGTGGCCCAGATCGGCCCCCTGGAAAGCCAGCTCTGGCTCGCGTTCTCCCAGCAGATCCTGGAGATCAACCAGATGCTCACGGACGCCCAGAAGGCGACGCTCCGCGAGATCCGCCGCCGCCACCCCGTGCTGTGACGGCCCGCCCCGCCCACCCGATGAGCAACCCGATGAGCAACCCCATGAGGAGGAAACGCGCATGAGACCGACCCGAACGCCCGGGCGCACACCCTGGGCCCCGGCTGCCTGGACGCTGGCCGCCCTGTGCCTGGTCGCCACCCCCGCCCTGGCCGACCCGCCCGGCAAGGGCATGCACCCCGGCATGGGGATGCAGCACGGCGGCATGGGCATGGGGAAGGACCACGGAATGGGCTACGGGCACGGAATGCGGCCCCACAACGCCGCCATCCACTTCCTCGCCATGTCCGACCGGCTGGGCCTGGACGACGCCCAGGTGGCGGAGCTGCGCAAGCTGCGGGACGACTGGATCGAGTCCAACGCCACCAACGAGGCGCGCCTGAAGGCCGCCCAGGCGGACCTCTCGGAGCTGCTCGCCGCGGATTCCATCGACATGAAGGCGGCGGACGCCCAGCTCGCCGTCGTGGGTAAGGTGGAGGGCCAGCTCTGGCACGCCTACGTCGCCCAGCTCAAGGACATCAAGGACCTGCTCACGGACGACCAGCGCGCCCGCCTGCGGTCCTGGCACTCCGGCATGGGCCACGGCCCGGGTATGGGGATGGGCATGGGCCCGGGAATGGGTATGCAACCCGGCATGGGCATGGGGCCGGGAATGGGGTCCGGATACGACGAGTGACGCCCGCCGCCGAACGACCGTGCGACGCGTGCGGCCGGGCCTTCGACCCGGGCGCCCACGGCGCGACCTACGACAGCCCGTTCCTCATGCTGCGGGTCTGCCCGGCGTGCATCGACGCGTACGTGCGCGACCACGGCACCCGCTGCGCCAACTGCGGCGGGCCGATCCCGCCTCACTCCCAGGTCGCGGTGTACGACGGAGGCGAGGAAGGGGCCCTGGTGGGCCACGCCACGGTGGCCTGCAACCCCGCCGGCAACTCGTTCTACGGTTACTGGGGCAAGGGGCACCTGAGCTCCACCTTCCGCAATATCGAGATGTGCTGAGGCGTCGGGCGAAGAGGGGTCAGGGCAAGAAGGATCAGGGAGAGACGCGCCGGGCGTAGAGCAGGACGGCGCCCGCCACCGCCACGTTGAGCGAGTCCACCCCGGGCGCCATGGGGAGCGCGGCGGCGAAGGTGCCGTGGCGGCGCAGGTCGGGCGAGACGCCGGCCCCCTCCGAGCCGAGGACCCACGCCACCGGCCCGTCGGGCAGCACCTCGGCCAGGGGCGCCCCACGGGGGCTGGCGATGCCGAGGGCGTAGCCGGCGCCCCGGATGCGCTGGGCGAGGGCGTTGCGGTCGTGGGGCCAGAGCACGAAGGGCACGCGGAACGCGCTCCCCGCCGCCGCCCGCACGCATTTCGGGCCGGTCGGATCGGCGCAGGCCCCGGCCAGGACGACCCCCGTTCCCCCCACGGCTTCCACGGTACGGATCAGGGTGCCCACGTTGCCCGGGTCCTGCACGTCCTCCAAGACCAGCAGGTCGCCGCGCGGGGTCAGGACCCGCTCCAGGGGCGCGGGCTGGAGCCGGGCCACGGCGATGAGCCCCTGGGGCGAGCGGGTGTCGGAGAGGCGGTCGAGCAGCTCCGGCGCCACCTCGTCCATGGCCACGCCGCGCTCGCGGAACGCCGCCACCAGGGCCGCGCCGTCGGGGCGGCGCGCCGCCGCCTCGGACCAGAACAGGTGCACGACCCGGTCGGCCAGGGGCAGGAGCTCCGCGACCGCCTTGGCCCCCTCGGCCACGGCGAGCCCCTCCCGCTGGCGGGTGCGCGGCTTGCCTAAGGCCCGCAGCCAGCGGGCGGTGGCGCCGGACGCGCTGCGCAGGGCTCCGGGATCGGACCCGGGCACCCTAGAGGATCTCGAGGACGCTCTCGGGGGGGCGCCCCAGGGCGACTTGGGCGCCCTTGGTGACGATGGGGCGCTCGATCAGCTTGGGGGTGCGGACCATGGCGGCGATCAGGTCGTCGTCCGACAGGCCCGGGTCGTCCAGGCCCTGTGCCTTGTACTCGGGCTCCTTTTTGCGCATCAGGTCGCGCGGCTTCATCTTCAGGGCCTTCAGAAACCCCTTGAGCTGGGCGGCCGAGGGCGGGGTCTCCAGGTATTCGACGATCTTGGGCCGGACCCCCAGGCCCTGGATCAGGGCCAGGGTCTGGCGGCTCTTGCTGCAGCGCGGGTTGTGGTAGATGACGACGTCGGACATTTGGCTATCTCCTTGGGGTCATCTCCTTGGGAATTCCTACGGGTGAAACGGCCAGACCATGGGCACCATGAACAGGGTCAGGATGAAGATCAGAACCAGCAGCGGCCCCCCCACCCGGACGTAGTCCAGGAAGCGGTAGTTGGCCGGACCGTACACCAGCAGGTTGCTCGGGTGGGCCACCGGCGTGATGAAGCTGGTGGAGGCCGAGATCGCGATGGCCATGACGAACGGGTACGGCGAGAGGGACATGCTCTGGGCCGCCGAGATGCCGATGGGCGCCACCAGCACGGCCGCGGCGGCGTTGGACATGACCTGGGTCAGCACCGTGGTGCACAGGAAGAACCCCCCCATCACGGCCACGGCGCCGTAGGGCAGCAGGAAGTGCAGGACCTGCTCGGCCAGCCAGGTGGCGGTGCCGGTTCGGTCCATGGCGATGGCCAGGGGCAGCATGCCGGCGATGAGGAACACGGCCCGCCAGTCGATGGCCCGGTAGGCCTCCACCATGGTGATGCAGCGCGTCAGGACCATGAGCACCGCCCCCAGGGCCCCCGCCACGGCGATGTGCAGGACGCCGAAGGACGCGAGCCCCACGGCCACGGCCATGATGGCGATCGCCCGGGCGGCCCGGTCGGTGCGCATGCCCTCCATCTCCAGCTCCTCCAGGACGAGGAAGTGGCGCTCGTCCCGCAGGCGCCGGAGGGCGTCCCGTGCGCCCTGCACCAGGAGCACGTCGCCCGCCTTGATGGGGATGCGGCCCAGCTTCTCGTGCAGCATCTCGCCGTGGCGGTAGATCCCCAGGGCCAGGACGTGGAAACGGTTGCGGAAGTCGATCTCCTTGAGGGTCCGCCCCACGATCCACGACTGGGGCGAGATGACCACCTCCTGCAACCCCACCTCGCCCGAGGTGATCGTGCTGGGGCGGCCCTTGGCCTCGGCCTTGATCTGCACGCCGCCAGTGCGCCGCATGTCGAGGATCCTGTCGACGGGGGCCTCCACCAGCAGGTGGTCGCCCTCCCGCAGGACCTCGTGCGGCAGGGGCGAGAGGATGCGGATCTGGCGCATGGCCGGCGCCTCCCCCGGGCCCTCGTGGGGGGTGCCGGCGGGGGCCGGGCGCTTGCGGATGATGCCGAGCACCGCCATGTCGAAGTGGGCCCCCAGGTGGCTCTCCTCCAGGGTCTTTCCCACCAGGGGGGACTCGGGCAGGATCACCAGCTCGGTCAGGTAGGTGCGCAAAAAGTCGCCGATGCCCCCCTCGGAGCCGGTGCGCTCGGGCAGGAGGCGGCGGCCGACCAGGGCCATGAAGGCGACGCCCAGCACCAGAATCGGCAGGCCCGTGCGGGCGAAGTCGAACACCTTGAAGCCCTCGAACCCGTGGCCCTCCAGGGCGATGGAGGCCAGCAGGTTGGGGGGCGTGCCGATCAGGGTCACGAGCCCCCCCAGGAGCGACCCGAACGACAATGGAATCAACAGCTTGGACGGCGCCACCTGGGCCTGGCGGGCGATGCCCATGACCGCCGGGAAGAGGATGGCGCAGGCCCCGATGTTGTTCATGAACGCCGACATCGTGCCCACCGTGAGCATGATGCCGACCACGAGCCAGCCCTCGTTGTTGCCCGTGACCCGGAGGATCTGCCGGCCCATGGCCTGGGTGACGCCGGTCTGGGTGAGGGAGGCGCCCAGGACGAACATGGCGACCACCGTCACTACGGCCGGATTGGAGAAGCCCGAGAACGCCTCGTCCGTGGTCACCAGGCCCGTGAGGGCCAGGACCACCAGCACCAGCACGGCGGTCACGTCCACCCGGATCCACTCGGTGGCGAACAGGACCATCGCCACCGTCAGAATGCCGAGTACGAGGGGGATCTCCATGCGAGGCCCGGGATACGGTCCAGGGAGTACGGTCCAGGGGTTCCGGCGTCAGGCTTTCCGAACGGCCGCGTACGATACCACACCCGCCCCCGCGATTCGTGCCACGGTGTCCCCTACGGGGGGACACCCGGACTCAACCCCGGGGCGCGGGGCGGCCGATAGGACGGGGATGGAAGGGGAGCCGCATTCCGAGCACCACGAACCCGCGCCCCGGTCGGTCTTCAGCCGGCCCATGGTGTGGTTCCTCGTGGTCCTGGCGGTCGTGTTCGACGGCGTCCTGTACCTGCCCCTCACCCTGGACTGGGACCCGCTCCAGGCGGCCGTGGCGGCGATCTGCGTGGCCATCACGTTCGGGCTCCTGCTCACCGCCATCGACGCGGAGCGCTTCCCCTGGGCCATGCGGCTGGTGACGGGGGCGCTGTTCCTCGTGCTCTTCGCCCACTTCGCCCACGAGGCCCTGGGACCGCGCCCGAGCCGCAACGACGTCCTGCTCGCCGCCGCGGGGGTGTGCCTGGTGGGCCTGCCGGCCCTGGCCCACACCCTGTGGGGCTCCACCCACGGCCCCCCGGACGAGGACGCCCCCGCCGCCGTGGGGCCCGGCGATCTGATCACCCACATGCTCCTGGCCGTGACGACCCTGGGAGGCCTGGTGGTCCTGGGGATGCTGGCGGCCGACTCCCTGGGCAAGCTCTGGCGGCTGATCGCGGGCGGCTAGGGCCTACTTCTCGACGGGCATCCGCCCGTCGCGCGGCGGAGGCCGCCTAGCCCGAATCCCGCTCGATGGGCATCCGCCCATCATGCGTCCAGTCCCACCACGAGCCGTCGTAGTTGCGCAGGCGCGGGTAGCCGAGCAGGTGCAGGACGGTGAAGACCCAGGCCGAGCGCACGCCCCCGGTGCAGTAGGGCACGATCTCCCGGTCCGGCGTGACCCCGGCGGCCTCCAGCAGGGCGCGCAGCTCGGGCTCGGGGCGAACGGTGCCGTCCGCCGTGTAGAGGGCCGACCAGGGCAGGCTGACGGCGCCGGGGACGTGGCCCTCCTTCTCGAACTCCTCGCTGGAGCGGGCGTCCACGACCACGGCCTCGGGCTGCTCCAGGGACGACTCGACCCCCTCCCGGTCGATGAGGGTCTCCAGGCGGACGATCGGCGTGAAGGGACGCTCCGTCGCCCGGGAGGGCATGTGGGCCACGTCGCGGCCCTCGCGCCGCCACTTGGGGAAGCCGCCGTCCAGGACGCGCACGTCGTCGTGGCCCAGGTAGTGGAGCATCCAGAAGAAGCGCCCCTCGGCGCCCCAGTACTCGAACGGCTCCGAATAGACCACCACGGGCCGGTCGTTCGTCACCCCCAGGGCCCCGAAGCGGCGCGCCAGCTCGGCGCTGTCCGGGTGGAGGATGCCCTTGATCCGGCTGTCGGGGTCCAGGAAGTCCTGCCAGCGGGTGGAGACGGCCCCCGGGATGTGGCCCTTGAGGTAGGCCGCCATACCGCGCACGTCGAGCACGGCCGGGTCGCTTTCGCGCACCAGCGCGTCCAGCGCGTCCGTGGCGATCAGGCCGGAGGCCACCGGGACCGCCCTCGGATCAGCCCCGGCCGGCCAGGACGTCGAGCATGGCGGCGTGGATGCGGCCATTGCTGGCGACGATCTCGCGCACGTCCTGGTCGAAGGTGGACCCGTCGAAGCGGCTGACCTGGCCCCCCGCCTCCTCGATCGCGAGGACCCCGGCGACCATGTCCCAGGGCCTGAGGCCCAGCTCCCAGAAGCCGTCGAAGCGCCCGGCGGCCACGTAGCACAGGTCCAAGGCGGCGCAGCCGGTGCGGCGGGTGGCGCGGACCCGCCGCGTGAAGTCGGCGAAGTGGCCCAGGTTGTCGTCCTCCGCCTCCCGCAGGTTGTAGGCGAAGCCGGTGACGAGCAGGGATGCCTCCAGGTCGACCGTGCCCGAGACCGCCAGGGGCGCGCCGTTCAGCGTGGCGCCCCTGCCCCGCTCGGCCACGAACAGCTCGTCCTGCATGGGGCCGTAGACCACGCCCAGGGTGCGCTCGCCGTCCACCTCCAGGCCGATGGAGACGCAGAAGAACGGCAGGCCGTGGGCGAAGTTGGTGGTGGCGTCCAGGGGGTCGATGATCCAGCGGCACGGGTGGTCCGCGCCCCGGTCGCCCCCCTCCTCGGCCTGGATGCGGTGGTCCGGGAAGCGCCCCAGGAGGGCGTCCACCACGGCCCGCTCGCAGGCGACGTCCACGTCCGTGACCAGGTCGATCCGGCCCTTCAGGCGCAGGCCCGGGGCGCGGCCGTACTGCTTGCGCTGGATGTCGCCAGCGATGCGGGCGGCGGCGATGGCGACCTCGCGGGCCTCCTTCAGGTCGACCGGAGGACGCTGGGCGGACGAGGCGGACATCGGGGTCTCCAAATCGGGGGGTGCCGGGGCCACAGGGTACCACCGCGCCGGGCCGCGGCGCACGGGCGGCGGGCGCGTCCCGGGTTCGACGGAACCCGCCAATCCGGGTAGACTTTTCCGGTGGCCGGGGCGTTCCGGCGGCCCAATAATTGCATAGTTATTAAACAAACGTAACCCCTCGCGGGATCGGGCATTTTTTGACCAGGATCGGCGTCATATCGGACACCCACGGCCGGGTCCACCCCCGGGTCTTCGAGCTGTTCGCGGGCGTGGACCACATCCTCCACGCCGGCGACATCGGCGCCGAGGAGGTGCTCATCGACCTGCGCGCCATCGCCCCGGTCACCGCCGTGCGGGGCAACGTGGACGAGCTGCGCGACTGCGCCGGCTACCCGGCCGAGGCGGCCCTCACCGTGGGGTCCGTGCGCATCCACGTGGTGCACCAGGTCGATCCCGTCCTCCAGCGCCTGCGCAGCGGGACCTTCGCCGCCCCCGTGCCCGACGTGGTGGTCTTCGGCCACAGCCACAAGGGCACCGTGGAGCGGGTGGACGGCGTGCTCCTGTTCAACCCCGGCAGCGCGGGCCCGAGACGGTTCAAGCTGGTCCCCTCCGTGGGGCGCCTGACGGTGGACCGGGGCAAGGTGATCCCCGAGCTGATCGCCCTGGAGCCGGGCGAGGACCCCGGCGCCGGTTCCGGCAGACGGGAGGCGAGCGCCGCTGTCTAGCCCTTTCCTGCAGCGTGTGTGCGTGCCCGCCGTGTTGTGCGGGCTGCTCCTCGCCGGCTGTGCCGGCGGCGGCGGTGCGGGCGGCGGTGGCAGCGCCTCGGCCTCGGCCACCACCCCCGAGGACGTGCCGGTGACCTTCGCCCCCGTCGTGGACGACCCGGTCCCGGGCGCCACGCATACCCTGACCGTCGTCTCGGGCCCTGCCCACGGCACCGCCCAGGTGGTGCCCGGGGGCTTCCTCTACACGCCGGCCGCGGACTTCAACGGCACGGACGGCTTCACGTTCCTCGCCACGAACGCCCAGGGCACCGCCATCGCGGGCACCGCCACGGTCACCGTGACGGCGGTGAACGACCCGCCCGGCCCGGCCCCCCTGGCCCTCGCCACGGACGAGGACACGCCCGTCACCGGGTCCCCCACCGTGACCGACGCGGACGCGGGCGACACCTTCACCGTGGCGATCGTCACCCCGCCCGCCAACGGCAACGCCACCGCCTCCGGCACCGACCTCACCTACACGCCGAACGCGGACTTCAACGGCACGGACGGGTTCACATTCGCCGTCACCGACGGGGGAGGCCTGACGGCCACGGCCGCGGCCACCGTGACGGTCAATCCCGTCAACGACGCGCCCACCTCCGCCACCGCCTCGGTCACCGCCCAGGCCGGAATCCAGACCCTGGTGATCCCCTCCGTCGCGGACCCGGACGCGGGGGACATGCACAGCTTTACCATCCTGGACGGGCCCGACAACGGCACCGCCGACGACACCGGCGGCCAGCTCATCTACACCGCGAACATGGGCTTCGCGGGCGACGACAGCTTCACGTTCCGGGCCACGGACACCGGAGGGCTGTCGGTGGACGGCACCGCGACGATCCACGTCACGGGCGCCAACCAGGCCCCCACCGCGACGAGCGCCAGCATCACCACGGCGGAGGACACCGTCGGCTCGGCCACACCCTCCGTCACGGACCCGGACCCGGGGGACACCCACACCTTCTCCATCGTCGGCCAGCCCACGAACGGGACGGCCTCCGTGGTCGGCGGCCAGCTCGCCTACACGCCGGACCTGGACTTCAACGGATCGGACTCCTTTACCTTCCGAGCCACCGACGCGGGCGGGCTCTCCGTCGTGGGCACGGCGAGCGTCACCGTCACGCCGGTCAACGATCCCCCGGCCATCGTCCCCCCCACGGCGATCACCACCGCCGAGGACACCCCGGGCAGCAGCGGCGTGGACGTGGACGACCCGG
>CAZGRJ010000039.1:17527-19809 GCA_964528115.1 uncultured Nitrospirales bacterium
ATCACCACCGCCGAGGACACCCCGGGCAGCAGCGGCGTGGACGTGGACGACCCGGACACGGGCGACACCTACACCCTGTCCATCGTCTCCCAGGCGGCCAACGGCACCGCCGGGGTCTCGGGAACCGACCTCACCTACACGCCCGCCGCCGACTTCTTCGGCAGCGACAGCTTCACGTTCCGGGTCCAGGACGCCGCCGGGGCGTTCGTGACCGGCACCGCGTCGGTGACCGTGAGCCCCGTGAACGACGCCCCCGTGGTGGGCGACCTGGCGGTCACCACCCTGCCCGACACGGCCACATCGAACCTGCTGGTCCAGGACGTCCTGACGGACCCGGACCCGGGGGACACGCACACCCTCTCGATCACGACGCCCCCCATCCACGGTACCGCCAGCGTGAGCGGCCTGCGGATCACGTACACGCCCAACGGCGGCTTCTTCGGCCTGGACACCGTGGGCTACACCGTGAACGACGGCACCGCCGACTCGAACGAGGGCACCGCCCGGGTGACCGTTGCGGGCAAATTCACCACCGGGCCCTCGCCCCGGGACGTGGCCTTCGGCGACTTCGACGGCGACGGCGACCTGGACATCGCCACGGCGAACGAGCTGGGGGACACGACGAACGAGGTGGTCAGCCTGTTTCTCGGCGACGGCGCGGGGGGCCTTTCGGCCCGCATCGCCGTGCCGCCCACCCCCTCTGGCGGCGCCTTCCTGGGGGCCGTGGCGCTGGCCGTGGGCGACCTGAACGGGGACTCCCGGGACGACCTGGTGATCGTCTACCGCGACAACGACAGCTACGCCGTGGCGATGGGCAATGCCACACCCGCGAACATCGTCGCGGGAGCGCCGGTGAGCCTGGGCAGCAACACGCTGCCCGTCTCCGCCGCCCTGGCCGACCTGGACGGCGACACGGTTCTGGACCTGGCGGTGGCGAACCTCCTGACGGATGACGTGGTGGCCTACCACGGCAACGGCGACGGGACCTTCGGAACCACCGCCCTGGACGACCTGGACGCGGGCGCCGTCACCTCCCCGGCCGACGTGGCGGCGGGCGACCTGGACGGGGACGGCACGGCGGACCTGGCATCTGTCTCCCTCCAGCCCAACGCCAACAACCTGCGCTGGGTCACCCCCTGGATCAACGACGGGAGCGGCGCCTTCACGATCGGCGCGGGCGAAACCACGACCCTGGACGTGCGCGACGACGCCGATCTCGCCCTCGCCGACCTGGACGCCGACGGCCGGGCCGACGCGGTCCGGACCCTGAAGGCCGAGGACGCCGTGGCCGTCCTGCCCGCCACCGCCGCCGGGGACCTCACGTCGGCCACGCAGATCGCCGTGGGCGATGCCCCGTCGGGCGTGGCGATCGGCGACCTGGACGGCGACGGCAACCCCGACATCGCGGTCACGGACTTGGGCGACGACGCCTTCTCCGTGCTCCTCGGGGCGGGCGACGGGACGTTCGGCGCGGCCCGGACGCAGAGCATCTTCCCGGCCCCCGGCGCCGTGGCCGTGGGGAACCTGGACGGCAACGGGACAGACGACATCGCCACGGTCCACCCGGACAGCGACACCCTGGGCGTGCTCCTGCGCTGAAACAAGCGCTTACAACCCGCCTTTACGGGGATGAGTTTGGGCGGTATGTTTGTGGATAACCGGCCTTTCCAGGGCCGGTTACGCGTATCTGGGGGGTCCGGGACGCGGCTTCCGGGCCCCGATCGAGGCCGGCGAGGCATGCGGAACGAGGCGGCACCCCATAAGGACTCCCTGGGCCAGGTGATCCGGGTGGCCCGCGGGGAAGCGCCGGCCGACCTCCTCATTACCGGCGGACAGCTCGTCAACACGGCCTCGGGCGAGGTCTATCCCGCCAACGTCGCCATCGTGGGCGACACGGTGGCCGCCATCGGCCCCGACTACCGCGACGGGCACACGATCATCGACGCCGGCGGGCGCTTCGTCCTGCCCGGGCTGATCGACGCCCACATGCACCTCGAAAGCTCCCTGCTGACGCCCCCGGAGTTCGCGCGCACGGTGCTGCCCCACGGCACCACGGCCATCGTCATCGACCCCCACGAGATCGCCAACGTCCTGGGCCTGTCCGGCATCCGCTACATCCTGGAGTCGAGCCGCGACATCCCCCTCAGCCTGTTCGTCATGGCCTCTTCCTGCGTGCCCGCCACGGACATGGAGACCGCCGGCGCCGAGCTGGGGGAGAAGGAGATCCGCGAGCTGCTGGGCTGGGAGCGGGTGATCGGCCTGGCCGAGATGATGAACGTCCC
>CAZGRJ010000040.1:0-13639 GCA_964528115.1 uncultured Nitrospirales bacterium
GTCTTGCCGCCGCGCACGAACGGGCACAGGAGGTCGATCACCTTGATGCCCGTGGGCAGGATGCCTTGCGCGCCCACGGAGGACTGGAGCGACAGCGGGGCGTGGATGTTGCGCTCGGCCTCGGCCCGAAGGGCGTCGCCGCCGTCGAGGGGGTCGCCGAACACGTCCAGCATGCGCCCCAGGCAGTCGGGCGTCACCGGCACCTGGAGGGGCGCGCCGGTGTCGTACACGGGCTGGCCGCGCCGGAGGCCCGCGCTGCGGTGCAAGGTGATGGCGCGGACGTGGTGGCGGTCCAGGTGCTGGTGCACCTCGAACACGTAGATTTCGCCGTCCAGCCGCGCGCACAGGGCCTGGCGCAGGGGCGGAAGCCGCTGGCACCTGATGACGACGACGGGCCCCTCCACCTCGGCGATCTCGCCGATGGGCGCCGCATCCGTCCCGACCGCTTCCGTCATGCCCTTCCCCTCGCCCGACTCGGCCGCGCCCCCTTGGGCGGCCGCGATCAGGGTACAACTTCGCGCCGCGGCCTTACAGACCCGGCCCGACCGGGGCGTCCGCGGCCACCTGCGGGTGCAGGTACGTGCGCCCCCGGTAGCGCCGCATGACGACGGTGAACGCCGCCGCCGTCACGAGCATCAGGGTCGTGAAGAACACGTAGTAGTCCGCCCCCGCCAGATGCACGGCGGCGTCTTCCCCCTCGATCAGGAAGTTGACCAGCCCCGTGAACAGGTTGCCCGCGGCGATGGACAGCATGAAGAAGGCCATCACGAACGACTTCATGGTGGGCGGCGCCTGGGTGTAGGCGAACTCCAGGCAGGTGATGGAGACCATGACCTCGGAGGCGGTCAGGAGCACGTAGGCCAACAGCTGCCAGCCGATGGAGGGAACCGCCCCCGCGTCGATCGCGAGCTGCACGCCCAAGGGCACGGCGAACGCCGCCGCCGCGCCGAACATCCCCACGGCGATCTTGCGCAGCGGGGTCAGCGCCCACAGGCGGTCCACGGCCGGATAGACCCAGCGCGAGAAGACCGGGATCAGGACCATGACGAGGAGCGGGTTCGCCGCCTGGACCTGGGCCGGGAGGACCTCCATCCCGAGCAGGTGCCGGTCCATGTGCTCCGCCTGGAGGACCCACGCGGCGCCGGTCTGGTCGAACAGGGACCAGAACACGGCCACCAGGGCGTACAGGGGGACGAGCCGCCCCATGGCCTGCAATCCCTCGCGCCCCAGGGCCTCGCGCACGAAGGCCCGCCCGCCGGGGGCGACGTGGGCGAAGCGGTGGCGCCCGGACCAGAAGACCAGCGTCGCCAGCCCCATGAACACCCCCGGCACGGCGAAGGCCACGGACGGGCCCCGGTGGGCGAGTAGCCACGGCGTCAGGAGGATCGACACGAAGGCGCCCAGGTTCACGGAGAAGTAGAACCAGCCGAAGGCCGCCGGGATGAGGCGCCGGTTGCGCTCGCCGAACTGGTCCCCCAGGTGGGCCGAGACGCACGGCTTGATCCCGCCGGAGCCGACGGCGATGAGGGCAAGCCCCAGGAACAGCCCCAGGCGCGTGTGGTCTACGGCGAGGGCGGCGTGGCCCCCGCAGTACACGAGGGAGAGGGCGACGATCGTGCGGAACTTTCCCAGGAACCCGTCGGAGACGAGGGCACCGAGGATCGGCGTGAAGTACACCGCCGCGACGAACAGGTGGTACCACCCCTTCGCCTCCTCCTCGCCCATGGTGTCGGCGAGGCCCGAAGGGCCCACCAGATACGTGGTCATGAAGACCACGAGGATCCCCCGCATGCCGTAGAAGCTGAAGCGCTCCGCCGCCTCGTTGGCCACGATGTGGCCCAGGCCCGGGGGCGTGCGGTCGGTGGCGAGGGGGAGCGGGCGGTAGGCGGCCATGGGCCGCCATTACACCCGATCAGGCCGGAAAAAGGGGCATGCCGGGGCTCGGGCGCCGCCGGTTCGGCGTCCGGGCCCGCGGGATCGGGTCAGGCGGCCTTGTTGCCGCCGTGGTAGGCGTGGCCGTGCTCAGTGTGCGACTCGCCCGGGTGCGTGTGGCGGCCCCGCCGGTTTGTGCGCAGGCCGAGACCCAGCACGAGCAGGCTGGCCAGGCCGGTGAGGATGACGAATCCGACAACGGGAGACATGGGTACCTCCTTTCCGAAGGCGCGCCGCCCATGGGCGGCGTCGCCGGAAGACGGCGACCCGCGCCCTGCGGCGCGTCCGCCTCCATACCCATCGATAACCGTCCACCCCGCCGCGTCCATTCCCGCTTTCCCGTCCGCCGGAGGCGGCGCGGCCGGACGCCGGGTCAGCCCGCCGTTTCCTCCCCGGCGGCGCGGGCCCGGGGGGGCGGCGCCCCTTGGCCGGGCTCGGCCGCTTCGGCCATGAACTCCACCAGGTCGGCGGCCGGGACCGTCACCTGGGCGTTGTCCAGGAGAATGGTCACGTTGCCGGCAAGGCCCCGGTTGTAAAGAAACGTGGTGCCCTGGCGGGCCTCGAAGCTGAACGCCATCGCCCCCTCCACGACCGGTCCGTCCTTGACCGGAAATCCCCCCGGGTGCGTGCCGCCGGGCCCGTCGACAGGGGAATCCGGCGGCCGGCCGCCCCGTCCCGGGGCGGCGCGCCCACCACGCCGTCCCGGGCGGGTGGACGAAATCGAAAATAGCACGGCGGGTTCGGGCGGCGAAACAGGAACTTTTGCCCTGCGGGAACAACGCTTGCGCGGAACCGGTTGCGGGGGGATGCTTGACTTTCACGCCTTGCCGGACCGCGCGCGGGCGGGGCACCGACCTCCGAACCCGACCCGGATCACGATGGGAGATCACGGATGACCCCGACGCCCGCGGACGGCCCCGAGGCCCTGAACGCCGACAACGACGCGCTGGTGGACCACCGCCTGGTACGGGCCTGGCTGTGGTCCGCCCTGGTGTGGCTGACCCTGTTCCCCCTGGTCGGCCTCATGCTCTCCATCAAGTTCCACGTCCCGGACTTTCTGGGCACGGAGCCGTGGCTCACCTTCGGGCGCATCCGGCCCGTGCACGTCAACGGCGTGATCTTCGGCGCCTTCTCCACGGCCGTGCTCGGGCTCGGCTATTGGCTGGTGCCGCGCCTGTGCGGCCGCCCCATGGCGAAGGCCCACTGGGGCCGGTGGCAGCTGTGGGTGTGGAACGTCTTCCTGTTCGCCGGCAGCGCCTCGTTCCTGCTGGGCCACAACCTCGGGTTCGAGGCCGACGAGTTCACCTGGCCGTTCAACATCCTGCGCGCGCTGGTCATGGTGACCTTCACGGCCCAGGTGCTGGTCACCGTGTTTCGGCGCAAGGAGCGGGGGCTGTACGTCTCGCTCTGGTATTTCATGGCGGGCCTCGTCTGGACGGTCCTGAACCTGATCCTGGGCAACATCATCCTGCCCTACGTCCCCATGTCGGGGGTCAACAACGCCGCCCTGCACGGCCTGTTCATCCACTACGTCGTGGGGCTGTGGATCACGCCCATGGGGCTGGCGGTCATCTACTACTTCCTGCCCCTGGCCGTGAAGAAGCCGCTCTACGCCCACAAGCTCTCGCTGCTCGGCTTCTGGACCATCGCCTTCTTCTACCCGTTCGTGGGCACGCACCACTACCTGTACAGCCCGATCCCCTACCACACCCAGACCGTCTCCATCGTGACGAGCATGATGCTCATCATCCCGGTCTGGGCGGTGACCGTGAACTTCTTCGGCACCGCCATGGGGCGCTGGGGCCGGATCGCCGGGGGCAGGGACGCGGATGCCTACGCCGCCAAGTTCCTCCTGCTCGGGGCGGTGTTCTACTGGTTCGGCTGCTTCCAGGGGTCGGTGGAGGCCCTGCGCCGGATCCAGCAGCTGACCCACTTCAGCGACTTCGTCATCGGCCACTCCCACGGCACCATCTTCGGGGCGTTCATCCTGTTCATCGTGGCCGGCATCTACTACCTGTGGCCGCGCCTGACCGGCCGGCAGCTGGCGCACCCGCGCCTGGCGAGCTGGCACCTGTGGCTGACCATCATGGGCTTCTCGGTGATGTTCGTCGGGCTGGTCTTCCAGGGCCTGGTGCAGGGCACCATGCTCGAGAACGGCGCCAACTTCGTGGACTCCGTGGTCGAGATGAAGCCGTGGTGGTTCACCCGCACCCTGGCGGGCGCGACCATGGACATCGGCATCCTCCTGTTCGTGATCAACCTGGTCCGCACGGCGCGCCATGGGGCGCCCTTCGTCGCGGAGGCGCCGGAGCCGGAGGAGCCGACCGAGGCGCGCCCGGCGGGCGAGGTGAAGGGGGGCCTGGTGGCCGCGCCGTCGCGGGTGGTGCTGATCGCGGGCGTCCTGTTCTTCGGCACGGCGGTCTTCACCCAGGGCATCCTGCCCTCCATCTCCACCGCCACGAACACCCCCGACGTGACCGACCAAGCCACGGGCCTGACGATCCGCGCCACCGACTACACGCCGCAGGAGAAGCGCGGGCGTCACGTCTACATCCGGGAGGGGTGCTGGTACTGCCACTCCCAGTACGTGCGCCCCGTGACCGGCGAGGACCGGCGCTGGGGGCCCGTCTCCCAGGCCGGCGAGTACGTGTTCGACCAGCCCCACCTGCTCTCCACCCGGCGCATCGGCCCCGACCTGACGCGCGTGGGGCTCAAGTACGGCAACGGCTGGCACGCGGCGCACCACTGGAACCCCCGCGACGTGGTGCCCGATTCGATCATGCCGCGCTTCCCCTGGCTGTTCGACCCGACCACCACATCCGGGGGCGACGGGCCCCCGGAGCTCAACGACGACGGCAAGGCGCTCGTCGCCTACCTCCAGAAGCTGGGCACCAACATCGGCGACTGGCGCGAGACCTTCGCCCCCACCCGCTTAGGGGGCGGCGCGGCCTTCACCGTGGGGGCGGGCGGCGCGAGCGGCGCCGACAACCGGATCCTCGCCCTGGGGCGTGACGTCTATTCCCGCCGCTGCATCGGCTGCCACGGGGTCGAGGGCGACGGCAACGGGCCGTCGGCGCGCTTCCTGGACCCCAAGCCGCGGGACTTCACGAAGGGCATCTTCAAGTTCCGCTCCACCCCCGGCAAGGACTCGCTGCCCACCGACGCGGACCTGTACATCACGATCTCCCACGGCCTGTGGGGCACGGCCATGCCGCCCTGGTATAACCTGTCCACGGACGAGCGCATGGCGGTGATCCAGTACGTGAAGACCTTCTCGGACCGCTGGCAAAAACAGGAAGTCGTGCCCGCCGTCGCGGTGCCGGAGGAGCCGGCCGTGACCACGGCGGCCCTGCGGGCGGGGAGGACGTCGTTCGAGGCGCGTTGCGCCCTGTGCCACGGCAAGCAGGGGCACGGCGACGGCCCCATCTCGCGGGCCCTGAAGGACACCTGGGGCCACGCCGCCCACCCGGCCAACTTCACCCTGCCCGCCGGGACGCCGCGGGGCGTCAAGCTGGGGCACGACTCGGCCCACCTGTTCAAGACGATCTACACGGGCGTGGGGGGCACCCCCATGCCCGTGTTCGGCGAGCAGGTGAAGCCCGACGAGATCTGGAACATCGTCCACTACGTCCAGTCCCTGCGGGTCGCCGCCCACGTGGACGAGCTGCAGGCCGACGGACTGGACTCCGGCGAGGTGACCACGGCGCGCCGCCAACTGTGGGACGACCTCTCCCCGGCCGCGAGCCGGGGCGACATCGAGGCGCGGGTGACCGAGGAAGGCGCGGCCGTGGCGGCGGCCCCGGCCGCCGGGACGGGAGGCGCGGGATGAGCGGGCCCGACACGCCCAAAGGGAATCCGGCGCAGGACCCGGACGAGAACGGCGAGGACGCCCTGCACGTGTACCGGGCCGCCGGCATCCGCGAGCGCACCGGCCACGTCCCCGTGTGGCTGTGGGCGGTGTGCGTGGGCCTCGCGGTCTGGGGCGGCTACTACATCGTGCGCTTCTGGACGCCCCCCGGCTGACGGGCCGGGGTCACTCGTCGAGATCGAGCACGACCGCCCCGTCCGGGGTGCGGCGCACCTCGCTGATGCCGGGGAACTCCTTCTCCAGCCGATCCAGGAGGCGGCCCTGCTCGTCGAGCTGGCTCTTCTGGCGCCGCACCTGGTCGGCCAGGCGCCGGTTCTCCAGCTGGACGGCACGGTGGGCCAGGGCCTGGCGGATGGTGGTGCGCAGGTCGTACTGCTCCCACGGCTTGCTGATGAAGCGGTAGATCTCGGCCTGGTTGATGGCGGCCTGGAGGCCCTCCAGGTCGGTCTGGCCGCTCACGATGATCCGGGCCGTGTCGGGCTGGAGCTCCTTGAACGCCTGGAGGAACGCCACCCCGTCCATGCCCGGCATGCGGTAGTCCGACAGCACCAGGTCGAAGTGCACGCTGCGGGCGCGCTCCAGGGCGGCCTGGGGCCGGGTGAAGTCCTCCACCAGATACCCCTCCGGGGCCAGGGCGCGGCGCAGCGCGCGGAGGATGTTCTCCTCGTCGTCCACCATGAGGATGCGGGTCTCGCTCACGAGAAGCCTCCTGCGTCGGGCGCGATCAGGACCTGGAGGCTCCAGCCCGCCTCGCGCTCGAACTCGCGGAGCTGGTCGATCAGGGACTGGTCGAGGGCCCGGTGACGGGTCAGCAGCACGACGCCCTGGTCGGTCATCAGGTCGGCCGCGAGCACCATGCCGGGCCGGAGGCCGTCGGGGTGCAGGACCACCTCCTGGGGCGTGCCGTCCTGGAGGCGGCGTCCGGTCTCCTTGTCGCGCCCGGTGATGGACATGAAGGCGTCCACGCAGACCGGGTCGTACCGGAAGTCCTTCTGCTCGATGACGAACGCGGCCGCCTGGTCGCCCGGGGTCGCCTCGCCCGTGAGGGTTCCGGCGCACAGGGCGTGGAAGTCGCTCGCCACGGCGACGATGCGCGCCCCCATCGGGATCTCCTCGCCCTTCAGGCCGTCGGGGTAGCCGGCGCCGTCGTAGCGCTCGTGGTGGTGGCGCACCAGCTTGGCCGCGTCGTGCAGGGGCGGCAGGCCCATGAGCATGGCCTCCGACACCAGCGGGTGGCCGCGCACCAGAACCGCCTCCTCGTCCGTGAGCCAGTCGTCCGGCTTGGCCCTCAAGGGGCGCGGCAGGGCGACCCGGCCGATCTCGTGCAACAGCCCGGCGAACAGGACGTTGCGGGCGCTCATGGGGTCGAAGCCGAGCTTCAGGGCCATCAGCTGGGCGTCGTCCGCCACGCGCCGGCCGTGGCCGCGGTTGGGGTCCACCCCGGTCTCGGCCAGGCTCGCGAACAGGCGCACGGTGGTCACGTAGGCCGCCTCCAGGGCGGTGTGGGTCCGGCGCAGGGAGGCCTCGGCGCGGCGCAGCTCCTCGGTGCGGTCGGCGACCCGCTCCTCCAGGTCGTCGTTCGAGACCGCCAGGCTCGCCACCCGGCGCCGGGCCAGGTCGTGCCGGTGGCGGCGCTCCTTTTCCGTCTCCTGGCGCTCCAGGGCCTGGCGCACGGTCAGGCGCATCTCGGCGTCGTCCCACGGCTTGAACAGGTAGCGGAAGATCTCGCCCCGGTTGATGGCGGCAACGGCCGTGCTCAGGTCGTTGTAGCCGGTCAGGAGGATGCGGGCGACGTGGGGCCAGCGCAGGGAGACCTCCTCCAGGAAGGCGACGCCGTCCATCTCGGGCATGCGCATGTCCGAGACCACCACGTCGGCGGGCTGGCGCTCCAGGATCTCCAGGGCCTCGCGCGCCGAGCCCGCGGTCAGGACGCGGTAGCGCTCGCGGTGGAAGACCCGGGCCAGGGCCGAGACCACGTTGGGCTCGTCGTCCACGCACAGGATGGTGGCGGGGTCCGGCGACGCCTGCAGGAGGACGTCGCCCCAGTCGTCGGCCCGGGCGGTGTCGGGGGGGGTGGACGGGTCGAAGGGTTCGTGCACGTTACGCCTCCTCCGGGTCGGCGGACGGGGCGTCCTGCGGCGCGCGCCGGACCGGCACGGTGACGCGGAAGGTGGAGCCCTTCCCCACCTCGCTGTCCACGTCGATGCGGCCCCCGTGCCGGCTGACGATGCCGTAGGCCAGGGAGAGGCCCAGGCCGGTCCCCTGCCCCACCGGCTTGGTGGTGAAGAACGGGTCGAACAGGCGGGCCCGGTTCTCCTGCGGAATGCCGGTCCCCGTGTCGGCCACCTCCACCCAGACCTCGTGTCCGTCGCTGCCGGTACGCACGGTGATGGTCCCCTTCTCCTCGATGGCATGGGCGGCGTTGACCAGGAGGTTCATGAACACCTGGTTGAGCTGGCCGGGCGCGCACTCCACGGGCGGCAGCTCGCCGTACTCCCGGACCACCTCGGCCTTGTACTTCAGCTCGTTGTGGACGATGTTCAGGGTGGACTCCAGGCCCTTGTGCAGGTCGGCCGACTCGAACTCGCCGGTGCCCGAGTGGGCGAAGTCCTTGAGGTCGAGCACGATCTCCTTGACCCGCGAGAGGCCCTCGCGGCACTCGTCCATGAGGGAGCCCACGTCCTGGCGCAGGAAGTCCAGGTTCAGCTCCTTCTTGATGCCCTGGACGTCGGCCAGGGCGAGGGGGTCGCCGGCGAGGACGGTCTCGGCCGACTCGTAGGCGTCGATCAGGCGGAACAGCCCCTCCAGGTAGCCCTGGAGGCTCGCGACGTTGGAGTTGACGTAGCCCACCGGGTTGTTGATCTCGTGCGCCACCCCGGCGGCGAGCTGGCCGATGGAGGCCATCTTCTCGGACTGGGCGAGCTGGTTGTGGACCTCGTCCAGGCGCTCGTGGCTCTCGCGCAGCTCGCCGTTCAGGCGGGCCAGCTCGGCGATGCGGCGGCGCTGCTCGGCGTGCAGGAGGGCGTTCTCGACGGACATGGTCATCATGTTGACCATGGCCTGCCCGTGCTGGAGGTCCGACTCGTCGAACGGGCCCTCGGCGGCCTGGCGGTTGATGCTCACCACCCCGATCACCCGGTCGTCGCTCACCAGGGGCCAGCACAGGGCCGAGGCGGGGCGGTTGTCGAAGCGCTTGCCGTTCTTCAGGCGCGGGTCGGCGGAGAGGTCGCCGTTGAGCACCAGGGGGCAACCCTCCTGGGCCACGCGCCCCATGATCCGGTCGCCGAACCGGATGCTCGCCCCCATGGCGCTCGTGGGCATGTTCACGGCGGCCGTGATGGTGAGGGTGCGGCCGTCCGGGTCGGTGGTGGCCAGGCACCCGGAGGAGGCCGAGAAGCCCTGGATGATGTGCTCGAGGACCTGCTGCTGGACGCGCTCGGGGCTCAGGCGGGCGACCGACTGCCCGATGCAGTACAGGTCGTAGATCCACTTGAGCCGCTCGTCGCGGGCCAGGCTCGCGGCGATGCCCGCGTCCAGGCGGGCGTCGGGCGGTTCGCCCGCCCCGGGCCCTGCGGCCGGTCCGGCGGGCGGCCCGGCCGGGCTTCCGGTCGTGGAACCGGCCGGAAAATCGAGAAATTCCATGGCGCCGACGGCTCCCCCATGGGGGCCATCGACCTCGGCGGCCGGCCCGGAAGGCCGGCGGTGCACCCATCGCGGCGAGCCCGGGCGTTGCCCGGACCGCTTCAGGGTCTTACCGGAAAAAACGGGGAAAAACTTTAGCTCTTTGAGGGGCTACCGGACCCGGGCCATGCTCAGCCCCAGGGCCAGGGTGCCCAGGAGCGCCATCATGGCGAACTGGAACAGGTGGTCCGACAGGCCCCCAGCCTTCAGGAACACGTCCCGGATCACGATCAGGAAGTAGCGCAGGGGATCGAGCCAGGTGGCCAGCTGCACGCCGTAGGGCATGTTGGCGATGGGGAAGGCAAAGCCCGAGAGCACGATGGCCGGCATGATCAAAAAGAACGACAGCAGCATGGCCTGCTGCTGGGTGCCGGCGTAGCTGGAGATGAGCAGGCCCAGCCCCAGGCTGCTCATGAGGAACAGGGCCGCGCCCAGGAACAGGGCCAGGATCGAGCCCCGGAACGGCACCCCGAACCAGGCCACCGCCACGGTCGCCACCAGGGCCACGTCGAACAGCCCCACGGCGGCCACCGGCAGCATCTTGGAGAGGACGAACTCGAGCCGCCCCACGGGGGTGACGAGCAGGCGCTCCAGGGTGCCCAGCTCGCGCTCCCGCACCACGGTCATGGCCATCAGGCTCATGGTGGCCACGAACACCACGTTGGCGATGATGCCGGGGACGAAGAAGATCCGGTCGTCCAGGTTGGGGTTGTACCAGGCCCGTTCCTCCACCTGCACCGCGGGGGGTCTCGCGCCGGACCGGGTGGCGGCGGAGAGCAGGGCGGCCGTCAGCTGGCCGGCCACCATCTGGGCGCTGTTGGAGTCGGAGCCGTCCGCCACCACCTGCACCGCGCCCCGGTCCGCGAAGTCCACGGGGAAGTGCAGGACCGCCCGTACCTTGCCCCGGTCGATGGCGTCGGCGGCGGCGGCCATGTCCGGGTAGCGGTGCAGGGTGAAGTGTCCGGTGGACGCCACGTCGCGGACGAGGGCCCGGCTCACGGCGTCGGGGCCCTCGTCCACCAGGGCCACGTCGGCGTGGCGCACGTCGTAGGTGGCGGCATAGCCGAACACCATGAGCTGGACGATCGGCGGCACCACCACGAAGAAGCGCATGCGCGGGTCCCGCAGGAGCTGGCGGAACTCCTTGGCCAGCAGGGCCTTCAGGCGCACGAGAGCCGCCGGGGCGTGGGGAGCCATGCTGCTCACGGCAGGAGCCCCAACTTGCGCGAGCGCACCAGGGTCACGCGCATGAGCAAGAGGAGCATCACGGTCAGGGCCGCCACCTCGGTCCACAGGACCAGGGGCGAGAGGCCCTTGAGGAAGATCACCCGGGAGAGGGCCACGAAGTAGCGCGCCGGCACGATCAGGGTGATGTACTGCAGCGCCGTCGGCATGTTGTCGATCGCGTAGATGAATCCCGAGAGCAAAAACGCCGGCAGGAACGTGGAGATCAGGGACACCTGGCTCGCCAGCAGCTGGTTGCCCGTGTTGATCGAGATCAGCGCCCCCTGGAGCATCACCACCAGGAGGAACAGGGCCGAGACGACGATCAGCCCGGTCACGGGGCCGCGCAGGGGGACCCCGAAGATCCAGGACGCCGCGGCCGTCGCCACCGCCAGGTCGGCCATGCCGATCAGGAAGTACGGCACGAGCTTGCCCGCCAGAAACTCGGCCCGGGTGAGCGGCGCCGTGCGGAGCATGACCAGGTTGCCCGACTCCATCTCGCGCGCGATGGTGAGCGACGTCATGAGGGCGCCGATCACGGCCATGACGATGGCGATGACCCCCGGCACGATGCCGATGCGGCTCTCCCGCCCCTGGTTGAACCAGGCCCGGTCCTGTACCACGAAGGGCGCCCCCCGGCCGCGCTCGGCGGCAAAGGCGGTCACCATCAGAGTCGCGTAGTTGCGCAGCAGGCGCGCCGTGTTGGCGTCCACGCCGTCCAACAGGAGCTGGACCCGGGCGTCACCGTCCTCCAGGTCGCCCGCGAAGGTTCGGGGGATCACCAGCCCGGCCCAGACGTCGCCCGCGGCCAGGGCGTCCCGCAGGGTGCGGATGTCGCCGAACCGGCCCGCCACGTGGAACGCGTTGCTGGCGTCGAAGCGCGCCGTCAGGGCCTCGGAGACGGCGTCCGGGGACTGCTGGAGGACGCCGATGGGGGCCTCGCTCACGTCCAGGCGGATGGCGTAGCCGAACAGGAACAGCAGCATGGTCGGCATGAGGAGGATCAGGGCCAGGCTGCGCGGGTCCCGCATCAGGTGGCGCCACTCCTTGCGCGCCATGGCGCGGACGTGCTGGAGCCTCACGCCGCCGCCTCCACGCCCTCGCCGGCCTCCTCCAGGACGGCCACGAAGATGTCCTCCAGCTCCGGCACCGCGGGCTCCAGGGCCGTGACCGTGGTGCCGTGGTCCCGGGCGGCGGCGCGGACGCGCTCCCCGACCGCCGCCGGGTCGGCCCCGGCCTCCAGGCGGACGCGCAGCTCCCCGGCGTGGGGGACGACCTCGCGCACCTCGTCCCAGCCCGTGAGCAGCTCGGCGCAGGCGGCGCAGTCCGGGGAGCGCAGGCGCAGGATGGGCGTGGACATGGGCCGCGCCAGCAGTACATCGGGGGTCCCTTCCTCCACGATGCTTCCGGCGTGCATGAGGCCCAGGCGGTCGCAGAACAGGGCCTCGTCCATGTAGTGGGTGGTGACCAGGATGCCGACGCCCCCCTCGGCGATGGCGTAGATCAGCTCCCAGAAGCGCTGGCGGGCGTTCGGGTCCACGCCGGAGGTGGGCTCGTCCAGGAAGAGCACCTCCGGCTCGTGCAGGAGGGCCGCGGCCAGGGCGAGGCGGCGCTTGAAGCCCAGGGGCAGGGTGCGGGAGAGGGCGTCCTTCACGGGCTCCAGGTCCAGCTCCCCCAGGGCCCAGGCGATGCGGTCCGCGCGCCGGGCGCCGGTGACGCCGTAGAGTCCGGCCTGCAACTCCAGGTTCTCGGTGACCGTGAGGTCGTCGTACAGGCCGAAGCGCTGGGCCACGTATCCGATCCGGCCCCGCGCCCGGCGGGCGTGGCGCACCATGTCGATGCCCGCCACGCGGACGTCGCCCGCCGTGGGCGGGAGGGTGCCGCACAGCATGCGGATCGCCGTGGTCTTGCCCGCGCCGTTGGCGCCCAACAGGCCCAACACCTCGCCCCGGGAGAGGGTCAGGTCGATCCCGGCCACGGCGGTGAAGGTGCCGAAGCGGCGGGTCAGGCCACGCGCGCGGACGACCTCGTCGGCGGAGTCTTCGGGCGTCATCCGGCCGCGGCCCTGTCTTCCCGAGCCTTGTCCACGGCCAGGTCACGCAGAACCAGGTCGTTCAGGGTCGGATACAGCCGCTTCACCTCGCACCCGGGGACGACGGCGGCCAGGTCCGCCGCGAACGCCTCCGGGTCCCGGTCCGGGAGGAGCCACACCTTGAGGGCGGGCCCCACGGGGAAGGCGAGGCGCACGCCGGGCAGGTCGCGGATGGCGCCGCGCCGCTCGCGCACGCCGGGGCCCGAGACGCCGACGAGGGGTGCCCCGGCGGCGGCGACCATCCCGGCGGGGGTGCCCTGGTGGGTCACGCGGCCCTGCTCCAGGACGCTCACCTTGTCGCAGCGCTCCGCTTCATCCATGTTGGCCGTGGCGTAGAGGATCGCCACCCCGTCCGTCCGCACCCGGTCGAGGAGCTTCCAGAACGACCGGCGCGAGAGCGGGTCCACGCCGGTGGTGGGCTCGTCCAGGAACATGGCGCGGGGCTCGGCCACCAGGGCACAGGCCAGGGCCAGCTTCTGCATCATGCCACCGGACAGGGCCCCCGCCCGGCGCCCCTCGAAGCCGTGCAGGCCCGTGCGGGCGAGCAGGTCCGCCACCCGGCGCTCGGCCTCGTGCCTAAGCAGGCCGTGCAGGTCGGCGAAGAACGCCACGTTCTCGTGCACCGACAGGTCCATGTAGAGGCCGAAGCCCTGGGGCATGTAGGCGATCTCGTCGCGCAGGGCGGGGTCCGACGGCTTCCGGCCCAGGACCTCGATCTCGCCCCCCTGCAACGGCAACTGCCCGATGCACAGGGACAGGAGCGTGCTCTTGCCCGCCCCGTCGGCGCCGACGAGGCCGTGGATCTCCCCTTCGGCCACGTCGAGGTCCACGTCCACGAGGAC
>CAZGRJ010000040.1:13739-19795 GCA_964528115.1 uncultured Nitrospirales bacterium
GCGGTCACGGCGTGCCCTGGAGGTCCAGGCGCACGTCCACGGGCATGCCGATCTTGAGGGCGGCCTCGGGGTCCTCGACCTCCACCTTGATGCGGTACACGAGGTCGGAGCGCAGCTCCCGGGTCTCGACCACCTTGGGGGTGAACTCGGCCTCCTGGGCGATGAAGGCGAGGCGCCCCTTCCACACCGCGTTCGGCAGGCCGTCGGCGCGCACCTCGGCCGCCTGGCCCAGGCGCACCTTGGGCAGCTCGGGCTCGTCCAGGTAGGCGCGGATCCACGGGCGGCTCGTTTCCGCGACGCGGAAGACCGGCCGGCCCGCCGGGAGGACCTCGCCGCGCTCCGCCAGGCGCAGGGTGACGACGCCGTCCACGGGGCTGACGAGCTTCGTATAGGCGAGGCGGCGCTCGGCCTCGTCGGCGGCGGCGGCGCGGGAGGCGTGCTCGGCCCGGACCCGGGCCACGTCCTCCACCCGGGGGCCCTCCTTCGCCAGCTCCAGGCGCTCGGCGGCCTCGGCCCGGGCCGCCTCGGCCACGGCGAACTGCTGCTCGGCCCGGTCCAGCTCGGCCTGGGGGACGGCCTCCTGGGCCCGCATGGCCTTGGCGCGGTCGCGCTCGGTGCGGGCCAGGGTCAGGTCGGCCTCGGCGTGCTGGAGGGCGGCCTTCGCCACGCGCACCTCCTGGGGCCGGGTCCCCGCCTCCATGGCGGCCAGGGCCTGGCGCGCGGCCTCGGCGTCGGCCCGGGTGCGGGCGGCGGCCAGGCGGGCGTCGGCGGGGTCCAGCTCGGCCACGACCTGCCCGCCCTTCACCCGGTCGCCCTCGTCCACGTGCAGGACGGTGATCTGCCCCCCCACCTGGAACGCCAGCGGCGCCTCGTGGGCCTCCACCGTGCCCGGCAGGGTCAGCGTCCCCTCCGGCGCGTCCGACTCCCACGGCCAGCGGCAGCCGCCCAATGCGAGAAGAGGCAGGAGAAGCAGCGGGATGGCGACGCGGACCCAAGGGCGCACGGGTTCCTCCTCCATCGGGCGGTGGGGCGAAAAACGGGACGGGGCCTGACTATAACGCGAGCGGGGGGTCTGAGCCACGCGTCCCCCATCCCCCGCCGACCCGCTCCCCCCTACCAGCTGTAGCCGATGGCGAGCCGGCCGTAGGTGACGGGCCCGAAGTCGCCGCCGAACAGGCGCCCCGCGCGGATCTCCATGGCCTGGTGCGCGTCGATGGGCAGATAGAGGCGCAGGGCGGTGCCGTAGGTCAGGTTCGCGTCGGTCACGTAGCGGGTGGCGCTCCCCTCCGCGCCGAGGCGTGCCGCTCCGAAGTCGTAGGCCGCCTCGGCCGACACGCGCCGCTCCAGGAAGCCCGCCGCCGGGGCCAGCAGGACCTGGGAGTCCACCCGCACGACGGCCACCTGCACGTCCACGGTGCGGGTATCCAGGGTGCGGGTGTCCAGGGTGCGGATCTGGAGGGTGCTCGAGCTGCCGGTGTAGTTCCAGGCGGCGGCGCCGAAGGTCCACTCCCAGCCGCCCGGGCCGTACAGGGTGCCGAGCAGGTCCAGGCCGCGCCCGGTGCTCTCCTCGGTGCGGGCGCCGGTGCGGACGAGCTGGCGGTAGAGGACGATCCGGCGGGCCTGGGGCATGATCGAGAGGGAGCCCGCCCGCCCCCGCAGGGTGAGGGAGCCCGCCACCGTGTGGGTCGTGAGCGTGTCCTCCTGGCCCCAGAACTCGTAGCTGCCCCCGACGGTGGTGCCGGGCGAGGTGTCCACCAGGGCGCCTACCAGGACGTAGCCCGCCTCCACGTTGGCGCTGGGGGTGGGGATGTAGGAGCCGCCGGTGCCCAGGCGGACGAGGGTGCGCTCGCCGGCCCGCACGTCGAGCTCGATGCGGGCGTCGAGGGCGTCCGTGGTGTCCGCCCCCACGTCGAACCAGAGCGTCCCCTGGGGCGGGGGCGGGGCGCTGAACAGGCCCTCGGCGATGGCGGGCATCGGCGTGGCCACGAGGGCCAGGGCCAGCGCCGCCGATCCGGTCCGTCGCCCCACGCCTCGGCCCACGCCTCAGTGCAGACCGGCGGGTGGGAGGGCCCCGGTCTTGTGCACCATGCGCAACAGGGACGGCTCCGGGGCCAGGCGCCCGACCTCGGCCAGGGGCACCCAGCGCAGGTCGAGGGCCTCGGGCGACACGACTGCGTCGCCGTCGGAATCGGCCTCGAAGGCGAAGCGCACGTCGAAGTGCAGGTGGGCCGCCTCCTTGGGGCTGGCCGGGATGTCGTGCACGTCCAGGTCGAAGATCCCCTCCCCGAGGACCGGGGCCCCCGCGATCCCCGCCTCCTCGGCCAGCTCGCGCCGGGCGGCGGCCAGGACGTCGGCGTCCTCCGGATCCACGTGGCCGCCGAACTGCATCCAGCGTTCCAGGCGCCGGTGGTGGTGCAGGAGCACCCGGCCCCTTGCCCGGTCCACGACCCAGGCCGAGGCCACCACGTGGCCCTCGGGGGTCTTGCGCGAGAAGCAGTCGGGCTCTCCCCGCACGAACGCGGTCAGGCGGGCGAGCCGCTCCCCGTCCCCGGGCGCGGCCGGGCGGTAAGCGGCGAGGGTTTCGAGAAGGTGGCCCCGGGCGTCCATCGGCCCGGATTATGCCACGAGGGGCACGGCGGCCCCGCGCACGGCAGACCCGGGCGAAGCCCGTTCCCCCCTGGGCGCGAGGCGCCCCTACCAGTCCCGGCCGAAGCCGGGGATGGAGACCGTGTCGTCGTCGTACACGGCGTCGGCGGCCTCGCGGTGGCAGGCCGCGCAGTTGGCGAGGGACTTCACCTTGGGGTTGTCCTGCACCCGCGCCCTGTCGAGGTCGGCGTGCTTGCGGCGGATGTAGGGCACGTCGGTGATGCGCAGGGGCGCCTCGTCCTTGGGGATGGAGCGGCGCACCTTGATGGAGCGCTTGTACCAGGAGTCGTCGGCGGCGTGGGCGTCCAGGAACGCGGCGATTTCCCTGCGGACCGGCTCCTCCACGCTGGCGTCGTCGCCGAAGTGGTCCTCCAGGGCGTCCGGCGCGACGACCCTGTCCCACGAGCGGCGCGGCAGCAGGCCCGGCTGGTAGGCGAAGTGGCAGGCGCCGCACTCCTCCTCGTAGGTGTCGTTGTGCACCGGCTCCACCTCCTTGTGGCGCCCGAACAGGGCGTCCAAGAAGCCTCCGGAGCCGCCGGGGGAATCGTCCGCCGCGGCCACGGCGGGGGTCCCGAGCACCAGCAGTCCGGCCAGCACGGCCCAGCGTCGCATGTCCACCGTCACGTGTCCTTCAGGAACATCAGGAACGAGCCCTTCTCCTGCGGCGTGCAGAGCCGCCCCCAGGCCCACTTGCAGTTGCGCTTGAACCACTTCTCGATCTTCTTGGCATCGGTGTAGCGGTCCGGGTTCACCGAGCGCGCCATGGGGTCGATCACCTTGCCGGTCTTGGCGTGGCGGCCGGGCTTCGTCAGGTCGCTCCCGTGGCAGGTGATGCAGCTGCGCATCTTGCCGTCGTCGGCCGGGTGCTCCTTCGTCCAGTCGTCCTTCGCCCGGGCGGCGTCGAAGCCCGCGGCGCCCTCCTGGCGGTACTGGTCGAGCAGCTGGGTGACGGCGGCCGGGTCGGCGGCCAGGGCAATGCCGGGGACGGCGACGAGGGCGAGAACGATGGCGGCTCGAACAAGTTGCTTTTGCATGCGGCTACCAGGCGAGCTTGATGGAGATGAGCATGGCCGCGGCCCCGGCGATCCCCATGCCGGCGTGGCTCGTGTCGGGGGCACTGGTGACGGCGACGAAGTAGGCGGTCGTGGCCAGGATGCCGAGCAGGGCGTGGAGGTTGTCCGGGTCCAAAAAACCGTCCCGCAGGCGGATGTCGTCCAGGTGGAAGACCAGGCCCGTGCCCACGGCGGCGCCCGCCAGGCCCGCGGCGGTCCAGCCGGCGTAGTGGTGGAAGCCCTTCGAGTCGTTGGTGCTGCCCCCGTCCTCGCTCTCCGGGGCGGTCACGGCCGCGAGGCCCGCGGCCAGGAGGGAGCCGATGCCGAGATACTGGTGCAGCTTGTTGCCCGTCAGCCAGGGGGCGTGCCAGGTCTCCTCGTCGCCCGGGCCCGCGTGCATGCGCAGGTTGCCGTCCGCGTCCATACCCCCTTCCGCTTGGGCGAGGCGCAGCGGGGGCATGGTGAGCGTGGGGTTGTCCGGCACCACCGACCAGACCGGGTCGGCGATCGCCGTCAGGCCCGAGGCCAGGGCGGCGCCCGGGAGCGTCAAGGTCAGAGCCAGGGCGAGTGCGGGCAGCGCCGCGCGGCGGGCATTCACGGCCGGTCCGCCGGACCGGGCGTCTTGCCCGAGACGGCACCGGATACGTTCCCGGATACGGCACCGGATACGTCAAGGGGCACCCCGCCGTGGCGGGCGGTGGCGAGGGGCTTGCGGCCGGTGAGCATGGCGCGGGTCAGGTTCTCGCCGTGCTGGCGGCTGGAGACGATCACCCCGAGGACGTGGAACACCACCATCGCCAGCAGCACCCACGGCGCCGCGTCGTGCACCTCCCGCACCGCCAGGGCGGCCCGGTCGCTGAACAGGGGGAAGAGGAAGGCGAACGGCCCGTCCAGGTCGATCACGCCGGCCGCCAGGACGCCGCTCCCGGCCACCAGCAGGACCGCCAGGAGCAGCCCCAGGGCCATGGCCGAGGCGGCCGGGCTGTGCCCCAGGTAGCGCGCGGCGCGGCCCTTCGCCAGGGCGGCGAGGTACGAGAGGACCAGGCGCGGGCGGACGTGGAAGTTGCGGAACCGGGCGTAGTGGCTGCCCCACACGCCCCAGGAGGCGCGCACCAGCAAGAGGCCCCCGATCAGGTAGCCGGCGGCCTCGTGCAGCTCCATGCCGCGGTGGCGCCAGCCGGTGACGCAGGCCGCCGTCACGCCCGCGGCCAGGACCCAGTGAAAGACGCGCACCAGCGGGTCCCAGACCCGGACCTCACCGGCGGCGTCCCCACGGTCCCCATGGCCCCAAGTCAACTCGTTCGTTTGCACGGCCCGGCCCCTTCGGTATGACACGGCGACCCCTTGTGAAGCCCGGGGACGTACCCCGGGATACCGCCCTTAGACGCGCGATCCAGGCCGGCGGTTCCCGGGCGCTGAAAAATTTCGGGGCTCAGGCCGGCTGGGGGGTCTCGAAGCGGGCGATGACGCGGCGCAGGTCGGCCAGGACCGGCTCCGGCGGGGGTTCGAACTGGATGCCCATGCCGCGCCGGTCCTCGTAGGCGACCCACCCCTTCAGGCACAGGGGGCGGGCGGAATCGCCCTCCCACACCAGCGTCTCGACGATCACCTCGGTCTCACCCGGAAAGCGGGCGCGGCTCTGTAGGTACATGCCGCCGGTGCTGATCCGGCGCACCCAGCCGCACACCTTCTCCTTGCCGTTGTACAGCAGCAGCGCCGCCCGCAGGGCCACGGGCACCGGGATACGGGGCTCGCGCGTGGCGGGCGTGGTGACGGGCTTGGACGGTCGCGGTCTCACGCCCCCCTATCGGCGGCGCGCGCGGAGCCCGAAAGGCCGCCGGTCAGCAGGGGTTGCCGGTGTCGTCCAGGTTGTTGGCGTCGTTGCAGGTATGGACGGGGGCCTTGTTGGCCTCCGTGAGCACCCACTCGTCGACGGTGGCGTCGCCGTCCAGGTCGGCGGTGATGGTGGCCGTGTAGGTGTTGGCGGTGACGTTGGTGAACGCGATCGCCGAGTAGAGCTGCTTGCCGTTCATGTCCATGCCGATGGCGACCGGGTCGCCGCTGTACGTGCCGTTCTCGCTCAGGTAGAGGACCTCGTTCGTGTAGACCGTGCTCAGGGTGGTGGCGGCCTCCACCTGCTTCGACTTGACGATGTGGGAGTTGTACAAGGGGATGGCGATGGCCGCCAGCACGCCGATGATCGCCACCACGATCATCAGCTCGATGAGGGTGAAGCCCGCGTCGCCGCGGGATCGGCTTGGACTCGGCATGGTTCCCGTTTCCTCCGCTGCCTGGGTGCGGGACGTGCCGTTGCGGTGCCCGCAAAACCGGGGGCCGCCCGCGCGCCTGACTCACGCA
>CAZGRJ010000041.1:0-9819 GCA_964528115.1 uncultured Nitrospirales bacterium
CCTGGCTGGCGTTCAGGACCACCGTGGGGCGCCAGCGGTCGTAGATGTAGGTGAGATACCCCTCGAACAGGCTCTCCGGGGCGTTCGCCGCGGCCTGGAGCAGGTACGCGTGGTGCCCCAGGGGGTCGGTGCCGAGGGTGACCAGGCCGTAGAAGCTGTCCGGCGTCTCCTCGTAGGCGACGGGGATCCAGAAGCGCGGCAGGGCGGCCGGGTAGGGGTGGTACGGGGCGTCGGTTGCGGCCACGGAAGGCGGCGGATCGGCGGCGGGCGGATCGGCGGAGGGTGCGGCCGACGCCGCCTCCCACGACGCCGGGTCGTAGGGCATCCGGTAGAGGTCGTAGCCCCCGGCGGTCAGGCGCGTGTAGAGGAGGGCCGATTCGTCCGGGGCCACCTCGGGCGCGAAGGCGCCGCCCAGCTCGCGGGTGATGCGAAAGCGGGCGCCGGTCGCGACGTTCAACGCATAGAGGTCGAACACACCGGAGACGTCGTCCGTGTACAGGACGTAGCGGCCGTCCGGGCTCCAGGCGGGGTGGGCGTGGTTCGAGGGGCCCTGTGTGACGATGCGGTAGTCGGCCGTCGCGAGGTCCACCAGGGCGATGTGGCGGCCCCGGTCCGGGCGCCAGACCGAGAGGGCCACGGTGCGGCCGTCGGGGGAGAAGCGCGGGTGGCCGAAGACGGTCTCGCGGCCGAGGGCCAGCAGGACCGTGGGCGGGTCTTGCGCCTCCGGGTCCAGGAGGACCAGGGACGTGTCGCCCGGCGCCGGGCGCCCGGCCTGGACCGCCACGATGCGGCCGTCCGGGCCCACGTCCGCCTCCCGCAGGCGGGCGCCGCGGGTCAGGCGGCGGACCTTCCCGCGCGCGAGGTCGGCGCGGTAGAGGTCGTCGTAGAGGCGGAAGCTGTCGGCCAGCTCGGGCTGGGAGAAGACGAGGGATGTCCCGTCCGGCGTGAAGGCGAGGTCGCGGTTGGCGTTGCGCCACGCCAGCTCCCGCGCGGCCCCGGCGTCGGCGCCCGGGGCGACGAGGATGCGGGCATGGTCGTTGGGCGTGGCCTCGGACCAGGCGAGCACGCCGCCGCCGGGGGCGAAGCGGGCGCCGCCCGTCGTGTAGCCCGAGTCGGTCAGGCGCACGGCCCCGTCCGGTGGGCCGCCGGGAAAGGCCCTGGCCGCCTCGGTGACCCGGGCGCGCCAGGCGTCCCAGGCGTCCGAGATGCCCTCGCCGGTGGCCTGGTAGTAGTTGCCCGCGAGCAGGAACGGGATCAGGTTGTCGTCGTAGTGCTCGATCAGGGAGAGGGGGGCGTCCGGGCCCTTGCGGTCGGCCAGGTCGAACAGGAAGCCCTGTCCGTACAGGTAGGGGGCGCGGCCGCCGGGCCAGGTGTGGAAGAAGTGGTCCGCCTTGGAGATGGGCGGAATCGCGTCCTCGGCCCCCTGGGTCCGCAGGATGCCCGCGAACAGGGCGCCGTGGCCGCGGCCTCTCCCCCCTTCGGTGCCCAGGGTCTCCTCGCGCACCGCCATGCCCTCCAGCATCCAGGGCGGGTTGAAGAGGTTGGGGAACAGGAGCGGCATGCGCCCGAACACCGTGCGCAGCCCCAGGGGCAGGCCCGAGGCCTGGTCGGCGTGGAGGACGTGGGTGTACTCGTGGACGAAGAGCATGCGGTCCCACACCCGGGGGTTCAGCTCGAGCCCCACGTCGGCGGACGGCGGCGTGACGTTCAGGATCACCAGGCGGTAGGGGATCACGGTGGTCAGGCCGTTGGCGAAGTCGGTCTGGTCGGTGAGCACCACGTGGGTCCGGCCCGGATGCCAGTGGAAGCGCTCCGTCTCCCGCGTGTACACGGCCTCGGCCAGGTCGCCGAATTCCCGGGCGAAGGTCTCCAGGCCCTGGTGGTACGTGATCGCGAAGTGGGCGGTGGTGCGGGTGCGCCAGTGCAGGTCGGGGGCGTAGGCGCCGGCGGCGAGGGCGGACGGTGCCGCGAGGAAGGTGATGACAAGCGCCAGGAGGCCCGGGAGGGCGGCGCGGGCTCGCCTCAAGCGGGCTCCAGGACCGCGCTCATGGACCCCTGGCTGCGGGGCAGGAGGGGGTCGGGCCCGAAGGCGTGGATCTGCTCCTGCTTGAGCTCGGCCAGCTCCCGGCTCGCGGTCAGGACGATCGTGCGGCCGGCGCGGTCCACCTCGCGGGCGTGGGCCATGCCCTGGTCGGGGTCGAACCCGAACACGGCGCCCAGCATGCGGATGACGTACTCGTAGGTGTGGTCGTCGTCGTCCAGCAGGACGACGTGGTAGAGGGGGGCGAGCAGCGTCCCGGTGCGGTGCTCCTGCTCGACGTCGGGCGTGGCGACCGGCACGGCGGCCTCGTCAGTAGCGGGCCGCGCGCGGGCGCTTGAAGAAGCACTCGTAGGGGTACTCGGCGTCCGGGACGTGGAAGACGGTCACCAATTCCCAGCCCTCCTTGCCCATGAAGTTGAGCTGGTTGGCGACCTGGACCTCGCTGAGGTGCTCCACCCGGTACTCCCAGGCGGTCACCGTCTCGTCGAACATGGACATGCCTTCCGCGACTGTGCCAGCCGCGTCCCGGTTGCGCCGGCGGCGCCGGGGCGACGGCTCCGGCATAGAGTACCGATCGCCCCCCGAGGATTCCAGCCCCGGGCCGCCCTCCGCCCGCCCCCGGCCGATTTCCGCCCGATACGTAGGATTTCATACGTAGTGGTATGGTTTTGTACCGGTTCGTGCCGATCCTCCGGGAACCCCTCTCCGCCGGGCCCCGCCCCGGAACCGGACGCCGGGCCACTTCCCGCCGCCGATGGTTTTTGCTAGAGTGGCGCATTACGTCGTCACCGGCCCCCGCGGGCCCGATGGATGGTGCGTGATGCGATGTGTTGGCACGGTTCTTGTTGGGACCTCCGGCCGATATTGGGGTCAACACGGCACCGCCCCGTCCGGACGCGGGGGGATTTTGCGCCTCGCCCGGCTTGTGACGGGCGGCCCGATCCCGGGGACGCCAGGTGGTTGCCCTCGGATACCGAACAAGGAGCACGGGTTACATGACACCGGATGAAGTCTTGCGAATGGCCCAGGAGAACGGGGCGAAGGTGGTGGACTTCCGCTTCACCGACACCCGGGGCAAGTGGCAGCATCTCACGGCGCCCATCCAGCGCCTGGACGGGGACGCGTTCGAGGAGGGCTTCGGCTTCGACGGCTCGTCCATCGCGGGCTGGTGCGACATCAGCGCCTCGGACATGGTGTTCAAGCCGGACCCCGAGACGGCCCTGATGGACCCGTTCACCGAGGAGCCCACGCTCATCCTCACCTGCGACATCTACGACCCCTACACCGGTGAGCTCTACGAGAAGGACCCCCGCGGCATCGCCCGCCGGGCCGAGGCCTACCTGAAGTCCACCGGCATCGGCGACGTGTGCCACTTCGGGCCCGAGGCCGAGTTCTTCATCTTCGACTCGGTGCGCTTCAAGAGCGGCATGTCCGGCGCCCTCTACGCGATCGAGAGCGAGGAGGCGGCCTGGAACTCGGAGAAGGACTACGAGGGCGGCAACCTCGGCCACCGGCCGGGCATCAAGGGCGGCTACTTCCCGGTGCCGCCGGTGGACTCGGCCCAGGACATCCGCACCCAGATGGTCCTGACCATGATGGCCTGCGGCATGGAAATGGAGTGGCACCACCACGAGGTGGCGACGGCCAACCAGGCGGAGATCGACTTCAAGTTCGGCCCCCTGCTCAAGACCGCCGACACCCTGCAGCTCTACAAGTACATCGTTCACAACACGGCCCACCAGTTCGGCCAGACCGCGACCTTCATGCCGAAGCCGCTCCTGGGCGACAACGGCAACGGCATGCACTGCCACCAGTCCATCTGGAAGGCGGGCAAGCCCATGTTCGCCGGGGACGGGCCCGCCGGGCTGTCGGACGAGGCGCTCTACTACATCGGCGGCATCATCAAGCACGCCAAGGCGCTCAACGCCATCACGAACGCCTCCACCAACTCCTACAAGCGCCTGGTGCCGGGCTTCGAGGCGCCGGTGCTTTTGGCCTACTCGGGCCGCAACCGGTCGGCCTCGATCCGCATCCCCTCGGCCAGCAGCCCCAAGGGGCGCCGGCTGGAGGTGCGGTTCCCGGACGCCACCACCAACCCCTACCTGGGCTTCACGGCCATGCTGATGGCGGGGCTGGACGGGATCGAGAACAAGATCCACCCGGGCGACCCGATGGACAAGAACCTGTACGACCTGCCGCCGGAGGAGCTGGCGGGCGTGCCCACGGTGGCCGCGAGCTTCGACGAGGCCCTGGATTGCCTGGAGGCCGACCAGGACTTCCTCAAGAAGGGCGGCGTGTTCAGCCAGAACACGATCGACTCGTACATCGAGCTCAAGCGCGAGGAGTGCACGCGGCTCAACATGTCGCCGCACCCGGTCGAGTTCGAGATGTACTACTCGGTCTGACTGGTTTCACCCTGGGCGATCGGAACCGGGGGCCACGGGACGACCCGTGGCCCCCTTCTTTATGACTCCCGTGCCCGGCTCCCTGACGCTGGCGGCCCCGGCCAAGGTCAACCTGTACCTGCGGGTCCTGGGGCGGCGCCCGGACGGCTACCACGACCTGGACTCCGTCTTCCACACCGTGGGCCTCGCGGACGAGGTGCGCCTGGAGGACGCCCCGGGGGGGGGCTTCACCCTGACCTGCTCGGAAAAGGCCCTGGAGGGCCCCGAGAACCTCTGCCTCCAGGCCGCCCGGGCCCTTCGGGAGCACCTCGAGGCCCTGGGCCACCCGGCCGCCGGGCGGGGGGCGCGCATCCACCTCACGAAGCGCATCCCCGCGGGGGCCGGCCTGGGGGGCGGCAGCAGCGACGCGGCGGCCGTCCTGAATGGGCTCAACCGCCTGTGGGAACTGGATTTTCGCCCGGCGACCCTGGCCGGGATCGGGGCGACCCTGGGCAGCGACGTGCCCTTCTTCCTGTATGGCGGGGCCGCGCGGGTGGGGGGGCGGGGGGAGCGGGTGACGCCGGTGCCGCCCCGTTCGGGCACCTGGTGCCTGCTGGTCCACCCGGGGGTGGCGGTCTCCACGGCGGCCGTCTACGCCGCCCACGACAAGGCCCGGGAGGTCGTGGGCGAGGCCATGGGATTGACAGCCCGGGCCGGCGCGCCAATAATGAGCCCCGCCCCTGAGGCAGCCGGGCCCGGAGCCGAGGCCCCGGGCGCGGAGTCCGCCCCGGTCGCGGCGTTTTTCAACGACCTGGAGGCGGCGGCCTGCCGGGTGGCGCCCGAGATCGGGAAGGCCCTGGCCGCCCTGCGGGAGGCGGGAGGGGGTGAGGCGCGCATGACGGGAAGCGGCGCGGCGGTGTTCTGCCTGGCCGACTCCCGCGCGGTGCTCGAGGAGACCGGACGGCGCCTGCACCCCCCACCTCACTGGAACCTGTGGATCGTTCCCCTGACGGCGGCCGAGGGGTCTTGAATAGGTCGATAGGGCAATAGGGCACGGGACTTAGGGTCACGCGGCGCGTTCGGTATTGGGGCGTCGACAAGCGGTAAGTCACCAGATTTTGGTTCTGGCATTCCCAGGTTCGAATCCTGGCGCCCCAGCCACGCGGCGCCGGGACCTCCGCGCGCGGTGCGTTCCGGCCGAAAAGGAACCCGGGGCGCAACGGGGCGGACAGGCAGGGGTACACGGACGGCACACATGAGCCACGACACGGTCCAGGATCGGCTCAAGATCTTCAGCGGCAACGCCAACCGGCCGCTGGCGGAGAAGATGTGCCTCTCCCTCGGCATCCCCCTGGGGGAAGCGACCGTCTCGGCCTTCTCCGACGGCGAGATCATGGTCCAGATCGACGAGAACGTCCGCGGCTCCGACGTCTTCATCGTCCAGACGCTGAGCTACCCGATCAATCACCATCTCATGGAGATGCTGATCATGATCGACGCGCTCAAGCGCTCCAGCGCCAAGCGCATCACCGCCGTGATCCCCTACTTCGGCTACGCCCGGCAGGACCGCAAGTCGGCCCCCCGGGTGCCCATCACCGCCAAGCTGGTGGCCGACCTGATCACCGTGGCGGGGGCCCACCGGGTGCTGACCCTCGACTTGCACGCCGGCCAGATCCAGGGCTTCTTCAACATCCCGGTGGACCACCTGTACGCCAAGCCCGTGCTCCTGGACTACCTGCGCAAGAAGAAGTTCACCGACCTGGTGGTGGTCTCGCCCGACGCCGGCGGCACCGAGCGCGCCCGGGCCTTCGCCAAGAAGCTCGATGCGTCGCTGGCCATCATCGACAAGCGCCGCGACGCCCCCAACAGCGCCCACCTGATGAACATCATCGGCGAGGTGAAGGGGCACGACGTCCTGATCCTGGACGACATGATCGACACCGGCGGCACCATCGCCCAGGCGGCCCACGCCCTCAAGGAGCGCGGCGCCCTCAAGGTGTACGGCGCGTGCACCCACCCGGTGCTCTCGGGGCCCGCCATCGACCGGCTGAAGGCCTCGCCCATGGACGAGCTCATCGTGACCGACTCGGTCCCCCTGAACGGGAAGGAGGAGCGCTACGAGCACTTCACCGTCCTGTCGATCGCGGGGCTCCTGGGCGAGGCGGTGATGCGGGTCCACGCCGAGGAGTCGGTCAGCAACCTGTTCGTTTGACCGGGCCCCCGTAAGGCCTGGAACCATTTGGCAGACCAAGGAGCGTTCTAACATGGCGACGATGGCGTTGGAGGCCACGCCGCGCGAGGGCACCGGCAAGGGCCCGGCGCGCCGGCTGCGCGCGGCCGGCATGGTGCCGGCGGTTCTGTACGGGGTGGAGGATCCGGTTGCCCTGGCGGTCCCGGACCGGGAGGTGACCCGGCTGCTCACCCGCGAGGGGGGCGACCACGCCCTGATCGAGCTGCACATCGGCGGCGCGAAGAAGGGGGTCATCGTCCGCGATTACCAGGTGGATCCGATCACCGGCGCCGTGCTCCACTGCGACTTCTACGAGGTGCAGAAGGGCCACAAGGTCACCGTCACCGTGAAGCTCGAGGTGGTGGGCGACACGCCCCATGGCGTGCGCGAGGAGCAGGGCATCCTCCAGCACCACCTGCACGAGCTGGAGCTGGACTGCCTGCCGGATCGCATCCCGGACGTGCTCCAGGTGGACGCGTCGCACCTGGGGATCGGCGACTCCATCCACGTGGCGGACCTGGCACTGCCCGAGGGCGTCCGGTCCCACTCGGCCCCCGACACCACCGTGGTTTCGGTCCAGCCGCCCCGGGTGGAGACCGAGGAGACCCCGGCGCCGGCCGCCGAGGGGGCCCCGGAGGGCGTCGCCCCGGCCGAGCCCGCCGCCCCCGCCCCCGGCGAGGAGCGCGGGTAAGAGGTTTTGAAGGTCGTCCTGGGGCTGGGAAATCCCGGCTCCCGTTACGCGGGGACCCGGCACAACGCCGGGCACGCGGTGGTCGAGCTCCTGGCGAAGCGCTGGGGGATCGGCCTGGACGAGGGGTCCGATGCCGCCCGGGGCGGCGCCGGCGACGTGGCGGGCCGCCATGTGTACCTGGCGGTGAGCCGCGTGTTCATGAACGAGAGCGGCCGGGCCGCCCGCGCCCTGTGGAACCGCATGGGGCGGCAGGCGAGGGGCCTGGTCGTGGTGCACGACGACATCGACCTCCCGCTGGGCACCGTGCGACTGAAGGAGGCGGGGGGCCACGGCGGCCACCGCGGCGTCCAATCGGTGGCCATGACCCTGGGCGACCCCGGCTTCTTCCGGGTCCGGATCGGGGTCGGGCACCCGGGCGCCAGGGAGGAGGTCGTCGGCCACGTCCTCTCCCGCTTTTCGCCGGAGGAGGCGGAGGCGGCGAAGGAGACGGTGGAGCGGGGCGCCGACGCGGTCGAGGCCCTGCTCGCCGAGGGTCTCCTGGCGGCCCGGAACCGGGTGCACGCCAAGGCCAAGGGGGACGCGAGTCGTCCCTGACGCGGCGCGGCCGCGCGGTTGAATTTTTGCCGATCGACCTTTGAAGTTGCGGTAAGCGGAGCCGAATGGCGCTCAACTGTGGCATCGTGGGCCTGCCCAACGTGGGCAAGTCCACCATCTTCAACGCCATGACCGCGGCCGGCGCGGCGGCGGAGAACTACCCCTTCTGCACGATCGACCCCAACGTGGGCGTCGTGCCGCTGGAGGACGTGCGCCTGACGCGCCTCGCCGAGGTCTCGGGCTCGGCCCAGATCATCCCGGCCACGGTGGAGTTCGTGGACATCGCGGGCCTCGTGGCGGGCGCCAGCCAGGGCGAGGGCCTGGGGAATCGCTTCCTGGCCCACATCCGCGAGACCGACGCGATCCTGCACGTGGTGCGCTGCTTCGAGGACCCGAACGTGGTCCACGTGGCGGGCTCGGTGGACCCGGCCCGGGACGTCGCCACGATTGACCTGGAGCTGATCCTGGCCGATATGGAGTCGTTGGCCCGGCGCAAGGAGCGCCTGACGAAGAAGGCGCGATCGGGCGACAAGCAGGCGGCCACGGACCTCGCCCTGACCGAGCGTGTGCTCTCGGCCATCGAGGCGGGCAAGTCGGCCCGGGAGGTCCCGCTCGCGGAGGAGGAGCGGGAGGCCCTGCGCGACGCGCACCTGCTCACGCTCAAGCCGGTCCTCTTCGTGGCGAACGTCGCCGAGGCCGACCTCGGCCGCGAGACCCCCCAGGTGGAACAGGTCCGGGAGCTGGCCCGGGAGCGGGACGCCGAGGTGGTGGTCATCAGCGGCCGGATCGAGAGCGAGCTGGCCCAGCTCTCGGGGGACGACCGGGCCGCCTTCCTGGCCGAGCTGGGCCAGACGGAGAGCGGCCTGTCACGCCTGGCGCGGGCGGCCTACACGCTGCTCGGGCGGGTGACGTACTTCACGGCCGGTCCCAAGGAGGCCCGGGCCTGGACGATCCAGGCCGGGACGCGGGCCGAGCAGGCGGCGGGGGTGATTCACACCGACATCGAGCGCGGCTTCATCCGCGCCGAGGTCATGCGTTTCGAGGACATGGACCGGCTGGGATCGGCCCAGGCGGTCAAGGAGGCGGGGCTGCTGCACTCGGAGGGGAAGGACTACGTGGTCGCCGACGGCGACGTGATCCACTTCCGCTTCAACGTCTAGCGGCGCGAACACGAGCATGAAGGAATGAACATGGGTTCCGGCGGACAAGGCAAGGGTTCCAGGGGCCGCGGCAGACGGCGCCCGCGCGGCGGCGGGGGCAGCGGAGGCGGGGGCGGCGGAGGCGGCGGCCCACGACACGGAGGTCACAAGGGCCCTCCGGTGATGCCGAGCCCGCGCAGGGGCAAGGCGTTCTCCACCCCCTACGAGGTCCCCGATTCGGGTCCCATCGACCCGTTCGACCTCTTCTGCGCGTACTTCATGGGCCTGATGCCCGACGGCACGTACCGCGGCGCGGGGATCGGCGAGGTCGCCAAGCGCTTCCGGCGCACGCCCGGCGAGATCCAGCAGATGATGCACGACTACGGGATGGACCCGGACACCCTGGCGAAGGTGGAATTCGACCTGAACCTCGCCAAGCTCGACATCCAGGTGGCCCCGGAGGGGATCGACCGGCGCGAGCTGGCCCGGGGGCTGTTCGAGGAGTTCTGCGACCTGCACCCGACGCTCACCGGCGACGCCCTCCCGGCGGCCGTGGGCGGCAACGGCTCGCGCCCCGCGCCCCAGGCACCGGAGGCCGAAGCGGAAGCCGCCGCGCCCGAGGCGCTCGGAGAGGAGGCGGAGGCCGCTCCGGCCGAGCCGGCCCCGGTGGACGAGGCCCCCGCGGCCGAGGCGCCGGCGAACCGGGAGCCCGTGGCGCAGGAGCCCGTGTCGGAGGAGCC
>CAZGRJ010000041.1:9919-12022 GCA_964528115.1 uncultured Nitrospirales bacterium
AGGAGCCCGTGTCGGAGGAGCCGATGTCGCGAGATTCGATGTCGCGAGATTCGATGTCGGAGGAACCGATGTCGGACGAGGCGTTGTCGGAAGAATCGACGCCGGAGGAATCGATGGGGGACGAAGACGCGGACGACGAGCCCCTGGCCGCCGTCGACGCGGGCGTGACCCGCGGGGCGCCGGCGCACGCGGAGCGCCACGGCCGCCCGGTGCGGCAGATCCGCAGATCGCCCACGCGCCGGGGCCGCTAGGGCCCCCTGGCGCGGGCGCGGGGCGCTCAGCCCCAGACGTCGTCGGGCATGACCAGCCGTTCCACCGGCTTGCCGTCCACCAGGTGCTGCTGCACGATCTCGGGCACGTCGCCCGCCGTGACCCCCCGGTACCACACGCCGTCGGGATAGACCACCACGATCGGCCCCATGCCGCACGGGCCGATGCACTGGGTGCCGGTGACGATCGCGTCCTGGAACAGGCCGCGGTTCTCGATCTCCATCATGAAGCTCATGAGCAGCTCGGGCGAGCGCTTCTCGCCGCAGGAGCCGCGCGGGTGGCCGGGAGGGCGCGTGTTGGTGCAGACGAGGACGTGACGGCTGGGCTTCGGCATCGGGGACTCCTTGTCTCGTTGCGGCGCCGCCCCCTCCCTCGGGCGATGCGGCGCGGACACGCTCCAGATCGGTGCGCACCAGAATAAGGCCGCCGCGCGGGGCCGGTCAAACGCCCCCGACCGGGCCCGCAAGGCGCGCGCGAGGTCCGCTCGCGGGCCGAGCGCTCTCACATAGACCAGCCCGGAAGGGCCCCCCTATAATCGGCCCGTGACGTTCCGATCCCGCACGTTCAAGTCCGCTCCGTTCCTCTCATGACCGCGCGCAAGGCGGCCGCGCCGGCCCGGGTCGCGATGGTCGTCGCCCACCCGGAGCGGCACAACCGGCGCGCCGCCCTCATGGCCACCAGCCTGGCGGGCGCCGGGCACACGGTCACGCTTTACACGGCCGAGGGCGTCCCGCGCCCGGAGGGGCTCCCGGAGGCCGTGCGCACGGTCGCCTGCCTGCCCCCCGAGGCGGAGCCGGGGGCGCCGGAGCCGCGCCCGGAGGCCTACAAGGGGGTGGACCTGGACGGGGCGCGGGTGGTCCACGTGGCGGGCCGCGCGGCCCTGGGGGGCCTGGCGGGGCGGATCGGCGAGGGGACGCGGCTCGTGTACGATGTGCCCGGCGCCGATTTCGCGCCCGAGGCCGCTACCGAGACACGGCCGGCGGGGCCTCGGGGGTGGCTGTGGGGCCTCAAGTCCAAGGTGGGGGAGTGGCTTCACGCCACCCGGGTGGACGCGGTCCTGTGCCCGGGCTACGTGTTCGGCGAGTTCCTCCAGCGCGAGCTGAAGCTCCACCGGGTGCCCGTGGTGCCCATCTATGCCGCATACCCGTTCGCCGACGCGGTCCGCCCCCGGGTGCCCGACGTCCTGCGCCCGGGCCACCCCGCCGTGGCCCTGGTGGGCCCCGAGCACGTGCCCCTGGGGCCCCTCCTGGCGGCCGTGGGCCGGGTGCGGGAGCTGGACCTGGTGGCCGTCAACCCGGGCCAGGCCGACCCGGTATGGGACGAGGCCGCGTCCGGGCGCGACGGCAACCGCCTGCGGGGCCGTCTGCACCGCCTGGAGGTGGCCGAGGCCGATCTCGTTCCCACCCTGGCGGCGTTCCACGCCGGGCTCGTCCTGCCCGCCGACACCTCCCAGCGGGCCCTGTACGACCTGCCGGACGCGCTGTTCGGGTTCCTCATGGCGGGGGTGCCGGTGGTGGCGAGCAACCTGCCGGGGATCGAGCGCCTGGTCTGGTCCCACAACGTCGGCACCCTGGTGGACCCGGCCGATCCCGAGCAGCTGGGCGACGCCCTGGGCCGCACCTGCCTGGACCCGGCCTACCGCGACCGCCTGCTGCACAACGTCGCGATCGTCCGGCAGAAGCGCTACTCGTGGGAGGCCCAGGAGGCGCGCCTCCTGGACCTGTACGACCTGCTCCTGGGGGGCGCGGCGTGACCGGGGCCGGGGGCGCCGAAAAGGCCCGAGACGCGCGGGATTCGGGCGGTCCGTCCGGGCCCCCGGGCGCGGCTTCGGGC
>CAZGRJ010000041.1:12122-19774 GCA_964528115.1 uncultured Nitrospirales bacterium
CGGGCGCGGCTTCGGGCACTGCGTGGGGGACTGTGCTAATCTGACCGATAACCCTGGACCCCCTGGGGAGGGGAATCCCACCATGATCGAAGACAACGCGAACACGCCGCCCCCGGCGGCGCCGACCGACGGCGGCGGCCCGGAGGAGCCCATCGTCACCGACCTGCCGCCGCTGCGCATCGGGCGCCACGTGGCCCGCCTGCCCATCATCCAGGGCGGCATGGGCATCCGCATCTCGGCCTCGCGCCTGGCGTCCGCCGTGGCCCGGGAGGGGGCCGTGGGCGTGATCGCCGCCGTGGCCCTGGGGCTGAACTCGCCCTACTACCACAAGAAGAAGGACTACTTCGCGGCCAACAAGCTGGCCCTGCGCGACGAGCTGGAGATGGCGCGCAAGGCGGCGCCGAACGGCGTGATCGGCGTCAACTGCATGGTGGCCATCACCGACCACGAGGCCATGGCGCGCACGGCGGCCGAGAACGGGGCCGACGTGATCATCAGCGGCGCCGGCCTGCCCCTCAACCTGCCGGCCTACGCCAAGGACTATCCCGACTGCGCCCTGGTGCCCATCGTCTCCACCGCCAAGGCGGCGCGCCTGATGTGCCGGCGCTGGGAGCACGCACACGGCCGCCTGCCGGACGCCTTCGTGGTGGAGAACCCCAACACCGCCGGGGGCCACCTGGGCGCCCGCCGGCAGGAGCTGGGCAACCCGGAGTACGAGCTGGAGAAGGTGATCCCGGAGATCTGCGTGTACCTCGCCGGGGAGGGCTACGACATCCCGGTCCTGGCCGCGGGCGGCATCTGGAACCGGGACGACATCGACCGCATCATGGCCAAGGGGGCCTCGGGCGTGCAGATGGCGACGCGCTTCATCTGCACCCACGAGTGCGACGCGGACGACAACTTCAAGGCCCAGTACCTCGACCGCACGCCCGCCGACGTGGTGATCGTGGACAGCCCGGCGGGGCTCCCCGGGCGCGCCGTCGCCACGGACTTCGTGCACCGGGTGGAGGAGCAGACCGGCGACTTCCACATGCAGTGCTTCGCCAACTGCCTGCGCAAGTGCCTGTGCCGGGACGACAAGGAGACCTTCTGCATCGCCCACGCCCTGGACCGGGCGCAGCGCGGCGACACCCACGACGGCCTGTTCTTCACCGGCACCAACCTGGCCCGCTCCAAGGCCATCGTGCCGGTGCGCGAGGTGCTGACCGATTTGTGCGCCGTGCGCAGCCCCGCCCCCGCCCGCGTCGGCGCCTGACGCGCCCCCCGATTTCCTGATTCGATTCGGCTAGCCCTTGGCGCCGGCGGCCTCGGACGCCGCCGTCGAGGTGCGTAAGAAAGCGTCCACGACCTGCGGGCAGAGCGCCCCCCCCGCCTCGGCCTTGAGCGCCTTCGCGGCCTCGTCGCGGCTCAGGGAGTCGCGGTAGGGCCGGACGGCCGTCATGGCGCCCCAGGCGCTCACGAGGCCCACGATCCGGGCGCCCAGAGGGATCGCCTCGCCGGCGGTGCCCGCCGGGTAGCCCGCGCCGTCGAAGCGCTCGCGCTGGGCCGCCACCAGGGGCGCGGCGGCGCGCAGCGACTCCACCCGCTCCAGGACCTCGGCACCCTTCGCCGGATAGGTGCGCATGCGCGGCCACTCCTCGGCGGTGAGGGGACCCTTGCGGGTGAGCAGCTCGGGGGGCAGGAAGGCCTTGCCCAGGTTGTGGAAGGTGAGGGCCTGGCGCACCGCGCGCCGCGCCTCCGGGGCGCACCCGAGGGCCTCGGCCACGCGCGCCCCCACGGCGGCGAGGGCGGTGAGCGTCTGGCCGGTGGGGTGGCCGGAGGTGGGGGGCAGCAGGGCACCGGCCAGGGCGACGAGGGTCCGCGCGGCGTCGTGGGAGTGCTCCACGGCGCGGCCGTGGGAGTCGTGGTGGTGCATGGCGATGGCGGCCTGCACGGCCAGCAGCCGGGCCAGGCCCAGCTCCTCGTCACCGAAGCTTTCGTCGTTCTTCGGGCGGGCCAGGACCAGGGCGCCCCGCCGCGGCCCGCCGCCCGGCATCCGCACCGCCAGGGCGACCATGCCGGGGATCAGGTCGGGCGAGTCGATCTCGCCCGCGTCGCCGCTTACGGCCCGGCGCACGGCCTCCAGGTAGCCCGCCATGTGGGGCTGGTCCTCCGGGCCGAAGCCCACGGCGGCGGCCAGGTCGAAACGCCCGGCGCCGTCCCGGGGCACGGCGATGAAGCCGTGGGTGGCGCCGGTCTGCTGCACCCCGATCCGGAGGACCGTCCGCAGGGTGGTGGAGAACAGGGACTCCTGGTCCGCCGCCAGGATCTCCTCGCCTAAGTGGATGATGGGGCGGTAGTGCTGCATGAGCAGCTCGTTGCGGGTGGCCTGGGAGTGCTCCAGGGCCTTCTCCACCGCCACGAACAGCTCGTCGTAGAAGAACGGCTTCGTGAGGAACCCGCGCACCCCCAGGTTCAGGGAGCGCAGCATGTTCTGCTCGTTCAGGAAGCCCGTGATGACGATGGCGGGCAGGCCGGGGTGGAGGGCGTGGACCTTGTCGATCAAGTCCAGGCCGTCCATGCCCGGCAGGGTGATGTCGGCCACCAGGAGGTCCACCGGCTCGCGCTTGAGGATGGCGAGGGCGACGGGGGCGTCGGCGGCAAGGGAGACGCGGTAGCCGCGCTCCTCGAGCATCTCGCGGCAGATCTCGCGAAACAGCTCCTCGTCGTCGACGATCAGGATGTGCCTGCGCATCGGACCTCACTCCCGCGCCGCGGTCCGCCGTCCTCTGCAGTCCAGGGGGGATTCCTTATAGCGTACCAAATCGTGGCCGCCCGGGTGTTTTTGGTGTCGAGACAGGGGCTTGGAGACCCTCAGGCGGCGTGGGTGAGGGCCAGGGCCTCGCCGATGGCGTCCGTGAACAGGAACCCCCGCGCCGTGGGGCGGCAGCGGTCCCGCGTCAGGCGCACGAGGCCCTGGTCCGCGAGGCGCGCCAGGGCCGCCCGGGCCGCGGCGGGCAGGGCGGCGCCGGTCCGCGCCCGGACCTCGGGGAAGGCGATGCCCCGGGCCGTGCGCAGGCCGAAGATGGCCATCTCCACGGCGCGCTCGGACGGGCCCAGCACCTCCGCCTCGCCGGGGGCGGCGGCCAGGTAGTCGGCCGGGTCGTCCGGCCACAGGTGGCGCGCGCCGGCCCGGTGGGAGGCGGCGCCCGCGCCGACGCCCAGGTAGTCGCCGCCCTGCCAGTAGCGCAGGTTGTGGCGGCAGGCGAGGCCATCCTTGGCGAAGTTGGAGACTTCGTAGCGGGCGTAGCCCGCCCTCGCCAGCGTCCGCACGGCGGCGCGATAGCGATGGGCGTAGGTGGCGGCGTCCGGCAGGGTGACGCGACCCGCTATCACCCGGTCGCCCAGGATGGTGCCCTCCTCGGGCGTGAGGCCGTACACGGACAGGTGGTCCGGGCCCAAGGCGATGGCCGCCGCGAGGTCGGCGCGCCACTCGGCGGCGGTCTGGCCCGGGAGGGCGAAGATCAGGTCGAGGGAGAGATTGGAAAAACCCGCCGCGCGCGCCGCGGCCACGGCCGCGGGGACGGCCTCGGGCCCGTGACGCCGCCCGAGGGCCTTCAGGTGGGCCTTCGAGAAGCTTTGGGCGCCGATGCTGATGCGGTTCAGGCCGGTGGCGCGCCACGCCTTCGCGGCGTCCGGCGTGACCGTCTCCGGGTTCGCCTCGGTCGTGATTTCCGCGCCGGGATCGACCCGGAAGCGCGCGGCGACGAGGTCCAGAAGGCCGCCCAGGTCGCGCGGGGCGTAGAGCGTGGGGGTGCCGCCGCCCAGGTAGACCGTGTCGACGACGTGGTTCGCCCAGTCCGGCGCGGCGGCGATCAGGTCGTCCCGGATTCTTGTCAGGTAGCGCGCGGCGCCGCCGTCCGTGAAGCGCCCGGCCGGGTTGCTGCAGTAGTGGCAGTGGGACAGGCAGAAGGGGAGCGAGACGTAGATGCCCGCCCGTGCCGTCACAGTTGGCCGAGCTCCGTCAGCACCACGCGGGTGCGGGGCAGGTCGGGAGGGTTGCCGGAGGCGACGTGGCGGATCAGGGGGGCCAGGTCGCGGGCCTCGTCCACGTCGTACCACGCGGGGCCGAGGGCGAGGTCCAAGGGCGTGCCGGAGCCGTCGGCGCGAACCAGCGTGTCGTGCAGGACCGAGGGGCCGCCCCAGGCGATGCCCGTGAACATCCGGGCGCACACCGTGTCCCAGCGCAACAGGGCGCTGCGGGCGGCCCCCACGGCGTAGTAGCCGCCGTCCGCCGCGGGCCCCAGGACCAGGGCGTGGCGGGTCAGCTCGGCGGCGGCGGCGATCAGGTGCCCCTCGGGCAGGGCGGGCAGGTCGGTGCCGATCAGGAGCGCGGCCGGGTCGCCGGCCCGCAGGCACATCTCCAGGAGCCGGGCCATGCGCGCGCCCAAATCGCCCGGGCCCTGGGGGACGAGCTTGGCCCCGGTGCGCTGGGCGACCTCCTGGAAGAAGGCCGAGCCGGGGTCCGGGTCCGCCGCCACGGTCATCTCGAACCGGCCGGAGAGGCGCTCGCACAGGTCCAGGGCGAGGGCCGCCTGGAGGCGCGCGGCGCCGTCCGGACCCAGCGCCCCGGCGAGGCGGGTCTTGGCCTGCCCGGGGACGGGCTCCCGGGCCATGACGATCAGGTGGGCGGGCACGTCAGGTTCCGGCCGGGGGCACGCCGAGGCAGGTGATGTAGGCGATGCCGTCCGTGGGCGGCGCGCCGATCAGGGCGGTGGCGTCGTTGTCGTAGAAGCCGCCGATGCCGGACGCGCCGAGCTCGAGGCCCACGGCCCCCAGGTTGAGGCGCTGGCCGATGTGGCCCGCGTCCAGGTGGAGGTAGCGGTAGGCCCGCTCGCCGTAGCGCGCCACGGCTGCGCTCAAGTCGGCGGCGTGGACCACGAGGGCGGCGGCGTCGCCCCCCAGGTCCTGGTCCAGGCAGACCTGGCGGCTCTCGTCCCGGAACGCGCCGGTCCGGACGAGGCGCAGCTCGTGGCGGGTGGGGACGTAATAGTAGACCCCCGGCTCCAGGGGCGGCACGTCGTGGACGACGATGTAGGTCTTGAGCAGGCTCGGGTCCAGGGCCTGGGGCAGGGCGCCCTCGGGGCCCTGGGGGAGGCACGGCTGGTAGGCGTAGGAGAGCAGGGTGGCGAGCTGCTCCAGGGGCATGGGGGCCCGCGCGAGGCGCCGGGCCGAGCGGCGCGCCACGGAGGCCACCTCGATGCCGCGCTCCCAGTCGATCCAGCCGTGCTCCAGGGGGATGCGCTCGGCGTCGGCGTGGAACTGCTCCAGGGCGGCCGCGTCCGGGGTGCCGGGCGCGGGTGCCGCCTCGCCGGCGATGCAGGAGGCACGGTGGAGCATGCGGCTGATGTCCGCCTCCGGGTCGGGCGCCGGCTCCCGCGCGTTGGAGGGGAGGGGCCCGGCGCCCAGCAGGTCCAGGTCCACCGCGTCCAGGCGCGGCAGGGCGACCAGGCACAACAGGGCCTCCTCGGACGGATTCAGCAGGAGGCGCTCGTTCAGCGGCCCGTCGCGGAAGCCGCCCACGGGGAACGCGCCGAGCCCCGTGGCGGGGGCGAGGCACACGGCGTTGCCCAGGACGTGGCCCGTGTCCAGGAGCATGCGGCGGTAGGCGCGCTCGAGGTAGCGCCACTCGCTGCGCGCCCACACCGCCGAGAGCATGAGGACGACCCGCGAGGCGGCGACCGCCGGGTGGCCGAAGGTGTGCAGCTCGAGCGCCTCCCACGGGTCGCCCTCCCACACGGGGACGAGGGCGTGGTCGCGCACCAGGTAGCTGTACACGCCGTCCGCCACGCCCGGCACATCGCGCAGGGCGACGTAGACCTCCGTGGGATAGAGGGCGCCCGCGCTGGGGGCGGCGCGCAGGTAGTGGCGGGTGCCGTCCGGGAAGGGCAGGATCGCCGTCACGCCGTTGGTGAAGAACAACAGGCGCGACACGTCGGCGAGGCCCGGGCTGCCCTCGGGCGCGGTGGCCGCGGGCATGGGGCCGCCGGTGAAGGGGTGGCGCTCGAACGGCAGGTAGCCGATCAGGTCGATCACGTTCTCGGCGTGGTAGCTCTTGAACGGGCTCGACGTGTCGCGCCACGTGGGGCCGATGCGGAAGCGGTCCATGCCGCCCACGACGTACTTGGTCTCCTCGTGGAAGCGCTCGCTGAGGGTGGGGCGGGGGTCGGTCACGGACGAGACGCTCAGCGGATGGTGGTGCCGGGGGGGACGGGCGTGCCGGGCATGAGAAGGGCCTGGGCCTCGGCGTCGCCGGCGGCCAGGATCATGCCCTGGGACTCGACCCCCATGAGCTTGGCCGGGCGCAGGTTCGTGACCACGATCACCTGCTTGCCGATCAGCTCCTCCGGCGCGAACTTCCGGGCAATGCCCGCCACCACCTGCCGCGTCTCGCCGCCGATGTCCACCTGGAGCTTGAGCAGCTTGTCGGCCTTTTTGATCGGCTCGGCCGCCGTGACGGTGCCGACCTTGAGGCGCACCTTGGCGAAGTCGTGGATGCTGATGTAGTCCGCCGGGGCCTCGGTGGGGGCGGCGGGTGCAGCGGGCTTGGGCGTTTCGGGCTCGGTGGTCACGGCAAGTCCCTCGGGTAGGTTCTCGGGGTCGATGCGGGGGAAGAGGACCTCGGGCTTCGGCAGCGTAATGCCCCCCGGCAGGCCGCCCCAGCGCGAGGCGGCGGCGAGGTCCACCCGGGTCGGTTCCAGCTCCATGCCCAGCTGCCACCAGATGCGCGGGGCGGCCGTGGGCATGAACGGGAACAGGTAGAGGCCCGCGATGCGGACCGCCTCCAGGGCGTTGTAGAGGACGGCGGCGACGCGGTCCATCTTGCCGGCCTTGGCCAGGTCCCACGGGGCGCTGTCGTGGATGTAGGCGTTGGCGCCGCGCACCAGGGTCCAGACCGCCTCCAGGGCCTGGTCGAACTGGAGGCCGGTGCCCCTCGCGTCGGGATCGTCCAGGGCCTGGGCGAAGGCGCCGGGCAATTTCGCGGCGGCTTCGACCAGGCCGCCCGCCTCGGGGTCCTCCGCGCCGGCCGGGTCGGGCACGGTGCCGCCCAGGTAGCGGTGGACCATGGAGACGGCGCGGGAGACCAGGTTGCCGAGGTCGTTCGCCAGCTCGCCGTTGTAGCGGCTCACGAGGGCTTCGATGGAGAAGTCGCCGTCCTTGCCGAACGGCACCTCGCGCAGGAGGAAGTAGCGCAGGCCGTCCGCCCCGCCGCACAGGCGCGCGGCGAGGTGCGGGTCGATCACGTTGCCGCGCGACTTGGACATCTTCTCGCCGTCGATCGTCCACCAGCCGTGGCTGACGATCCGCTCCGGCAGGGGCAGCCCGGCGGAGAAGAGGAAGCTGGGCCAGTACACGGCGTGGAAGCGCAGGATGTCCTTGCCGATGATGTGCACCTGCGCCGGCCAGCGGGCTTCGAAGCCGGGCTCCGGGAAGCCGGCGGCGGTGAGGCAGTTCACCAGGGCGTCCAGCCACACGTAGACCACGTGCCCCGGGTTGTCCGGGAAGGGGATGCCCCACTTGACCCCGGTGCGGGAGATGGACAGGTCCCTTAGGCCCCCCTGGACGAACTGCACCACCTCGTTGCGGCGCGACGGGGGCGAGACGAACTCCGG
>CAZGRJ010000042.1:0-19230 GCA_964528115.1 uncultured Nitrospirales bacterium
TGGCGCGCCCGGCACGATTCGAACGTGCGACCTCCAGATTCGTAGTCTGATGCTCTATCCAGCTGAGCTACGGGCGCGCGAGGGCGGTATGGGGCGGGAGCGCGTTTAGGAGGGGACGCCCTCCTTCAACGTGATCCCGAAGCGCGGGTGCGAGAAGCTGTGCACCTGCGGGAACTGCGAGAACAGCCAGCCGTCGAACACCTCCTGTTCCCCGTCGTGGATCACCACGTGGGCGGCCGGGTTGTTCGGCTCGTTCGACGCGGAGGTGTAGATTTTATTGTCGATCCTGAGGTCGGGCAAGAACTCGATCACCTGCACCCACAGCTTCTTGTCCGGGAAGGTCCAGCGCTTGCCGATGGGCACGGTCACCTCGTCGGCGGTGGAGCGCTCCCGGTCCACCACGATGAACGTCGCCGCCTTCCACTTGCCCTTCACCTCGTCCGGCACGACGGTGGTGCCCTTCTTGATGCTGCCGGTGACGTCGATCGACCCGTGGGCGGCCTCGGCCTCCTCCTCGGGGGTCAAGGGGTGGGGCGTCGGCACGCCGGGATGGCCCTCGGGCATGGCCATGGACGGCGGCATCGACATGCCCGCGTGGGGATTGGCGGGGGCCGGCGCCGCGCCCTCGGCCTGGGGCGCCGTGTCCCCGGAGTCCGCGCTCCAGGCGGGCGCGCCCACGGCCAGCACGAGCAGCGCCGCCAGGGCGGCATGTACGAGTCCCTTCACGTATCCTCCGATCCGCCGCGACACGGCGGCGTCTCCATCATCCGTTCCGAGGCGGAAGATTCTATTGCGCGCCGCCCCGCGTGGCAAATCCGCCGGGACACGGACGGCGGCCGGTCTGGCGGAGAGGGAGGGATTCGAACCCTCGGTAGGGCTTTTGGCCCTACACTCGTTTAGCAAACGAGCGCCTTCGACCTGCTCGGCCACCTCTCCAAAGCCATCCAAACACCCATCGTCCACCCGGCCCCCCGGTGGAGGAGGAGGAGGGATTCGAACCCCCGAGACCCCAGAGGGGCCTAACGGTTTTCAAGACCGCCGCCTTCAACCACTCGGCCACTCCTCCCCGCCCCGGTGCCCGGGGGATCATGATGCCTGCCGCCCTCCGGGCGGAAGCGGCCCCGGTGCCCGGGGGGTCGTAACGCCTGCCGCGCTGCGCGCGGACGCGGCCGAGTCCCATCCCGTCGCGGCGCCGCTCCGTCAGCCCGTGATCGCCTCCAGGCCCCCCATGTACGGGCGGAGGGCCTTGGGGACGGCGATCGAGCCGTCCTCCCGCTGGTAGTTCTCCATCACCGCCACCAGGGTGCGCCCCACGGCCAGGCCCGAGCCGTTGAGCGTGTGCACGTACGCGGGCCTCTCGCCCGGCTCCTTGAACCGGATGCCCGCGCGGCGGGCCTGGAAATCCCCGAAGTTGGAGCAGGACGAGATTTCGCGGTAGGTGCCCTGGGCCGGCAGCCAAACCTCAATATCATACGTCCTCCGGGCCGCAAAACCCAGGTCCCCCGTGCACAGGGCCACCACGCGGTAGGGCAGCTCCAGGGCCTTCAGCACCGCCTCGGCGCAGGCCGTCAGGTCCTCCAGGAGGGCGGCGGAGTCCTCCGGGCGGGTGAGCATCACCATCTCCACCTTGTGGAACTGGTGCTGGCGGATCAGCCCCCGGGTGTCCTTGCCGTAGGAGCCCGCCTCGCGCCGGAAGCAGGGCGAGAAGCTGGCCAGCTTCACCGGCAGGTCCGCCGCGTCCAGGACCTCCTCCCGGAACAGGTTCGTGACCGAGACCTCGGCGGTGGGGATCAGGTAGAGGCCGTCGGCGGGGATCGTGAACAGGTCGTCGGCGAACTTCGGGAGTTGGCCCGTGCCGGTCATCGACTCGGCGTTGACCAGGTACGGCGCCAAGACCTCCGTGAAGCCGTGGTTCCCCGTGTGCAGGTCGAGCATGAACGTGACGAGGGCCCGCTCCATGCGCGCCAGCGCGCCCCGGTAGAGGGCGAAGCGGGCCCCGGACACCTTGGCGGCGCGGGCGAAGTCCAGCAGCCCCAGGGCCTCCCCCAGGTCGGCGTGGTCCCTGGGCGCGAAGCCGAAGGCCGGGGGCTCGCCCACCCGGCGCAGCTCCACGTTGGCGGTCTCGTCCGGGCCGTCGGGGACCTCCGGGGCGGGGACGTTCGGGATCGTGAGCAGGAGGGCCGTCAGGGCCTCGTCGGCGGCCTTGGCGGCCTCGGCGGCGGCCTTCTGGCGCTCGGCGAGGGCCTTCATCTCCGCCAGCAGGGCGGACGCGTCGCCCCCGGACTTCTTGGCGGCGGCGATGTCCTTGGAGGCCTGGTTCTGGCGTTCCCGTAGCTGCTCCGCCTCCTGGATGAGGCGGCGGCGCTCGGCGTCTGCGTCCAGGACGGGGGCGAGGTCCACGGGCGTGCCGCGCCGGGCGAGCTTCTGGGCGACCCCCTCGGGATCGTCCCGGATCATCCGGATGTCGAGCACGGTGTACGGCGCCTGCGGTCGGAGGGTATGATCGGACCCGGCCGGCGCGCGCGGCACCGGCGAGGCGGGCAGCATGGTACGGGAGCGGCCGGGGGCGGTCAACGCGCCGCTTTCCGGACACGGAACGACGAGGACAGCGTGCCGGGCGCCGAACCCCTGGACGACGCGATCACGAAGGTGCGGGAGCGCCTGGCGCGGGCCGGGCACGTGGCCGTGCTCACGGGCGCCGGCATGTCGGCCGAGAGCGGCGTGCCTACCTTTCGGGGCCCGGACGGCCTGTGGCGCAACTACCGCGCCGAGGACCTGGCCACCCCCGAGGCCTTCGCCCGCGACCCCAAACTCGTGTGGGAGTGGTACGACTGGCGCCGGGGCCTGATCGCCGGCTGCGTGCCGAACCCCGGCCACAAGGCCATCGCCCGCCTTGAGGGCCACACGCCGGGCGTGACCCTGGTCACCCAGAACGTGGACGGCCTGCACGCCCTGGCCGGCAGCCGCGATCCCGTCGAGATGCACGGCAACATCTGGAAGGTGCGCTGCACCGGCTGCCACCGGGTGAGCGAGGACCGGCGCGTGCCCATCCCGATCCTGCCGCACTGCGGCGTGTGCGGCGGCGTCCTGCGGCCCCACATCGTGTGGTTCGGCGAGGCCCTGGACCCGGACGTCCTCCAGCGCGCCTTCGGGGCCTTCGAGTACGCCGACGTGGCCCTGATCGTGGGGACCTCGGGCGTGGTCCAGCCGGCCGCCTCCCTCGCGGGCATCGCCCGGCGGGCAGGGGCCTTCGTCGTTGAGGTGAACCCGGACGCCGCCGACGACGCCTCGGTGGTGGACGTGGCCCTGGCCGGCAAGGCGGGCGAGGTCCTGCCCCGCCTCGTGCCGGACTGACGCCGCTACTCCGCGGGCACCGCCCCCGGCGGGCCGCTGCGCGGCTGGGGGCGTTCCTCCGGCTGGGCGGCGGGCGCCGCGGCCACGCCGATCCCCACCACCCAGCGGTGCAGCCCGGCCGAGCGGGCCGTGGCCACGTCGTACCTGCGGCTCTCGATGGTAACGGTGCCGGTGGCCTCCTTGCCCGGGTCGGGCAGGGGGATCTGGAACGCCGACAGGGCCCGCCCCGTGATGGCGGGCAGGGTGGTCAGGACCGTGTTGCCCTCGCCGTCCGCCAGGAAGGCGAAGCCGTGGGCGGCCTCGGCCAGGGGCTGCAGCACGTCGTTCACCAGGACCCGGTCCACGTCCAGCAGGGCCACCAGCTTCGCGCCCTCGTGCCCGGGGACGGGCTGGCGCATGGCCACGGTGAAGGCGAAGGTGTTGGGGATGCGGACCAGGTCGCCCACCTCCGGCCCCTTCAGGGACTGCTTCATCAGGTCCTCCAGGGCGTCCGCGGCGTGGGGCAGGGCGATCAGGGTGCCGTCCGTGCGGAACGCCCCCACCACCACGTAGGGGGTGCTGCCCCAGGTGATGTCCGGGGCCCGCTTGTCCTCCGGGGGCGGCGGGTCGGCGAAGAGGGCCTGGACGGACTTGTCCGCCGCCACCTGGTCGGCCAGGAACTGGTGCGCCTTCGTGACCCGCGCCTCGATCTCGGTCATGCCGGAGCGGGCCATGCGCCCCATGGGCGCGAGGGGGTCCTCCGTGGCCTTGCTGCACGCGCCGGTCGCCGCCAGGAGCCCCAGGAACAGGGCGGCGAGCAGTCGGCGGGGATGGCGGGACGGCGTCGGCATGCGGGCGCGCATTCTGCCACGAACCGCGCCCCCGTTTCGAGGCCGTGGTCGGACGTCGCGGATCAACCCGGCTCCAGGCGGGCCTTGGCGAGGGTCGTGTAGGCCCCCGTGGGGGAGAGGACGAAGCCCGTCAGGCGCCGGTCGCGCACCAGGACCGACTCCGGGTGCCACAGGGAGACGTAGGGCAGGTCCCGCGCCACGATGCGCTGCACGTCGGCGTAGATGGCCTTGCGGGCGGCCCGGTCGCCCTCCGCGCGGCCGCGCTCGAGCAGGGCGTCCAGCTCCGGGTTCACGTAGCGCCCCCGGTTGGCGCCGTCCGGCGGCACGCTCTTCGAGTGGAACACGTAGTAGTAGATGTCCGGGTCCGTCACCCCCACCCAGGAGAGGGTGTAGAGCTGGAAGTTGCCGGCCTTGATGTCGCCGTAGAAGGTCCCCCACTCATAGGAGCGCACGGACACCTGGATGCCCACCTGGGCCAGTTGCTCCTGGAGCACCTCGCCGATGCGACGGGTGAGCTGGTTCTGGCTGGTCTTGTAGGTCAGGGATAAGCGCGGCTCGGGCCCCTCCGGGTCGGGGAAGCCGGCGTCGTCCAACAGCTTCCGGGCCGCCGCCGGGTCGTACGGGTATTTGGGCACGTCGCCGTTGTAGGCCCAGTGGCCGGGGGGGAGGAGGCCCGTGGCGGGGCGGGCCTGGCCCCGGTAGACCCCGGCGATGATGGCGTCCCGGTCGATGGCCCGGGCGATGGCCTCGCGCACGGCGTGGATCTTCAAGATCGGGTCCCGCAGGTTGAAGCCCAGGTAGCTGTAGGTCGTGCCCGGGCCGCGCTCGACCACCAGGTCGGCATCGTCCTTCAGCGCCTCCAGGGCGTCCGGCGGCAGGGCGTTCAGAACGAACTGCACGTCGCCCTTCTTGAGGGCCAGCATGCGCACCGTGTCCTCGGGCAACACCTTGAACACGATCCGCTGCGTCGGCGGCGGGCCGCCGGGGTAGCCGTCAAAGGCCTCCAGCTCCAGCGCCTCCCCCGGCCGCACCTCGGCCAGGCGGTAGGGGCCGCTGCCCACGGGCTTTTGAGCGTAGCCGGGGTCGTCCCCCAGGTGCTTCGGGACGATGCCGCGCACCATGTTGACCAGGAACGGCGCGTGGGGCTTCGAGAGCTCGAACCGCACCGTGTGGTCGTCCTCCGCGACGATCTTCTCGATCGGCTCGTAGGCGGCCCGGTGGGGCGAGCCGTGGGCGGGATCGAGGATCCACTCGAACGTGTAGACCACGTCCGCCGCCGTGACGGGCGTCCCGTCGTGGAACTTCGCGTCCGGCCGCAGGTGGAAGCGGTAGACGGTCGGGGAGGGCTGCTCCCAGGACGTGGCCAGGTCGCCCACCGGCTCCAGGTCCGGGCCCTCCCGCACCAGCTTGGAGAAGATCAGCTCGCCGATCCGCTCCGAGTAGGCGTCCGTGGCCATGCGCGGGTCCAGGTTCGTGGGCCACGCCTCGATGGCGGCGACGATCCGGCTCTCAGGGGTCTTCGGGGCCTTGTCCGACGTGCAGCCCGTGATGGCCGTCAAGGCCAGGAGGCCGGCGACGACGGCAAAAAAAAGGGGAAGGCCGGGCCTTCCCCTCGGGAAACCATGGGCCCGCCCCATCAGGCGGACTTGATGTCCTGGTCGGTCTCGTAGAGGAGGACCGGCTGGCCCTTGCCCTCGATCACGTCCTGGGTGATGACCACCTCGCGGATGCCGGTGGAGGACGGCACGTCGTACATCAGGTCGAGCATGACATCCTCCAGGATCGTGCGCAGGCCGCGGGCGCCGGTCTTCTGCTTCAGGGCCCGGCGGGCGACGGCCCGCAGCGCCCCCTCGCTGAAGCGCAGCTTCACCCGGTCCATGGAGAACAGCTTCTCGTACTGCTTGGACAGGGCGTTGCGCGGCTCGGAGAGGATCTGCACCAGGGCATCCTCGTCCAGCTCGGTGAGGGTGGCCAGGATGGGCAGGCGCCCGACGAACTCGGGGATCAGGCCGTACTTGAGCAGGTCGCCGGTGCCGCACTGGGACAGGATCAGGCCCAGGTTCTTCTTGTCGCGCGGCTTGATGTCCGAGCCGAAGCCCAGCTGCTGGCGCCCCAGGCGCTGCTCGACGATGTTCTCCAGGCCCACGAAGGCGCCGCCGCAGATGAACAGGATGTTCTTGGTGTTGACCTGGACGAACTCCTGGTGCGGGTGCTTGCGGCCGCCCTGGGGCGGGATGTTGGCGACGGTGCCCTCGATGAGCTTCAGGAGCGCCTGCTGCACGCCCTCACCCGAGACGTCGCGGGTGATGGAGACGTTCTCGCTCTTGCGGGTGATCTTGTCGATCTCGTCGATGTAGACGATGCCCCGCTCGGCCCGCTCCACGTCGTAGTCGGCGGCCTGGAGGAGCTTGAGGATGATGGTCTCCACGTCCTCGCCCACGTAGCCGGCCTCGGTGAGCGTGGTGGCGTCGGCGATGGCGAAGGGCACGTCGATGATACGGGCCAGGGTCTGGGCCATGAGGGTCTTGCCCGTGCCCGTGGGGCCGATCAGGAGGGCGTTGCCCTTCTGCAGCTCGACTTCCTCCTCCTTACCGTAGTTGATGCGCTTGTAGTGGTTGTGGACGGCCACGGCCAGGATCTTCTTGGCCCGGTCCTGGCCGATGATGTAGTCGTCCAGGATGGCCTTGATCTCGGCCGGCTTGGGCAGCTCGGACACCTGCTTCTGCTTGGCGTCCTCCCAGTCCTCCGCGATGATGTCGTTGCACAGGTCGATGCACTCGTCGCAGATGTAGACCGTGGGCCCGGCCACCAGCTTGCGGACCTCCTCGCGCGACTTGCCGCAGAAGGAGCAGCGGAACTGGGTGTCGCCGGTTTCCGTCCTTGCCATCCTGGGGGTCCTCCCTTTGCGCTCTGGCCCGGGTCGCCACCGTCCCCGGGCGCCGAAGTGGCCCTATCCCTTGGCCACCGTATCCTGCGGGCGGGTGATCACCTCGTCGATCAGGCCGTAGGTCTTGGCCTCCTCGCTCGACATAAAGTTATCACGATCCGTGTCCTTCTGGATGGCGCTCCCCTTCTGGCCGGTGTGCTTGACCAGGATCTCGTTGAGGCGCTCGCGGATCTTGAGGATTTCCCGGGCGTGGATCTCGATGTCCGTGGCCTGGCCCTGGAAGCCGCCCATGGGCTGGTGGATCATGATCCGGGCGTGGGGCAGGGCAAAGCGCTTGCCCTTGGCCCCGGCCGCCAGGAGCAGTGCCCCCATGCTGGCGGCCTGGCCGATGCAGATGGTGGAGACGTCCGGCCGGATGTACTGCATGGTGTCGTAGACCGCCAGCCCCGAGGTCACCACCCCGCCCGGGGAGTTGATGTAGAGGTGGATGTCCTTGTCCGGGTCCTCGGCCTCCAGGAAGAGCAGCTGGGCGATGATGAGGTTCGCCATGTGGTCCTCGATGGCCGAGCCGATCATCACGATCCGGTCCTTGAGGAGGCGGGAGTAGATGTCGTAGGCGCGCTCCCCGCGGTTGGTCTGCTCGACGACGATCGGTACCAGCATCCGGCTTGTCTCCTTGTGCGGATCTCTTTGAGAAAATAGGGGATTCGGGAAAACTCTACGCCGAGGCGGTCCGGGGCACGGTGCGCACCTCGGCCCGGTCCACCACCAGGTCGAGGACCTTGTTGCGCAGGAGGTGGCGGCGCAGGTGGTCCAGCTCAAGGGGGTCCGCGGTCACGCGCTGGCGGATCTCGTCCTCGCTGCGCTGGTACTCGCGGGCGAGGCGGGCGATCTCGTCGGCGATGTCGGCCTCGGTGACGGCGACCCCCTCGGCCTTGGCGATGCGCGACAGGACGACCCGGCCGCGGGCCTGGGCCACGGCGTCCTCGCGGGCCTCCTGGCGCACCTTGGCGGGGTCGAAGCCGGCCTCCTCCGGGCTCTGGCCCTGCATGGCCACGAGGCGCTGCCGGTGCTGGACGATCTCGTCCAGCTCGTCCTCCACCATGCGCTCGGGCGGATCGAACTCGTTCATCTCCACCAGCTTGGCGAAGGCCTGGCGGCGCTGGAGGTGGTGCTGGTCGGCGCGGCGCTTGGCGAGGATCTCCTCCCGGAGGGTCTTGTTGAGGGCCTCCAGGTCCTCGAACTCGCCCACCTGGGAGGCGAAGGCGTCGTCCACGTCGGGCAGGACCTTGCGCTTGATCTCCGTGACCGTAACCGTGAACACGGCCTCCTTGGCGCGCATGGCCTCGGCGTGGTAGTCGTCGGGGAAGGTGACGGTCACCTCGAAGGTCTCGCCCGCCGTATGGCCCACGATCTGGTCCTCGAAGCCCGGGATCAGGCGCTCCTCGCCCAGGGTGACCACGTAGCCCTCGCCCTTGCCGCCCTCGAACGGGGTGCCGTCGATCCGGCCCTCGAAGTCCATGACCACCTGGTCGCCGGCCTCGGCGACGTGGTCCGGGTCGCACGGCTCCAGGGCGGCCATGGTCTCCTGGAGGCTGCGGTGGGCCATGGTGAGGTCCTCGTCGGAGACCTCCAGGTCCACCGCCGTCACCTCCAGGCCGTCGTAGGGGGCCAGGTCGATCTCGGGCTCCACCTCCACCCGGGCCACCACCTTGAGGGGCTGGCCGTCCTGAAGGTCGAAGGGGTCGAACTCGGGGTCGGAGACGGGCTCCACGGCGGCCTGTGCGATGGCCTGGCGCCAGTAGTCGGGCACCAGGCGCTGGAGCACGTCGCCCGTGAGCTGGTCGCGGTAGCGCGTCTTGATGACCCCGCGGGGCACCTTGCCGGGGCGGAAGCCGGGCAGCTTGAGGCCCCGGGCGATGTTGTCGCAGGCCGCGTCCATGGCCGAGGCGACGGCCTCGGCGGGCACCTGGAAGGCGATCTCGCGCTTCTGGCCCCCCTGGTCGGTCACCTCCACCTGGAGGGTGTCCGTGGTCGTCATTGACAGCTCGTCATGGGTGGGAGGCCCTACGGGTCAGGGGAGGGGGGCTGAGCGGGGACATGGGCTCCGGCGTGGTGATGAGGAACGGCGGATCGGAAACGTTCGGGAACACGGGCACGGACGATTCGAAAACGCCCCCCTCGGCGAGCCCTGGCGGGAGGCGGGCGGCCCCCTCGCCCGGGGGGCCCAGATGGCCCACCCGACCGGCCGGCCATCCGCGAAATCCTACGGCGGCAGGGGCGGTTGTGTCAAGCGCGGAGGAGCCGGAAAACGGCTTGGCAGAAGGCCCGGCGGGCCTCAAGGTCCGGCCCCGGAAGGGCCCTCGGCGCCCGCCTCCGCGCCGGCTCCGGAGTCGGCGCCGGCATCCTCAAGGAACACCTTGACGGCGATGGCCGCCGGCACCCCCAGGAGCACGCCCAGGAAGCCGAACGCCTCTCCCCCGACGAACAGGGCGAGGATCACCGCGACGGGGTGCAGGCCCACCCGCTCGCCCACCACCCGGGGCGAGATCACCGTGCCCTCCAGGCCCTGGACCGCCGCGAACACCAGGATGACGTACAGGACGTGCACCACGTCGAAGTGGGTCAAGAACGCCACGATCGACGCCAGGGTGATGCCCACCACGAAGCCCAGGTAGGGGACGAGATTGCCGAGGCCCGCGATCACGCCGATGGTCACCCCGGCCTCGACCCCGGCCAGGGTCAGCCCGACCGAATAGAGCCCCGCCAGAATCACGGCCACGGTGAGCTGGCCGCGCAGGAACTGGCCGAGCATCGTGTCGATGCGCTTCAGGCGCGGCCGCACCGTCCCACGCGCGGCCTCCGGGACGCGGGCCAGGAGCCATTCGCCGACGGCGCGGAAGTCCATCATCAGGTAGAAAACGAGGACCGGCACGATGGCGGCCGAGAGCAGCCAGAACACCGCCCCCAGGGTGCCCGTGGCGGCCCACAGCAGGGCCTCGCGCCCCGACTGGAGCACCGCCGGGCCCCACGACGCGGCCGACTCGCGCAGGGTGTCGATCCAGGCCCCGGCGCTGGTGGGCAGGTCGGCCCGACCCAGGTACTCGGACAGGAACGGGATGCCGACCTCCCGCAGGCGGTCCAGGGCCCCCGGCAGCCACGCCCCCACGCTCATCACCTGGCGCTCGATGATGGGCACCAGCCCCAGGATCAGGAGGGCGAACAGGAGCGAGATGGCCAGGAACACCCCCGCCGTCCCCAGGGGCCGCGGCACCTTGAGGCGGCGCTCGCTCCAGTCCACCCACGGGGCGAAGACGTAGGCGATCACGAACGCGATCAGGAACGGCACCAGGGCCCCCCGAATCGCGTGCAGGATCAGGGCGGCGCCCACCCCCAGGGTCGCCCACAGGACCCAGGTGAGGGGCCGCTCATAGGAAGGCGGGGCCGGCCGGCCGGCCGGCGCGGAATCCGCCATCAGACCACGTCCCCGTTCAGGCGCCGGATACCCCGGTAGAGGTAGTGCAGGCCCGAGATCACGGTCACCACGGCCACGATCCACACGGCGTCGTCGAAGTAGGGCACGGCCCCCAGGCCCGTGACCATCACCAGGGCCAAGACCACCAGGACGAGCTGGAGGAAGGTGGTGGTCTTGCCCAGAAGGCTCGGGTTGATGTCGAAGCCGCCCTGGGTCAGGTGCATGACCACGGTCCCGATGAGCAGGATGATGTCGCGGCTCACGATGATGATCAGGACCCAGAACGGGATCCACGACCGGACGGCCAGGGCGACGAACGCGGCGGTGAGGAGCATCTTGTCGGCCAGGGGGTCCAGGTAGCGCCCGAGGGTGGTCTGCTGGTGCCACATGCGGGCGATGGCGCCGTCCATGGCGTCCGTGAGCCCCGCCACGACGAAGACCCCCAGGGCCCAGCGTGTGTAGTCGTACACCAGGAGGTACACGAACAGGGGGACCAGGAAGATCCGAACGACGGTCAGGAGGTTGGGCAAGTTCACGTCCCGCGCCATGTCCCCTCCTTCCCCCGCGGGGCGGGCCGGAGTATAGGGGGGCCCCGGGAGGGTGTCAAACCGCACGGCAGTGGGGGTTTTGGGGCACCCCGCAGCCCTCCACAGCGTCTGTGGACAACCTATGGATGACCCGTGGGACGGGGGGATGGTTCTCAGAATCGCGGCGGGGTCGAGCAGTCTGAATGAAATGTAAACATTAAAAAATGGCACGAAAAAACAATGACTTGGATTCATGGTTTGAAGAATTGAGGGGTTAGGGATTCACGAATTTGTTGACATCGGTGGCATCAACAACTTGTCCACAGAGCGCGTCGCAAAGGTGACGAAACCGGCGGAGTCCGGGGCGGCGCCGGGGGTCCTGGGCGGCTCCGTGCGGCGGGCCCCCGGAGGCCGCTACAATGACCCCGATCCCGTGGCCGGCCCGCAATCAGACACCCCCCCGACCGGCGACCCGATCGGCGAGCTGGACCGCCGCTTCGTGTGGCACCCCTTCACCCAGATGGCGGACTGGGAGAAGGAGCCGCCCCTGATCATCACCCACGGAAAGGCGTGCGTGCTCTACGACGAGCACGGCAACGCCTACCTGGACGGGTCGTCGTCCATCTGGGTCAACCTCCACGGCCACCGCAAGGCCGCCATCGACCGCGCGATCCGCGCCCAGCTCGCCAAGGTCGCCCACACCACGCTCCTGGGGCTCGCGAGCCCGCCCGCCGCGCTCCTGGCCGAGCGCCTCGTGGGCATCGCCCCGCCGGGGCTCTCCCGGGTCTTCTACTCGGACGACGGCTCCACCGCCGTGGAGGTGGCCCTCAAGCTCGCCTACGGCTACTGGCAGCGGCGCGCGGACCCGCGCCCGGAGAAGCGCCGCTTCATCCACCTGAAGCACGCCTACCACGGCGACACGATGGGGTCCGTGAGCGTGGGGGGCATCGACCTGTTCCACGCCGCCTGGCGCGGCATGACGTTCGAGACCACCCAGGTGGAGTTCCCGTACTGCTACCGCTGTCCGTGGGGCAAGACGTACCCCTCGTGCGACCTCCACTGCGCCGGGGCCGTGGCCGAGGCCCTGGAGCGCGAGGCGGACCGGACCGCCGCGGTGGTCGTGGAGCCCGTCGTCCAGGGCGCCTCCGGCATGCTGACGATGCCCCCCGGCTACCTCGCCGCCGTGCGCGACCTGTGCACGCGCCACGACGTCCTCCTGATCGCCGATGAGGTCGCCACCGGCTTCGGCCGCACCGGCCGGATGTTCGCCTGCGAGCACGAGGGTGTAAGCCCCGACCTGATGTGCCTCTCCAAGGGCCTCACGGCGGGCTACCTGCCCCTTGCCGCGACCCTGGCCACCGAGGATATCTATGGGGCGTTCCTGGGCCCCTACGAGAGCTTTCGGACCTTCTTCCACGGCCACAGCTACACCGGCAATCCCCTCGGCTGCGCGGCCGCCCTGGCGAACCTGGACGTGTTCGACCGGGAGCGGGTCCTCGAGAAAATCCAGCCCCGCATCGCCCACCTGTGGCGGGCCCTGAAGCGCCAACTGGCGGATCACCCGCACGTCGGGGAGATTCGGGGGAGGGGCCTCATGGTGGGGATCGAGCTGGTGGCCGACCGGGTGACGAAGGCGCCGTTCCCCCTGGAGGCCCAGGTGGGTAACCGGGTGGGACGCGCGGCCCGCGACGAGGGGATTCTCATTCGCCCCATCGGCAACGTGGTGGTGCTGATGCCGCCCCTCGCCATGACCCGGCCCCAGCTGACCCGCCTCGTGACGGGCGTGCGGCGGGCGATCGACCGGGTCCTCTCGGCCTGACCGCGCTTACGCGCTCTGGACCATCTCCTTGGCCTTGGGCGGCTCGTCCAGGGTGCGGCGGACGACGGCGGCCAGGTCCTCTGCCCGGTACGGCTTCTGGACGAAGGCGTCGGCGCCGGCTTCGAGCAGGTCCTGGGCCTGGCCGTGGCGGGAGAAGCCGGAGCTGACGATCACCTTCAGCCCAGGGTCCATCTCCTTGAGGCGCCGGAAGGTCTCTTTGCCGCCCATGCGCGGCATGACGATGTCCAGGACCACCAGGCCGATGCTCTCGCCATAGCGCTCGAACAGCCCCACCGCCTCCTCGCCGTCGCGCGCCAGGACCACGCCGTAGCCCTTCTGGCTCAGGATCTCGCGGGCCAGCTCCAGGATCGTGATCTCGTCGTCCACGACGAGGACCGTCTCCCTGCCCCCCTGCACCTCGGGCACCGGCCGCGCCAGCACCTGGACCGTGCCCTCCAGGGCCGGCAGGTAGATGCGGACCGCCGTGCCGTGGCCGGGGCGGGAGGCCACGGCGATCTGGCCGCCGTGGTTCTTCACGATGCCGTACACCATGGCAAGGCCCAGGCCCGTGCCCTCGCCCGGCGGTTTCGTCGTGAAGAACGGCTCGAACATGCGGCGCCGGACCTCGGGGGCCATGCCCTCGCCCGTGTCGGCCACGGTCAGGCGCACGTAGCGCCCGGGGGAAAGGCCGGGGGGCACGGCGGGGTCGCCAGCGGCGACGTGGACGCTCTCGGTGACGATCCGCAGGCGGCCGCCGTCCGGCATGGCGTCGCGGGCGTTGATGCAGAGGTTCGTGAGGACCTGGTGGATCTGCCCCGCGTCGGCCTCGGTGGCGGGCAGGTGGGTGTCGAGCTGGGCGTCCACCACCACGCCCCGGGCGGCCAGGCCCTCGCGCAGCATGGCGACCACCTCCTGGGCCACGTCGTTCAGGCGCACGCGGCCCACCTGGTACTTGCCGCCGCGGGCGTAGCCGAGCAGCTGCTGGGTCAGCTCGGAGGCGCGGGTGGCGGAGCGCTCGATGATGTCGGTGTAGCGGTAGAGGCGGTCTTCCTCGGAGATGAGGCCCTTCATGAGGGAGGCGTAGCCCAGGATGCCGCCCAGGATGTTGTTGAAGTCGTGGGCGATGCCCCCCGCCAGGGTGCCGATGCCCTCCATCTTCTCCGCCTGGGCGAGCTGGGCCTCCATCTGCTTGCGCCGGCGGATGTCGCGCACGAAGGCCTGGACGGTGGCCTCCTCCAGGTGGGGGATGATCCCGGCGCTCACCTCCACCGGCACGGTGCCGCCGTCGGCGGTGGCGAAGCGCGTCTCGAACACCGCGGGGGTGCCGTCCAGGCAGCCCACGAAACGGCGGTAGGCCTCCTCCTGGAGGCGCCGCTCGGGGGCGACGCAGGAGACCACGTCGCGCTTGAGCAGGGTCTCGCGGTCGAAGCCGGTGAGCAGCAGCGCCTTGGCGTTCACGTCCGTGACCCGGCCGGTGCGGTCGAACAGGAAGAGCGCGTCCACCGCCTCCTCCTGGAGGGTGTTCAGGCGCCGGGCCGACTCGTCCAGGGCCTTGTCGCGGCGCTCGATCGCCTCGCGCACGCCCGCCACCGCCAGGGCCACGGCCTCCACCTCGGCCGAGCCGCCCGCCGGCAGCTTGCCGGGCTCCTCTCCGGCGGTGACGCGCCGGGCCGCCTCCTCCACCTGGTGCAGGGGCCCCGCGAGGCCCCGGTAGAGGGACGACGCCGCGAGGCCGATGGCCAGCGCCGCCACCGCCAGGGCCGCGGCCGCCAGGGCCCAGGCGGGGCCCGGGAGGGGGGAGGCGTCGGCGCTCAGGCGCACCCAGGGGCCCCCCGGCGTCACGGCCCAGGTCGTCCGCACGGGGAGGAGGCCCCCCGGCGTCGGCTCGGGTGCGGCGTCCACGAAGGCAAGATGGCCCCCCGCCACGGCCTCCCAGGCGGCGACGTGGTTGGGGCCTACGGCCTCGGCCACGAGCACCGTGCCGCCCCCCAGGGCGCCCACGACGGCGTAGCGGTAGGGCGTTCCACCCGCCACCAGGAGGCCCGCGTTGCCGGGCCGGTTCAGGTGGTCCGCGAAGGCCGCCGGCGGCTCGCCCCCGGGGCCGCCCAGGGTGGCCTGCAGGTTGCCGTCCGGCCCGCCCACCAGGACCCACGTGCGCGCGCCCGGGTGCAGGTCCTGATTGCCGGCCGCCAGGGCCAGGGAGAGGGCCCGGGCCCGGACCTCGGTGACGCGGGTCTCGGCGTCCCACAGGTGGGCCAGGCGCTCCGGCGCGGCGGCTACGCGCGCGGCGACCGCCTGGCGGTAAGCGACGGCGCCCCCCAGGGCGGTCAGGGCGGTGGCGCCCGCCACGGCGCACAGGGCGAGCGCCAGGATTCTCGTCTTGAGGGACCAGGTGCGCACGGTTCGGACGGCTCGTACGGTCGGGGAAGAGTGCCCAACATGTTAGCACGTACGGCCCCGGCCGCCGGGACGATCCGGGCGCGGCGCGCCGCCGGCCGGGCGGCCGATCAGTAGCCGGAGGCGGGACTGTCGGCGGGGCTAGCCGGTGAACCGGCGGACGGGTTGTCGGACCTGCCGACGCGGGGACTGCCGGGCGGGCCCTGGAACTTGCCGCTGACGGAGACCCCGGCCAGGTAGTGGGCCACCTCGCGGGCCTGCTGGGGCGTGAGGTCGCGGAAGGCGACGTGGCCGTTGCCGGGGTAGACGTCGATGTGCTCGCCGGAGGTGATGTAGCGCTCGATCCACGCCTCCCCCTTGGCGGCCACCTCCGAGCCCAGGGGCGGGCCCGTGGAGCCGCCCTGGCCGTCCACGTTGTGGCAGCTGAGGCAGCCCTGGTTGCCCATGACGGCGCGGCCGGGGAGGACCGTCGTGTCGGACGCCCCCATCAGGTACGTCCCGCCGGACGGCGCGATCCCCGCCAGGCGCACCGCGAGCACGCCCGCGAGGACCATGACGGCCCCCACGAGCACGATGTACACCCAGGTCGTCCGGGTCAGCTTGGCCACGGCGTTCGGAGCCCCCTGGCGCCCATTGTGGGGCGGGGGACCGGAGCGGGCAAGGGCGCTAGTGGCCCTCGTGGAAGAGCATGCGGGTGACGAGGCGCCGGATGAACAGGACCGACTCGCTTTCGGGCTTGACGAACTCGATCCCCATGCCGCCGCCGTGGGTGTGGGCGACGCGTCCCTCCACCTTCAGGTGGTGGACGGCGTTGTCCATGGCGAGCAGGGCGTCCACGAGCACCCGCGAGCCGATCGGGAACAGCTCGTCCGCCTGGACGAACAGCCCCCCGGCGCTGATGTTGGCCACCCAGCCGTACACCTTGCGGTCGATGCACATGAGCGACACGGCCACGCGCACCGGCACGCGCACGGCCGCGCGGCGCTCCACGCGCACCCCCGTCGTCGGATTCGTCGGCTGTCCGCCCACGGGTTTCGTATCGGCCGCCCGGAACGCCCGGACAACGGGAGAAAATCCCCCTCGTTCGAGGGAAAAAGCGCCGATCTGGAATATGTGGTTGACGGAATATACCGGCCATTGCATATACTTGCGCCATGGCCGTCGCCCCCGCCGTAGCCCCCGCCCATCTCTTTGCGGCCCTGGCGCATGAGACCCGCCTGCGCTGCCTGATGCTGCTCCAGGCCCACGGCGAGCTGTGCGTCTGCGAGCTGACCCACGCCCTGGGGGCGTCGCAACCCCACGTCTCGCGCCACCTGGGGGCCCTGCGCGAGGCGGGCCTGGTGACCGACCGGCGCGACGGCCTGTGGATCCACTACCGCCTCCACCCCGACCTGCCGGGCTGGGTGCGGGGCGTCCTGCGCGAGACCGCCCGGGGCGCGGCCGGGAGCGCGGCGGGCGGTTCGAAGTTTGAGGCCGACGACGCGGCCCTGGCGGCCATGCCCAACCGCCCGGCGGCGCGCTGCGCGTGAGACAGGGGAGGGAAAGAGCCATGACCGACCGGGTGTTCAACGTCCTGTTCCTCTGCACGGGCAACTCGGCCCGCAGCATCCTGGGTGAGTGCCTCATCACGCGCCTCGGCAAGGGGCGGTTCCGGGGCTACAGCGCCGGCAGCCACCCCAAGGGAGAGGTCCACCCCCTGGCCCTGGAGTTCCTGCGCCGCAACCGGTTCGACACCGAGGGCCTGCGCAGCAAGGATTGGGCCGAGTTCGCCGTCCCCGGCGCGCCGGTGATGGACTTCGTCTTCACCGTGTGCGACCGGGCCGCCGCCGAGGTCTGCCCGATCTGGCCGGGCCAGCCCATGACGGCCCACTGGGGCATCGCCGACCCGGCCGCCGTGGAGGGCACCGAGGAGGAGCGGAGGAAGGCCTTCCGTCGCGCCTACCTGGAGCTGGAGCGGCGCATCTCGCTGTTCGTGAGCCTGCCGATCAAGTCCCTGGACAAGCTGAAGCTCCAGCGCGAGCTGGACGACATCGGCCAGCTTCCGCCCTCGCCGTAAGGCGGGCGGACTCCCGAAATCCCCAAGCCTACGGCGCGATGCGGCCGTCGCGCACGCAGGCGTCGTCGTACGGAAAGACGACGTCCGGGTCGGTGCGCAGCAGCGCCGTCTCCTTGCCGTCGTAGTGCAGGCGGTACAGGAGGTCGCGGATCAGGTTCAGCCGGGCCGCGCGCTTGTCGTCGGCGCGCACGACGGTCCAGGGGGTGACGGTGTTGTGGGTGCGGGCGAGCATCTCGTTGCGCGCTGCGGAGTAGTCGTCCCAGTACTTCATGGCCTCGGCGTCCACCGGGCTGATCTTCCACTGCTTGAGCGGGTCGATGCGCCGGTCCTTGAGGCGCTTTTTCTGCTCGTCCTTGCTGATGTCCAGGTAGTACTTGAGCAGCGTGATCCCCGAGCGCGCGAGCATGTGCTCGAAGTCGAGCACGGTCTCCATGAACTCCTCGTGCTCGCGCTCGGTGCAGAAGCCCATGACCTTCTCGACCCCGGCGCGGTTGTACCAGGAGCGGTTGAACAGCACGAACTCCTGCGCCGCCGGCAGGTAGGGCACGAAGCGCTGGAAGTACCACGCCGTCTGGTCCCGGTCCGACGGCTTGCCGAGCGCCACCACCCGCGTCTCGCGTGGGCTCAGGTGCATGGTGATCCGCTTGATGACCCCGTCCTTGCCCGCCGTGTCGCGCCCCTCCAGGAGGACGAGGATCTTGTCGCCGTGCTCGATGAAGTACTTCTGGAGCTTCACCAGCTCGATCTGGAGGGCGTGCAGCGCGTCCTTGTATTCCTCGCGGGAAATCTCGGGCGTGGGCTCTGCCTCGTGGTGCTTGTCATGGCGCTTGTTCACGTTCGGCCCTCCGTTCGGCGGTGGGCCCATGATCGTTCAATCCGGCGTTGCGATCCAGTTGCCTTGGGTACGTGGGACCCCGCATTGACGCCCGGGATCGAAAATGCTGTAGGATTCCGCAGCAACGGACCCCCGCGTTTGGTCGCGCGGGGGCCCGGGGCGACCGCGGTTGCCGGCGGTCGCCACATCGTCTCGAATCACATCGCGGGGAGGGGAGCCATGACGTCACGCGCGGCGTTCGTGCTGGGGGTCGGCCTGTACCTCGGGTTCGTGCCGGCGGCGGGGTGGGCGCTGCCCATCCTGTCCATCGACATGGACCCGCTCACGCCGGGCATCCAGCAGATGACGGGCGGAAACCTGGGCGACACCCTGAGCGTGGACGTGGTGCTCACGGGCGACGGGATCACCGCATTCGACACGCTCCGGGTGGACCTGGCGTTCAACAGCGGCGGCACCGTGCTGGCCCCGGTGGGCTCCCCCGTAGCGGGCGCCCTCGCGGGCCTGGCGCCCACCCAGGACCTGTTCGGCGGCATCCTGGTCGCGCCGGGCGGCGCCCTGACCACCGATGGCTTTCCCGTGACCACGGCCGACGACTACACCGCCGGGTCGGGCTACGCCGGCGGCATCGGCGGGGTCGCCCTGGGCTCCATGTACGGGCCCTATCCGGTGATCGGGGCGGGGACCGACGTGGACGTGTTCCGCGCCACCTTCCAGATCGTCGGCTTCGGGTTCAGCAATTCCACGTTCCTGCTCGCCCCCGGCGACCCGCCCGGCAGCGAGCTGACCCTGGCCGGCGACCCGGTCCCGGTCCAGCGTGACTTCGGCCTGCTGAACGACATCGGGTTCGTGCCGCCGCCGTCCGAGGTGCCGGAGCCGGCGACGCTGGTGCTGGTGGGATCGGGGCTGGCGGGGCTGGGGTTGTTGCGGCGGCGGATGGGGGGGTGAGGCCAGCGCGGCGTCCGTTCTTGGCGCGACCCCGACCGCCGGCGGCCCAGTCGTCTCCGCCTCGCCCCCCTGGCACCTTCCATCCCTTTCGCTCATGACGGCCAA
>CAZGRJ010000043.1:0-2516 GCA_964528115.1 uncultured Nitrospirales bacterium
GCAGTACGTGGTGGACGGCATCAAGGCGAGCTTCTTCTAGCCGCAGGGGGCGGCCCTCCCGCGTGCTATGTTGGCGGCCGTGACCGACGCGCCGCAGACGATCCTGGTCGTCGAGGACGACCCCAACATCGCCGCCCTCGTGGCCCGTTACCTAGAGCGCGAGGGCTTCAAGGCCCTCGTGGCGACGGACGGCGAGCGCGCCCTGGAGCTGGCGCGGCGCGGCCCCGCCCTGGTGGTCCTGGACCTGATGCTCCCCAAGGTGGACGGCTGGGAGGTGTGCCGCACCCTGCGCGCGACCACGGACGTGCCCATCGTCATGCTCACCGCCCGGGAGGACGAGGCCGACCGGGTGGCGGGCCTGGTCCTGGGGGCGGACGACTACGTGGTCAAGCCGTTCAGCCCACGCGAGCTGGTGGCGCGGATCAAGGCCGTCCTGCGCCGTGCCCACCGCCCCGCGGGCCCGGCGGGGCCGGTCCTTTCGCGCGGCGCCCTGACCCTGGACGCCGAGCGCCACCGCGTGACGCTGGACGGGCGGGAAGTGGCACTGACCCCGTCCGAGTTCACCCTGCTCCACTGCCTGATGGCCGCCCCGGGCCGGGTCTTCTCGCGCCGCCAGCTGCTCGACCGGCTGCACGGCGACGGCGGGGTGGTGGTGGACCGGGTGGTGGACGTCCACGTCGGCAAGCTGCGCCGCAAGATCGAGGCCGACCCGGCGCATCCGAAGTACGTCGAGACGGTGCGCGGCGTGGGCTATCGCTTCGCCCTGCCGGAGGGGACCTAGAACTCCGTGCGCATCCGCCTCGTCCACAAGCTGCTGGCGGTGAACCTGCCCCTCGTCGTGGCGGTGCTCGTGGTCGTGTGGGTATCCATCGACACGCTGGCGGCGGACTACTTCACCACCCTCATGGACCGCTACCACGTCTCCCCGGTCGAGTCGAACAAGATGTTCCTGGAGGCGGTGCACCGCTACATCCTGTGGGCCAGCGCGGGCGGCCTCGTGCTCGCCGTCACGGCGAGCTTCCTGCTCACCCACTGGATGCTGAAGCCGCTCTCCGACGTGGCCGCGGGCGCCCGGCGCATCGCCCACGGCGACTACGCCGCGCGGGTGCAGGCCAACGCCTCGGACGAGGTGGGCGAGGTGGCCCGCGCCTTCAACGCCATGGCGGGCGATTTGGCGCGGGTCGAATCCCTCCGCAAGGCCATGGTGGCCGACGTGGCCCACGAGCTGCGCACGCCGCTCACCAACATGCGCGGCTACCTGGAGGCCCTGCGGGACGGCGTGATCCCGCCCGCCGCGGAGACGTTCACGATGCTGGAGTCCGAGGCCGTGCGCCTCGTGCGCCTGGTGGAGGACCTTTCCGCCCTCACCCGCGCCGACGCCGCCAAGGGCGCCCTGCGCTTCGAGCCGGTGGACTTAGGAAGCCTCGTGACCGAGGCCGCGGCCCTGTACGAGGGGCCGTTCGCCGAGAAGGGGATTTCTCTCGACGTGCAACCCGACGGCGCCGGGGGCCCCGTGCGGGGCGACAAGGCGTGGCTCCTGACGGTCCTGCGCAACCTGCTGGACAACGCCCTGCGCTATACCCCGGCGGGGGGCAAGGTGGCCGTGCGGGCCGCGCGGGACGCGGCCCAAGTGCGGGTGATCGTGACGAACACCGGGGTCGAGATCCCGGCCGCCGACCTGCCGTTTGTCTTCGAGCGCTTCTACCGGGTGGACAAGTCGCGCTCCCGCGACAGCGGCGGCGCCGGCATCGGCCTCGCCATCGTCCAGCAGCTCGTCGAGGCCCACGGCGGCGCCGTGGGGGCCGAGAGCGGCGACGGCGCCACGCGGGTCTGGTTCGCCCTGCCGGCGTAAGGCGTTTCTGGCCCGGTCGCGCCCCGGCGGCCATAATGGGCGTATGGCCGACGCGCTGCCCGTCACCGTCTTCACCGACATCATCTGCCCGTTCTGCTACGTGGGCCACCGGCGCCTGAAGCGGGTGCGGGAGCAGGTGCCCCTGGACATCACCTGGCGTTTTCTGGAGATCCACCCCGAGACGCCGCCGGACGGCATGCCGGTGGAGATGCTCGGCTACCCGCCCGACCTGTGGTCGCGCATGTCGATGCACCTGGGCAACCTCGCCGCGGAGGAGGGCATCGCCCTGGCGGAGCGGCGCATCACGACCAACTCCCACAAGGCCCTCCTTATCGCCGAGGCGGCCAAGGCCCTGGGGGAGGAGCGCTTCGAGGAGGTGACGGAGCGGCTGTTCTTCGCATTTTTCACCGAGGGCCGCAACATCGGGCAGACCCAAGTCCTGACCGAGGTGGCGCGCGACGCGGGCCTCTCGGACGAGATCGTCGAGCGCGCCCTGATCGAGCCCGCCTTCGAGGCCCAACTGCGCGAGAACCTCATGGAGGCGCAGCGCCACGGCATCCGCGGCGTGCCCGCGTTCGTCTTCGGCGAGGACCCGGCGCACCTCGTCTCCGGCGCCGTGCCGCTGCCGCAGCTCCTGATGGCCGCCCGGGAGGCGGCGGGGGCG
>CAZGRJ010000043.1:2616-18850 GCA_964528115.1 uncultured Nitrospirales bacterium
CCCGAATCCGGTTCACCGCCGCCGCCAGCTCGAACAACCGGGGCAACGCGAGGTCCCCCACCGGCCACGGCATCAGCACGTCCAGGCCCTTCTCCTCCACGTCATGGAGCGCGGCACGCAGCCCCTCCGTGACCGTCTTTCCCCCGTCCGCGTGGCGCGTCGCCCACAGGTGGATGAGCCGGCCAATGGCCCGCACCTGGGCGGGATCGGCGATCTGCTCCACACGGGCGAGGTCGATATCATATTCCCCGTAGCGCAGGGCGTCGCGGCCGCGCGTGTCGATCTTCACGTCGCGCCGCCCCCGGGCCGCCGATGGCGGGGCGATCCGGGCCGGGGCCTCGTGGAAGGTCATGGGCGGGAGCGCGCCGATGGCGTCGTCCAGCTGGTGCGGGAGGGCCAGCGCCTGCGCCTCGGCGGTTGCGTCGCGGGGTACGTACTCGTCCATGAGGATCACCGTGTCGGCCACCTCGAAGTAGTCGCCCGAGCCCCCCATGACGATCACGGACGAGACGCCCTCCCGCTCGTACAGTTCGCGGACCCGGAACAGGAAGGGCGTGATGGGCTCCCGGTCGGCGTGGACGAGGCGCTGCATGCGGGCGTCGCGGATCATGAAGTTGGTGGCCGAGGTGTCCTCGTCGATGAGCAGCAGGCGCGATCCGGCGTACACCGCCTCCACGATGTTCGCCGCCTGGGAGGTGGAGCCGGAGGCGTTGTCGCTGGTGAATTTTTGGGTATCGCGCCCCAGGGGCAGGCGGTCGATGAAGGGGCGGATATCCACCGCGCTGACCCGGCGCCCGTCCTCGGCCCGCACCTTCACGGCCGTGGCGTCGGCCGCGACCCGCTCGCGCCCGTCCCCCGGGACGTGGTCGTACACGCCGGTCTGGAGCGCGGAGAGGAGCGTGCTCTTGCCGTGGAAGCCGCCCCCGACGATCAGCGTCACCCCCTTCGGGATGCGCATCCCCCGCACGGGCCCGGCGTGGGGCAGGTCCACCGTGGCCGCCAGGGCGTCCGGGGCGCGGAAGGGCAGGCCGTCCGGGAGCGGGTGCTCGTCCACGCCGCTTTTCCGGGGGAGGACCGACCCGTCTGCCACGAAGGCGACCGCATCGGCCCCATCGAGCCAGTCGCGCAGGACGCGCTGATCCTCGACGGATTGGAGGTGGCGCTCCACGGCGGCCGGGTCCTGCCGGGCCCAGGTGAGGGATTCCCGGACGATCCGGGGCAGCTCGTCGCACAGGACCGCCTCCGCCTCCCGCCCCAGGACCGTCCGGCCCCGCGCCGGCAGGCCCACGGTGAGGCGGGCCTCCACGCCCTCCGGACCCACCAGGACGCCGGAGCGCTCCAGGACCTGCTGGGTGCAGGGGCAGATCGCGACGGCGCCGGACTTGCCGGACCCCCGGCGGCCCCGGGCGGGCTCCCGATTGACTTGGTGGATGACCGCCGCCGTCCGGCGCGCCAGAAAATCGGCCAGGGCCACCCGCCGGACCGGCCGGTCCCACGTATTTTCGGGGAACCCCGCCCCCGCCACCCGCACCCGGATGCGGGAGGGAGCGGCGAACGGGTCCCCCTGGACGTGGTCCACGATCAGGTCGAAACCGGGCGCCCCATAGGCCCCCTTCAGGGCCTTGTAGGCCCCGTAGCCGCGGCCGTCGATGGACTGTAATATGCTTCTTAAACGTTCCACGGTCTGCCGATCGTGCCGTGCCCCCTCGGAATGGCACGGATGATGCTATATTCGGCGGCCGTGCCGGTCCCTCGCCGCCTGTTTTTGTCCCTGGCCTACGTCGTGGCCACCGCCCTCGCCTTGGCCGTCTCCAGCTGCGCCGGGAAGGCCGGCCAGGTGATCCTGTGCGGGGGCCCCGAGATCCCCACGGACACGCCCCCCGCCCCCATGGTGGGCGATTTTCCCAGAATCACGGCGCAGGCCCAACTCCCCATCGCCGGCTGGCGCTTCCCCCAGACCTCCCTGGAGATCGACGGCACACAGGCCCTCCCCGTGGGGTGCGAGCGCTACTGGACCACCACCGTGGACCTGCCGGCGGACGGCGACTACACCTTCACCCTGGTCTCCATCACCGACCGGGCGGACCGTTCCGGCCCCACGACCCTGACGGTCACGCGCGATTCCACGCCCCCCGCGGCCCCCGCCCTCACGGCCCCCGTGGACGGAAGCTCCACCGCCGCCGCGACGGTCACGGTGACGGGCACCCGGGAGCTGGGGGCCGAGGTCCGCCTGAACGGCCGGCCCCTGATCCCGGCGGACGGGCCCGAGCCGTTCACGGCCGACGTGGCCCTGGGAGCGGGCGACAACGTGCTGTCGCTCACCGCCGTGGACGAGGCCGGCAACGAGTCCGCCGCGACGGTCGTCACGGTCACGCGCACCAGCGCCACGACGACTGTCCCGCGCCCGGTCTACCCCCTCGCGCGCCACGCGGTGCCGTCGGCGGGCTCCAGCGCGCCGCTGCCGTTGGCGTTCTTCTGGGCGGGCGTGGTGGACGCGAACGTGGCCCGGTTCCGGGTCCAGGTGGCGGACAACGCGGCGTTTGCCGGGCCGCTCGTGTACGACCAGACCACGCCCAACGCCGTCACCCTCTCCCTGATGCCGCCCACCCTGCCGGACGGCGCGTACTGGTGGCGGGTGGGCTCGGAGAACGCCGGGGGACTGGTCACCTTCGGCCGGTCGGTGCCTTTCACCGTGGGGGTCGTGCCGGCCGACGTGAACGGCGACGGCTTCACCGACGTCCTGGCGGGGTTGCCCGGCTGGGACGGCGGGCGCGACACGCGCACCCAGGACAACCGCGGCCGGGCCCAGCTCTACTACGGCGGGACGGCCTTCGGGAGCACGCCGAGCGAGACCCCGGCCGTCTTCTACGACGGCCCGAACACGGGGGGCGAGTTCGGCATCGCCGTGACCTCGGGCGACCTGAACGGCGACGGCTTCGCCGACGTGGTCGTGGGCGCCCACCGCGACGACACGGTCGCCCGGGGCGCCGGGCGGGCCTACGTCTACCTGGGCGGCGCCACGCCGCACACGGAGCCGGACCTGATCCTGGACGGCCAGAATTTCGGCGACGGCTTCGGCGAGAAGGTCGTCTCGGGCTTCGACCTGAACGCCGACGGCTTCGACGACCTGGCCGTGTCCGCCTGGCTGCACGACGGCGTCACCGACGACACGGCGGACGACCGGGGCCGGGTGTACGTCTTCCTCGGCGGGGCCTCGCCGGACGGCGTGCCCGACATGATCCTGGACGGCGGCGAGCCCCTGGAGAACTTCGGCGTCGCCATCGCGGGGAACGTGGACCTCAACGGCGACGGCTACACCGACCTTGCGATCGGCGGCCCCATCGCCGACGCCGGGGCCCTGGCGGACGCGGGGCGCGTGCTCGTCTACTACGGCGGGCCGTGGACGGACGCGGTGCCGGACCTGGTGCTCACCGGGCTCCAGGCCGGCGACCACCTGGGCTCGTCCGTGTCCGGCGCGGGCGACATGGACGCGGACGGCTTCGACGACCTGGCCGTGGGCAGCCCCACCTACTCCATCGGCGGCGACCAGAGCCGGGGCCGGGTCCACGTCTTCCGGGGCGGCACGTCGCCCGCCACGACGCCGGCGCTCACCATCGACGGCGCGGGGGGGTGCGAGGCATTCGGGCTCACCGTCAGCGGCGGGCGCGACCTGAACGGCGACGGCTTCTCCGACATCGCCGTGGGGGCGCCGTTCTCGGACCTCGGCGGGCCGAACCCGGTCTCGTGCGACAACTTCGACACGGGCGACTACGGCACCGTGGAGATCCACTTCGGCGCCACGGTCCTGAACGCCGCCGCCGACGCGCGCATCACCGGCGAGGCGGCCAACGACTGGCTCGGCATCGGCCTGCACGTCAGTGCCGACACCAACGGCGACCGCCTGCCGGACGTGATCATGGGCGCCCCCAACAACGACGTGGGGACGGGCGGGCAGTCGGGCAACCTGTTCAGCGACGTGGGACGCGGCTACGTCCTGTTCGGCCGCACGGGCAGCGCCCCGTGGGGGGCCCAGCGCAGCGCGGCGACGATCAACGCCGACGCGGCGGCGCCGGGCGCCCTGCTCACCAACGACCTGGGGAAGGACGGCATGGGCGACGCCTTCTGGTAGGGCGGCCCCGCGCCGGCCGGTGGGGTCGCCGCTGCGTGGCGTAGAATGGACCGGCCCATGCACCCCGCCGTGGCATCCGTGGCCGGCGCCCTGGCCCCGGGCGCGACCGTTCCGATCGTGGGCCCCTCCGGCGCCGCCGGGGCGTGGCTCCTGGCCCGCCTCCAGGCGGAGCGACCGGCCCCCACCCTGGTGGTCTGCCCCTCCCCCGAGGCCGCCCGGCGGCTGACCGACGACCTGGCCTTCCTCGCCACCCGGCTGGGGCTGCCCGCGCCCCACGCCTACCCGGCCTGGAACAACCTCCCCCACGAGTTCGTCTCGCCCCTGCCCGAGGTGGCGGGCACCCGCATGGCGGCCCTGCTCGCCTGCCGGAGCGAATCGGCCCCGGTCCTCGTGGCCCCGGCCGCCGCCGTCCTGCACCGGGTGCCGCCCGTGGAGGCCCTGGCGGCGTTCTCCCTGATCCTGGCGCCCGGCACCGAGCTGGACCCGGCCGCCGTGCCGGAGCGCCTCGTGGCCATGGGCTACCGCCCGGCGCCCCAGGTGGACCAGCCGGGCCAGTTCGCCCTGCGGGGCGACATCCTGGATGTTTTTCCACCTCACGCAGACGATCCGGCGCGGGTCACCTGGTTCGGCGACGAGGTGGAGGCGGTGCGCGCCTTCGACCCGGTCACCCAGCGCTCGGGCGACCCGCTCCCCGGCGTCACCGTGGCCCCCGCCACCGAGCTGCCGGACGACCCGGCTCTCATCGAACGCGCCATCGCGCGGGTCCGGGAGATCGCCCTCGCCCGCGACCTGGACGACGCCTCCGTGACCCTGGAGACGGGGCGCCTCAACCGCAGCCCGCGCGCGGACGGCATCGAGACCTGGGCGCCGTTCTTCTTCGAGGCCCCCATGCCCGCCGTGACCGAGCACTTAGGGAACGGCGCCCGCGTGGTCCTGGTGGGGGCCGAGGCGGTGCGCGCCACCGCCCGGGGCCTCATGCGCAAGGCGATGGAGGCCCTGGAGGACGAGGCCCGGCGGGGCACGATCGTCCCCGCGCCCGACGCCCTGTTCGTGGATCTGGAGACGCTGACGGGGGACCGTCCCGTGCTTGCTCTGGAGCCCGCCCTGGAACCGTCCCCCGAGCCCGAGGGCGACGGCGCCCAGGCCGAGTGGCGCACCGCCCCGGGCCTCGGCTTCACGCCCCTGGAGGGCGGCCCCGGGGCGCGCGACGCCTTCGCCGCACGCTTCGAGCGGCTGCGCGACCTGGCCGCGAACCGCACGGTCACGGTCGTCTGCCCCGAGCCCGCCCGCACGGACGCCTTCGCCGGCATCCTGGCCGAGCACGGGATTCCGAAGGCGCCGGAGGCGACCGGGGTGCAACTGGCGACGGGGCCCCTCTCGGCCGGATTCGGGGTGGGGGCCGACGGCGAGGTGTTCCTGACCGAAGCCGAGGTCTTCGGGCGCCAGCCCGCCCCGCCGCTGCCCAAGGGCTCGCGCCTCGCCCGGTTCCTGTCGGGCTTCTCGGACCTGAAGCCGGGCGACCACGTGGTCCACCGCCAGCACGGCATCGGCCGCTACAAGGGCCTCACCCGCCTGACCGCGGGCGGCGTGGAGGCGGACTTTCTGGAGGTGGAGTACGCCGGTGGCGACCGGGTGTACGTCCCCATGGACCGCCTGGACCTGGTCCAGAAGTACGCCGGCGGCGAGGGGGATGCCGGGCCGCGTCTCGACCGCATGGGCGGCAAGACCTGGGAACGCACCCGTTCCCGAGTCCGGCGCGAGCTGAGCGAGCTGGCCGAGGAGCTGGTGCGCCTGGCCGCCGCGCGCGAGGTGGCGCGCCGCCCCGCGTTCCCGCCGGAGGGGGCGGCGGGTCTGGAGTTCGCCGCCAGCTTCCCCCACACGGAGACCCCCGACCAGCTGCGCGCCATCGACGAGACCCGCGCCGACATGGAGCGCCCGCGCCCCATGGACCGGCTGGTGTGCGGCGACGTGGGCTACGGCAAGACCGAGGTCGCCCTGCGCGCCGCCTTCAAGGCCATGCTGGACGGGCGCCAGGTGGTCTTCCTGGTGCCGACCACGCTCCTCGCCCAGCAGCACGCCAACACCTGCCGCAAGCGCTTCGCGGGCTACCCGTTCCGCGTGGCCCAGCTCTCCCGCTTCGACACGCCCAAGGCCCAGCGCAAAACCCTGGACGAGGTGGCGGCGGGCCAGATCGACCTGCTCGTCGCGACCCACCGGCTGCTGTCGCGGGAGGCACGCGTGCCGAATTTGGGGCTCCTGGTCGTGGACGAGGAGCAGCGCTTCGGCGTCACGCACAAGGAGCGGATCAAGCAGTGGAAGACCCAGGTGGACGTGCTGACCCTCTCCGCAACGCCCATCCCGCGCACGTTGCAGCTCTCCCTGATCGGGGTGCGCGACCTGTCCATCATCGACACCCCGCCCCCGGACCGGCGCGCCGTGGTCACCCGCGTCGCGCGCTTCGACACCACGCTCATCGCCGAGGCGGTGGAGCGGGAGATCGCGCGTGGCGGGCAGGTCTTCTTCATCCACAACCGGGTGCGCGACATCGGCGGGATGGAGCGCTTCCTGTCGCAACTGGTCCCGAAGGCGCGCATTGCCGTGGCCCACGGGCAGATGCCGGAGCGCCAACTGGAGCAGGTCATGGCCCGCTTCATCTCGGGCGAGAAGGACGTGCTCGTCTCCACGACCATCGTCGAGGCGGGCCTGGACATCCCCACGGCCAACACGATCATCATCGACCGTGCCGACCGCTTCGGCCTCGCCGACCTCTACCAGCTGCGCGGCCGCGTGGGGCGCTCCGGCGTGCAGGCCTACGCCTACCTGCTGGGCCCGGAGGAGGGGTGGACGGGGGAGGCGAAGGAGCGCCTCATGGCGATCCAGGCCTTCACCGAGCTGGGGGCGGGCTTCCGCATCGCGGCCCGGGACCTGGAGATCCGCGGCGCGGGCAGCCTGCTGGGGCACAAGCAGTCGGGCCACATCGCCCAGGTGGGCATCGACACCTACATGCGCCTGATCCAGGAGGCCATGGCGGAGGTCCGGGGCGAGACCCTCCTCCCGGAGTTCGAGCCGGAGCTGAAGCTCGGCCCCCCCGGCACGATCCCGGAGGGCTACATCGCCGACGGCGGCGTGCGGCTCTCGATCTACAAGCGCGTGGCGGGCCTCGCGAGCCTGGACGCGGTGGAGGATTTGCTCAAGGAGCTGGCCGACCGCTTCGGCCCGCCGCCCCCCGCCGTGGACGGGCTGCTCGCCCAGGCCCGGGTGCGGGTCCTCGCCCGCCACCTGCGGGTGGCCGAGCTGTCGCACTTGGGGAGCGGGCGGTACGCGGTCGCGTTCGCGGCCGAGCACACGATGTCGGAGGTGGGCCTGCGCATGCTGGTGGAGGCGTTCGGCCCGCGCCTGAAGTTCACCGGCGAGCACGCCTTCGAGGTGCGGCTCGACAAGCCCCCCGCGGAGGGCGGCCTGGAGGCGCTGGCCACACTACTGGAGGGACTGTGAGCGACGCGGAGAGGTCTTTGGACGTTCTTGCGGTAGAACCGTGGAATTCGGGCTCCCACGCCGCCTTCCTGAACGGCCTCATGGAGCGCAGCCGCCACCGGGTGCGGTCGCTCACCCTGCCCGGCCGGTTCTGGAAGTGGCGCCAGACCGGCTCCGGCTTGGGTCTCGGCGCCCGGGCGGCGCGAGGGCCGAAGCCCGATCTGGTGTTCGCGTCGGACTACCTGCACCTGCCCGACTTCCTCGCCGTCACCCGCCGGGCCTGGGCTGATACGTCGGGGCCGCCGGTGCCCGCGGTCCTCTACTTCCACGAGAACCAGCTCTCCTATCCATTGCAGGAGGAGCACGACCTGGACCGGGCCTACGCCCTGGCGAACGTTTCGGGGGCCGCCGCGGCCGACGCCGTGTGGTTCAACTCCGCCTACCACATGGGGGCCTTCCTGAAGGACCTGGAGGCGCTGCTTGCCGCCTGCCCCGACCACGCCCCGGCCGGCCTCGCGCAGGACATCGCGGACCGGGCCCGGGTCGTCCCCCTGGGGGTCGACCTGGAGGGGCTGGACGCGCACGCGGACCTCACGCCGCGCACCGGGCCGCTCACCCTCCTGTGGAACCACCGCTGGGAGCACGACAAGAACCCCGAAGGGTTTTTCGAGGCGTGCGACCGGTTGATGGATGCGGGCGCGGACTTCCGGGTGATCGTCCTGGGCCAGGCGTTCTCGGCGGCGCCGCCGGTGTTCGCCGAGGCACGGGAACGCCTGGGCGACCGGGTCCTGCACTGGGGCTTCGTGCCGGAGCGCGCGGCTTACGCCCGCCTGGTCTCGCGGGCCGACGTGGCGGTCTCGACGGCGCGCCACGACTTCTTCGGCGTGGCCGTGGTGGAGGCCATGCACTTAGGGTGCATGCCGCTCCTGGCGAACCGCCTCAACTACCCGGACCTGGTGCCGGCGGAGGCGCACGCCCGCTGCCTGGTGGCGGACGGGGGCGACCTGGTGGCGCGCCTGTTGGAACTGGCGAAGGAGCCGAAAAAGGCCCGTACGGGCGAGGCGAGGGAATGGGCCGCGCGGCACGACTGGCGGCACGCGGTGACGGCATTCGACGCGGGCTTCGCGGAGGTCTGTTCGGGGGACTCGGAGAGGACAACCCTCCGGGCCACCGCGCCCTATCTTGGGAGGGATATGTGACCGGGAGCCATGGCAGTCGGGGAGCGTCCCGGCGGGTGGGTGGCCCGGAGAGATCACGGGCGCGGGGAACGGCTCCGATCCTGCGTTTACGGACGCCGACTTCCCTGGCGTTCTGGGCAGAATGCCGGGGCATTTGGAAACCCGCCCCTACGCCCAAGACTCACTATAGCACCCCCCGAACGGTGTGCAAGACGGCCCCGCAACCCCGCACCGGACGCGGGTTTGCGCGGATGCCCGGGGGTCGGATAGACTCGCCGCCCATGAGGGTGAACGTGTGTTCGACGGGGCGCTGGAAGAGCGCCCTACTTTTAGGCATATTGGCCTCCGCGGCCGTCCTCGCCCTGGCGGCGCTCGGCGCCGATCCGGCCCATGCCGCCGGCCCCGGCATCACCGACCCGCACGCGGGCCTGCCCGAGTGCCGCGCCTGCCACACGGAGCCGAAATACCTGCCCGCCCCGGCGGTGCTCAAGGAGGACTGCGCCCGTTGCCACGGCGACGGCCTGCCGGTCACCCGGGTCTCCCACCTGGAGACGGCGGCCAGGGAGAAGCTGACCGTGAAGCCCGACCCGGTGCTGGCGAAGGACTTCGCCACGATCACGAAGGACATGGTGTTCGTGCCGGGCGGCCAGTTCATCCTGGGCGACAACACCCGCCACCCGGACGAGGGCCCCATGCAGCCGTGGAGCGTGGACGCCTTCTACATCGACCGCACCGAGGTGACGAACGACGCCTACCACCGCTACACCGTCGCCACCGGCGCGCCGCCGCCGGTCCACTGGCAGGGACCCGCGCCGCCCCCCGTCCTGGGCAAGCACCCCGTGACCTACGTCTCGTGGTACGACGCCCGCGACTACTGCGCCTGGCGCGGCAAGCGCCTGCCCACCGAGTTCGAGTGGGAGAAGGCGGCGCGCGGCACGGACGGGCTGAAGTTCCCGTGGGGCGACATCTTCGACCCGTCCGTGGCCAACACCCCCCAATCCCACATCGGCCACACGACGCCCGTGGGGAGCTTCCCGGCCGGCGCCAGCCCCTATGGCGCCATGGACATGGCGGGCAACGTGTGGGAGTGGACCGACAGCTGGTACAAGCCATACCCCGGCAACACCCGCTCCAACCCCAACTACGGCGAGCTCTACCGCATCGTGCGCGGCGGCTCGTGGTTCGACTGCGAGTTCTACCGATGCGGCATCAGCGCCCCGACCTTCAACCGCGGGTTCTTCATCGCCAATACCAAAAACGACACCTTCGGCTTCCGTTGCGCGGTCTCGGCGCCCGCCGGGGCGACGGCCGCCTCCGGCCCGGCGGAGTCGGAGAAGAAAGCCAAGCCGTGACGGGTCGTGGGTTCGCACGAGCGGGAATCGCCTTGGCCGGCCTGCTGGCCCTGGCCGCCTGCCACCCCCCCACGGACCCGAGCGCCCCGCTCTTCTTCGAGTCCGCGCCGGTGCCCCCGGACGGAATGATCCTGATCCCGGCGGGGCCCTTCACCATGGGGTCGGACAAGATCGACACGGAGGGCCGGGCCCAGGAGTTCGGGGCCATGAAGCCGTGGTTCATGGACGAGCACCCGTCCCACATCGTGAACCTGCCCTCCTACTTCATCGACCGCACCGAGGTCACCAACGCCGCCTACGCCCTGTACCTGAAGGCCACCGGCGCCCCCCTGCCCAAGGGGTGGACGACCGTGAACCTGGCCCCGGAGAACCGCGAGAAGCCGGTCACGGGGGTCAACTGGTACGAGTCCGACGCCTACTGCCGCTGGCTCGGCAAGCGCCTGCCCACCGAGCAGGAGTGGGAGAAGGCCGCCCGCGGCACGGACGGGCGCGAGTTCCCCTGGGGCAACACCTTCGACGCCAGCAAGGGCAACACGGGGGCCACGCGCCTGGGGTCCGTCATGCCCGTGGGGCACTTCCCGGAGGGGGCGAGCCCCTACGGGGTGCTGGACATGGTGGGCAACGTCTGGGAGTGGACCGATAGCTGGTACGAGCCCTACCCCGGCACCGACTACCGCAGCGACGACTTCGGCGAGACCTACAAGGTCATCCGGGGCGGCGGCTGGGGGGGCGTGGGGCATTACACCCTGGACCACTTCTACCGGACCGCGTACCGCTTCTACATCGATCCCTCCATCGGCTTCAACGACGCGGGATTCCGCTGCGCCAAGCCGATCCCCAAGGCCGGCCCCCCGCGCCGCCACCCGGCCGGGGCCGAAGCCGATTGACCTCGACGGCCGGTTAACTCGCGCAGCGGGTTAACTTGCGCTCCCCGCGGGCCGATAGGGAACCTGCGTCCTGTGGGGAGTGCTGCCCCGCGGGCGCCCACCACCGGCCGATGGGAGCGCGCTGACCACCACCATGCCGTCCGTCATCGACATCGCCCGCGAGGTCAAGGCGCTGCCGCCCATGTCGGCCTCGGCCCAGAAGGTCATCGAGATCTCGGGCAAGGCCAACGCCGCGGCCCACGACCTGCAGGAGGTCATCCAGTACGACCAGGCCCTTTCCACCCACCTGCTGCGGGTGGCGAACTCGCCCTTCTACTCGCCCCGCAGCCCGGTCACGGAGGTCCAGCGGGCCGTGGTCATGCTGGGCTTCGAGCAGGTCAAGAAGATCTGCGTCTACTACGCCACCCAGGGCATCCTGAAGAAGCCGGGGCTGGCGGAGAAGCTCCTGTGGGAGCACTCCCTGGGGGTCTCCATCGCGGCCCGGACGGTCGCGGAGCAGTGGCACCCCGACCTCGCCCCCTCGGCCTTCACCGCCGGGCTGTTGCACGACGTGGGCAAGTCGGTGCTCTTAGGCATCCCGGAGGCCGACTACGAGGGGCTGATGCGGACCTTCTACAACAGCGGCGTGCCCCTGGTGGAGCTGGAGGCCGAGCAGCTGGGCGTCACCCACGAGGTGGTGGGGGGCGAGGTGGCGGTCCACTGGAAGCTGCCCGAGATGCTCGTGGCGGCCATCCGCCACCACCACGGCGCCCTGCCCGACGACCTGCCCGCCGAGCACATGAACCTGACCCGGGTCCTGCGCCTCGGCAACCGCTTCGCCCACGTGGCCGGAATCGGCCGGCGCGAGCCGCAGACCGGCGTGGACTGGGCGAGCGCCGAGGAGAACCCGGGCTTCCCGGCCGAGGCGGTCAAGGCCCTGTACGGCAAGTTCATCGAGGAGTACACGGCCGAGCGCTCCCGCATGCAGGCCGCCATGCTCTGACGGCCGGAACCGGCCGTTTTTCCGCCCGTTTTCCCGTCTTTTTCGCCGTCCGCCCCCCGTCCGGCGCAGCTTCACGCACGTTGACCAACGCCCGCCCAAGGGCTAAATTTTATTGAAAAATCGCAGCGCGGCTCCGTCCGGGCGGCCGGGTCCTCCCCGGGTGGGAAAAGGGGAGGCGGGCCCGGTGCCCCGGGGCCCTCGGAATACAGGTGTGCGGACATGGCACGTGGCACCGTCAAGTGGTTCAACACGAAGAACGGCCTGGGAATGATCATGGACGCCGAGGGGAACCCGGTCCGGGTCCACTTCTCCGTCGTCAAGGACGGGGCGTTCAAGACGATCCAGGCGGGGGACGAGGTGGAGTTCGAGGCTCGGGAGGGACGCCGGGGCCTGGAGGCCACGTCGGTGGCCAAGGTGGACGGGTCGGCTCCGGCCCCGTAAGGTCGGTCTCCCGGGGCCGCGTCGGGCGGCCTTCGGCCCCGCGTCCGGCGGGGCCGCGGGGCGATGCGTATGGTATAGTGGGCGGCTTGAGGGCCGGGCCCCTGGAGGGCCCCTTTCGCCCCGCCGCCCCGTACCCGAACCCTAGGAAAAACCGGGCGGGGCGCCCCTCGGAACCGCTGGATACCGCCCGCCCATGCTGACCACCCTGATCCGGAAGATCGTCGGGACCAAGAACGAACGCGAGCTCAAGGCCATCCGGCCCCTGGTGGCCCGGATCAACGAGCTGGAGGGGCGGATGGAGGGCCTCTCCGACGCCGACCTTGCGGCCCTGACCCCCGCCTTCAAGGCCCGCCTCGAGCAGGGCGAGACCCTCGACGACCTGCTGCCCGAGGCCTTCGCCGCCGTGCGCGAGGCCTCCCGCCGCACCCTCGGGATGCGCCACTTCGACGTGCAGCTCGTGGGCGGCATGGTCCTGCACCAGGGCAACATCGCCGAGATGAAGACCGGCGAGGGCAAGACCCTGGTCGCAACCTTGCCCGTGTACCTCAACGCCCTGGCGGGCGAGGGCGTCCACGTCGTCACGGTGAACGACTACCTGGCCCGGCGCGACGCCGAGTGGATGGGCAACATCTACCAGTTCCTGGGCCTCTCCGTCGGCGTCGTCGTCCACGGCATCACGGACGCGCAGCGCAAGGCCGCCTACCAGGCCGACGTCACCTACGGCACCAACAACGAGTTCGGCTTCGACTACCTGCGCGACAACATGCGCTTCTCGATGGAGGACTACTGCCAGCGCGAGCTGTACTTCGCCATCGTGGACGAGGTGGACTCGATCCTCATCGACGAGGCCCGCACCCCGCTCATCATCTCGGGCCCCTCCGAGGCGTCCACCGACCGCTACTACGACGTGGACAAGATCATCCCGTTCCTACAGGAGGAGACCCACTACACCACCGAGGAGAAGACCAAGTCCGCCTACATGACCGAGGAGGGCATCCGAAAGGTCGAAGAGCTCCTGGGGGTCGAGAACCTGTACGACCTGGCCAACATCAGCACCCTCCATCATGTGCAGCAGGCCCTCAAGGCCCACAAGATGCTGCACCGCGACGTGGACTACGTGGTGCGCAACGGCCAGGTGATGATCGTGGACGAGTTCACCGGCCGCGTCATGGAGGGGCGGCGCTGGAGCGACGGCCTGCACCAGGCCGTGGAGGCCAAGGAGGCGGTGCCCATCGCCTCCGAGAACCAGACCCTGGCCTCGATCACGTTCCAGAACTACTTCCGCATGTACGACAAGCTGGCGGGCATGACCGGCACGGCCGAGACCGAGGCCCCCGAGTTCGCCAAGATCTACGACCTGGACGTGACGGTCATCCCCCCCAACGTCCAGGTGCGCCGCCTGGACCACCCGGACCTCGTCTACAAGACCGAGAACGAGAAGTTCGAGGCCATCGCCGACGAGATCCGCGACTGCCACCAGCGCGGCCAGCCGGTGCTGGTGGGCACGGTGACCATCGAGAAGTCGGAGCGCCTCTCGCGCCTGCTCAAGAAGCGCGGCATCAAGCACAACGTGCTCAACGCCAAGTTCCACGAGAAGGAGGCCGAGATCGTCGCCCAGGCGGGGCGCGTGGGGGCCGTCACCATCGCCACCAACATGGCCGGGCGCGGCACCGACATCCTCCTGGGGGGCAACCCGTCGTTCCTGGTCAAGAAGCGCATCGAGCGCGACGGGGAGCTCGCCGGACCCGACGCCGAGGCCGAGCAGGAGAAGCTGGAGGCCGAGTTCAAGGCCGCCTGCGCCGAGGAGCACGACGCCGTGGTGGCGGCCGGGGGGCTGCACATCATCGGCACCGAGCGCCACGAGTCGCGCCGGATCGACAACCAGCTGCGGGGCCGCTCCGGCCGCCAGGGCGACCCGGGCGCGTCGCGCTTCTACCTGGCCCTGGACGACTCCCTGATGCGCATCTTCGGCTCCGACCGGATCACCGGGATCATGGAGCGCCTGGGGATGGAGGACGGCGTCCCCATCGAGCACCGCATGGTCTCCCGCGCCATCGAGAACGCGCAGAAGAAGGTCGAGGCCTACCACTTCGACATGCGCAAGCACCTGCTGGAATACGACGACGTGATGAACCAGCAGCGCGGCATCATCTACCAGCAGCGCCGCCAGATCCTGGCCGGCGAGGACCTGCGCGACACGATCGACGACATGATCGACCAGTGCCTGGAGGACATCCTCGAGGCCCACTGCCCCGAGGGGCAATATCAGGAAGAGTGGGACATCCCGGGCTGCAAGGAGGCCCTGGCGGCGCAGTACGGGGTCGACTTCGAGGGCGCCGACATCGCCTTCGAGGAGGCCGGGCGCGACGCGATCAAGGACCGCTGCACCGACCGCATCCGGGAGGAGTACGACCGGCGCATGCGGCGCTACGGTCCCCAGATCACCGCCTACGTCGAGAAGCTGGTGCTCCTGCGCAACCTGGACACGCTCTGGAAGGACCACCTGCTGGCGATGGACCACCTCAAGGAGGGCATCGGCCTGCGCGGCTACGGCCAGAAGAACCCGCTCACGGAGTACAAGCGCGAGGGGTTCGACCTGTTCCAGGAGATGATGCTGCGCCTCCAGCGCGACGTGGTGGAGCAGCTCTTCCGGGTGCAGGTGGCGGTGGACCAGGTGCCCGAGGAGGAGGACCTGGCGCCCCTCCAGGCCGCCCAGATGGTCTTCTCCCACGCCCAGGCGCAGCCCGCCCTGGCCGGGGCCCGCACGGCGGGAGGCGCGGGGGCCCAAAGCGAGGGCGGCTCCGGCCCCGTGGCGGCGGCCCCGGCCGCGGCGCCCGAGGCGCACCCGGAGGAGCCGGTCAAGCAGACCCCGGCGCGGGCCACCGAGAAGGTCGGCCGCAACGACCCCTGCCCCTGCGGCTCCGGCAAGAAGTACAAGAAGTGCCACGGCGCGGCGGCGTAAAGGGGCCGGGCGTCCATCCGGGCCCCGCGGCCTCCGCCGAGGCGGGGCTGGAGGAGCGCCTGAAGGCGGCCGAGTCCGAGCTCGCGTTCTTCATGGAGCTGGGGCGCGAGCTCACCGCCACCCTGGACGACCGCAAGGTCCTGGAGATCATCGCCCGCGGCGTACACACGTACGTCGGCCCGTCCCACACCACGCTCTTTTTGCACGGGGTGGACCGCAGCACCTACGAGGTCGCCGTCGCCTGTGGCTACCAGGCCCCGCGCGACAAGCGCCCGGTCTCCATCCTGGAGGGGATCGCGGGCGAGGTCCTGCGCACCGGCCACAGCGTGCGCCGCACCTCGGACGAGCTCCTGTCGGAGCCGCCGGTGCCGGACCAGGTCATGCCCGGCCCCCTGGCGGAGTTCATGTGCCTGCCCATCCTGCACCGGCGCCGGGCCCTGGCGGCCCTGACCCTCACCCAGACCGTGGAGGCCGGCCCGTTCCGTCCGGAGCACGAGGAGCGCCTGACCCGGGTCCTGGAGCAGAGCCGCATGGCGGTGGACCGGGCCCTGCTCTACCGCCGCACGGCGGACCTGGCCATCACGGACGACCTGACCCAGCTGTTCAACCACCGCTACATCCACCAGTCCCTCGACCTGCACGTGGGGAGAGGTGCCCGCGAGGACACGCCCATCTCGCTGATCTTCATGGACCTGGACAGCTTCAAGCAGATCAACGACACCCACGGCCACCTGGCCGGCAGCCACGCCCTCACCGAGGTGGCCCACGTCCTCACCGACAACCTGCGCGGCGAGGACATCATCGCCCGCTACGGCGGCGACGAGTTCGT
>CAZGRJ010000044.1:0-18789 GCA_964528115.1 uncultured Nitrospirales bacterium
GCGGTGTGGATGGTCTCGTAGTCGCGCATCTCGCCGACCATGATCACGTCCGGGTCCTGGCGCAGGGCGGCGCGCAGGGCCACGGAGAAGGACTCGGTGTCGTACCCCACCTCGCGCTGGCTGATGAGGGCCTGGCGGTCCAGGTAGAGGTACTCGATCGGGTCCTCGATCGTGATGATGTTGGCGGTCTTGTTGCGGTTGATGTGCTCCACCATGGCCGCCAGGGTGGTGGACTTGCCGCTTCCCGTGGAGCCGGTGACCAGGATCAGGCCGCGGGACTCGAGGGCCAGGTCGTGCAGGATGGAGGGCAGCTCCAGCTCCTGGATCGTCTTGACCTTGGTGGGCACCACGCGGAAGACGAGGCTCACCGAGCCGCGCTGCTTGAAGGCGTTGACGCGGAAGCGGCCGAGGCCGGGGTAGGAGTAGGCCAGGTCCATCTCGCCCCGGTGGCCGAAGGACTCCTTCTGGCGCTCGTTCATGATGGACAGGGCCAGGGCCTGGGCGGCCTCGCCCGACAGGGCGGGGGCCCCCTCCACGGGGACCAGCTTGCCGTCCACCCGCATCTTGGGCGGCTTGCCCGCCTTCATGTGGAGGTCCGAGGCACCCCCCTCGATGGTCGCCTTGAGCAGGTCCGTGATGTTCATTCGGGCGGATTTCCCTATGCGCCGGCGGCTTGGGTCTTCCCTCCCTTATCGATCAAACCGACCGCTTCCTTGACCTTGGCCGTGATTTCCTCGGCCTTTTCGGGGTTCTCCTGCAGGTAGGTCTTCACGTTGTCGCGCCCCTGGCCGATGCGCTCGTCGCCGTAGGCGTACCAGGCCCCGGCCTTCTTGATGATCCCCTGGGCCACCCCCAGGTCGATCACCTCCCCCAGCTTGGAGATGCCCTCGTCGAACAGGACCTCGAACTCCGCCTGGCGGAAGGGGGCGGCCACCTTGTTCTTGACCACCTTGACCCGCACCCGGCCGCCGATGACCGCGTCGCCCTTCTTGAGGGCCTCGATGCGCCGGATGTCCAGGCGGACGCTGGAGTAGAACTTGAGGGCGTTGCCGCCGGTGGTGGTCTCGGGGTTGCCGAACATGACCCCGATCTTTATGCGCAGCTGGTTGATGAACAGGACGATCGTCTTGCTCTTGGAGATCGTTCCGGTCAGCTTGCGCAGGGCCTGGGACATGAGGCGCGCCTGGAGCCCCACGTGGGAGTCGCCCATCTCCCCCTCCAACTCGGCCTTGGGGGTCAGGGCGGCCACCGAGTCCACGACGACGATGTCCACGGCCCCCGAGCGCACCAGGGTCTCGGTGATCTCCAGGGCCTGCTCGCCCGTGTCGGGCTGGGCGATGAGCAGGTCGTCCACGTTCACCCCCAGGCGCCGGGCGTACTGCACGTCCAGGGCGTGCTCCGCGTCCACGAAGGCGGCCGTGCCGCCCGCCTTCTGGCACTCGGCCACGGTGGACAGGGCCAGGGTCGTCTTGCCGGACGACTCGGGCCCGAAGACCTCCACCACCCGCCCCTTGGGCAGGCCGCCCACGCCCAAGGCCAGGTCCAGGGCCAGGGAGCCGGTGGAGATGGACTCCACGTCGGGCAGGACCGCGCCTTCGCCTAAGCGCATGACCGCGCCCTTGCCGAACTGCCGCTCGATCTGGTTGATGGCGAGGTCCAGCGCCTTCGCCCGGTTGCTGTCCAAGTTCATCGCCGTGGTGGCTCCTTTCCGGCGTGGCCGGATCTCGAGAAAAAAGCCGCGTGCGCGCCCCGTTCGGCACCCGGTCGGCGGTCCTTGCTGTGCGGGTTTCGGCCGGGCGTTGACGCCCCCGGAGCGGGCCTCGATAATCGCAAAATGCCGCCAAAACCTCAAGCGGAACCGCTCCGCTACCGGTGGGAGGTTCCGACCATCGACCCGGACGCGCGGGCCGCGCTGCGCAAGGGCCTGGGTGTATCCCGGATCACGGCCCAGGCCCTGTTGAACCGGGGCCTGTCGGACCCCGCCCAGGCGGCCCGGTTCCTGGACCCGGGGCCCGACCTGCTGCACGACCCGTTCGCCTTCCGCGACATGCACAAGGCCGTGGACCGGATCGAGCGGGCCGCGGCGGCGGGCGAGGGGATCGCCGTGTACGGCGACTACGACGTGGACGGGGTCTCCGGGGCGGCGCTCCTGGGGGAGTTTTTCGAGTCCATCGGCATCCCGGCGCGGGTCCTCATCCCGGACCGCTTCGCCGACGGCTACGGCCTCACGCCGGCGGCGGTGGAGCGGTTGGCGGGGGAGGGGGCGAAGGTGGTCGTCACGGCCGACAACGGCACCTCGTCCCACGCCGCCGTGGCCCGGGCGGCCGAGCTGGGGGTGGACGTGATCGTCACCGACCACCACGAGGTCCGGGGCGAGGTCCCGGCGGCCCTGGCGGTCCTGAACCCGCACCGGCCCGACGCCACGTACCCGGAGCGGCGCCTGTGCGGGGTGGGGGTGGCCTTCAAGCTGTGCCACGCCCTGCTCGCGGGCCGGGGCGAGGCGCCCGCCACGGGCCTGCCGGAGCGCCTGGCGCCCCTCCTGGACCTGGTGGCCCTGGGGACGGTGGCGGACGTGGCCTCCCTCACGGGGGAGAACCGGGTCCTGGTGCGCCGGGGCCTGGAATTGCTCTCGAAGGAGGCCCGGCCGGGGATCGCGGCCCTCAAGGAGGTGGCGGGCCTGGGCGGGCAGGACATCGGGGCGGGGCAGGTGGGCTTCCACCTGGGGCCCCGGATCAACGCCGGGGGGCGGGTGGCGGACGCCAACCAGGGGGTGCGGCTGCTCCGGACCCGGGACCGGGCCGAGGCCGATGAGGCGGCCCGCTACCTGGACGCCGCCAACCGGGAGCGGCGCGCCATCGAGGCCAGGGTGCTACGGGACGTGGAGCGGCGGATCGCCGCCGAGGGGCTAAGTGAGCGAAGTTGCATCGTTCTGGCCGATCCGGAGTGGCACGCGGGGGTCCTGGGGATTATCGCGTCCCGCGTCGTGGAGCGGTATCATCGACCGTGTGTCCTGATCGCGATGGATGATGCCGCGGGGGTCGGCAAGGGGTCGGGCCGCAGCGGAGCCGCGCTGCACCTGTTCGAGGCCCTGGCCGAGTGCGAGGACCTGCTCCTGGCCTACGGGGGCCACACGGTGGCCGCGGGGCTGACCGTGGAGGCCGGTAACGTCCCGGAGCTGGCCCTGCGCCTGGACCGGGTGGCGGCCCGCCGGATCGGCCCGGAGGGGTTCCTCCCGGCCCTGCGCCTGGACGCCTCCGCCCGGGTGGCGGACGTGGACCGGGGCCTGGTCGAGGAGCTGGCGCGCCTGGCCCCGTTCGGGGCCGGCAACCCGGAGCCGGTGCTGGTCCTGCAGGGGGTCGTGCCGATTCGCCCCCGCATCGTGGGGGAGGGCCACCTGGCCCTCACTCTGGGCGGCGCCGACGGCGCGGGGGTCCAGTTGGCGGCGATCGCGTTCGGGGGGGGTGACTGGCTGGGGGCCGAGGTGCGCGAGGGGGTGCCCCTGGACGTGGCCGGGACGGTCTCGATCCACCGCTGGCGCGGGCGCGAGACCGTCCAGATGCGCGTCCGCGACATCCGGCCGGCGGGGTAAGCGAGGTGCAGGCGGTGGCGGTCAAGCCCGACCAGATCATCGAGAAGGTCCGGTCCTACCGGCCAGACGCGGACACGGGACTGATCCGCAAGGCCTTCGACCTGTCCGCGGCCGCCCACGCCGGCCAGCTGCGCGTGGGCGGCGGACCCTACGTGCGCCACCCGCTCGAGGTGGCCGAGATCCTCACCCGCCTGCGCATGGACGTGCCCACCATCGTCGCGGCCCTGCTGCACGACACGGTGGAGGACTCGGACCTGACCCGGGAGGCGATCGCCCAGAAATTCGGGGAGGAGATCGCCTACCTGGTGGACGGGGTCACCAAGATCGACCAGCTCCGGTTCGTCAACCACGAGGACGAGCAGGCGGAGAACTTCCGCAAGATGCTCCTGTCCATGAGCCGCGACATCCGGGTGGTGCTCATCAAGCTGGCCGACCGCCTCCACAACATGCGCACCCTGGCCCCCCTGCCGGACGAGAAGCGGCGCCGCATCGCCCAGGAGACCGAGGACATCTACGCCCCCATCGCCAACCGCCTGGGGCTCGGCTGGATGAAGGTGGAGCTGGAAGACCTGTGCCTGCGGTACATCAAGCCCGAGGTGTACTTCTCCCTGGTCAAGCAGGTGGCCGCCGGCAAGAAGGTGCGCGACCGCTACATCGACGAGGTGCGGGCGATCGTGGAGCGCGAGGTGGCCGGGGTCCACATCCCGGCCGAGGTGGTGGGGCGCTCGAAGCACATCTACAGCATCTACCACAAGATGGTGGGGCAGAACCTGGCCATCGACCAGCTCTACGACCTGTCCGGCATCCGCATCATCACCGACACCAAGATGCACTGCTACGCGCTGCTCGGGATCATCCACTCCCTGTGGCAGCCGATCCCGGGCAAGTTCAAGGACTACGTGGCCATGCCCAAGAGCAACGGCTACCAGTGCCTGCACACCACGGTGATCTGCGAGGGCGCCTCGCGGGTGGAGTTCCAGATCCGCACCGAGGAGATGCACAAGGTGGCCGAGGAGGGCATCGCGGCCCACTGGAAGTACAAGGAGGGCGGCCGCATCGACCCCTCCGGCGACGAGGCCTTCCGCTGGCTGCGCCAGATGCTCGAGTGGCAGCAGCAGATCTCGGACGGCAAGCAGTTCCTCGACGCCGTCAAGGTGGACCTGTTCTCCGACTCCCTGTTCGTCTACACCCGGGGCGGCGAGCTCCTGGAGCTGCCGCGCGGCGCCACGGTGCTCGACTTCGCCTTCGCCATCCACACCGAGCTGGGGCTCCAGTGCCTGGGAGCGAGCGTGGACGGCAAGCTCGTGCCGCCCCGCCACGTCCTGCGCAGCGGCCAGACCGTGGAGATCCTGACCAGCAAGGACCAGCGCCCGGCGCGGGAGTCCCTGCGCTTCCTGCGCACGCCCCGGGCCCGGTCGGCGGTCAAGCACTGGCTGCGGGCCGAGGAGCGCCGCCGCACGGTGGACGTGGGGCAGAAGGTCATCGCCCGGGAGATCCGCCGCCAGGGCCACAACCCGGACCTCGTGCTCAAGCGCCTGGACGTCGCCCTGGGGGCCCTGGGGGTGGCGGACGCCGACACCCTCTACTCCGAGGTGGGCTTCGGCAAGCGCTCCATCGCCGAGGTCCTGGGCCACCTGTTGCCCGACGCCCGGGTGCGGCCCAGCTTCCGCGACCGGGTGATGATGCGCATGACCCAGCGCGACGGGGCCGTGGTCATCAAGGGCGAGGAGGTGATGGTCCACCTGGCCGAGTGCTGCGGCCCGGTGCCGGGCGATGCCATCGTGGGCTACGTCAAGCGCGGCAAGGGCCTCATCGTCCACATGGCGGACTGCGGCCGCCTGGACGCCCTGGACTACGACCCGGAGCTGATCGTGGAGGTCAAGTGGGACTCCCACCCGGTGCGCCGCCGCCCCGTGCCCGTGCAGGTGATCACCCGCGACCGCACGGGCGTCCTGGGGGAGGTCTCCTCGGCCATCGCCGAGGCCAAGGCCAACATCTCCCACGCCCAGATCCGTACCCTGCCCGACCAGAAGGCGGTGTTCGACCTGGTCCTGGAGGTGGAGCACGCCCGCCACCTGGAGCGGGTGATCCGCCGCGTCGAGCGGCTCAAGGACGTGCTGGAGATGAAGCGCGTCCGGCAGGACGAGCGGGTCGCCGGCGTCTAACAGTCTTGAAGCCGCGCGAGGGGCGCCCCGCGACCGGCTTCAGTGGAACTCGAGCATGAGGTCGGCGTTCAGCCACAGGTGGGCGGCGATGCCCACCACGTAGCCCAGGGCCACCGCCCAGCTCCACTTCAGGTGGGCGAAGAAGGTGTACACGCCCCGCGCCTGGCCCATCAGGCCCACTCCGGCGGCGGAGCCGATCGACAACAGCGAGCCCCCGACGCCCGCCGTCAGCGTCACCAGGAGCCACTGGCCGTGGGACATGTGGGGCTCCATGGTGAGCACCGCGAACATGACCGGGATGTTGTCCACGATGGCCGACATGAGGCCCACCGCCACGTTGGCCCCGGTGGGGCCCAGGTCGGTGTACATGACGTGGGACAGGCCCGCCAGGTAGCCGATCGTCCCCAGGCCCCCGACGCACAGGATCACGCCGTAGAAGAACATCAGCGTGTCCCACTCGGCGCGCTTCATGCTCACGAAGATGTCGAACGGCTTGGCGGGGGGCTTCACGTAGTCCATCCCGCGCACCTCCTCGGGCCCGCCGATGTGGGGCGCGATCTTCGACACCTCGTCGCGGGTCAGCACGTAGCCGTACAGCTTGAGGATGCCGAGGCCGGTCATCATGCCCATGACCGGCGGCACGTGCAGGTAGTTGTGGCCCGCCACCGCCATGGCGATGGTCAGGACGAACAGCCCGATCACCACGTAGCCGCCGTACTTCACCTGCACGTGCTCCTCGGCCGCCTCGGGCTTGGTCTTCGGCACGGTGACGCTCATGCACGCGGCCGGCACCAGCCAGTTGAGGACCGAGGGGACGAACAGGTCGAAGAACTCGTGGAACCGCACCGCCCCGTGCTGCCAGACCATCAGGGTGGTGATGTCGCCGAACGGGCTGAACGCGCCGCCCGCGTTGGCGGCCACCACGATGTTGATGCAGGCCACCCCCACGAACTTCGGGTTGCCCGCGCCCACCGCCGTCACCACCGCGGCCATGACCAGGGCCGTGGTCAGGTTGTCCGCCACGGGGGAGATGAAGAAGGCGAGAAGGCCCGTCAGCCAGAACACCGTGCGCAGGGTGTAGCCCGCCGACACCAGCCACGACCGGAGCGCCCGGAAGACGTTGCGCTCGCTCATCGTGTTGATGTAGGTCATGGCCGCCAGCAGGAAGAGCATCAGCTCGGCGTAGTCGAGGAGGTTCTCGCGGATCGCCCCGGCGGCGGTGGTCGTGTCCCCGACCTCGGCGTAGGCCACGGCCACCAGGGCCCAGATCACCCCCGCCGCCACCATGACCGGCTTGGACTTGCGCAGGTGGATGAACTCCTCGCACATGACGAGGACGTAGGCCACGACGAACAGGATCAGGGAGAGGTAGCCGTACCAGGTGGTGGTCAGGTCCAGGGGGTGGCCCGGCGCCGCGCCCTCCGCGCCCCAGGCGAGCACCGGAACCGCCATCAGCGCCACGCCGGCCAGGGCCGCCAGGGTGGAGGTGCGGGCGTCGGTTCGGGAGCGGCGGCGGGCGAAGATGGACGGCCTGGCGGTCACCGTGGAGATCCTTCGGAACGCCCCATGGGGGGAGGGGCAGAGAGAGGGTGCGCGGAACGCGACGTCGGAGCGGCATTATCCGGACTCGCCGCGACGGGCACAAGGTCGCCTTCCCGGCCGGACGGGGGTTGGCTTGACTTGGCCCGCGGCGAGACGAAATACTGTGCGCCCGGCTCGCTTGGGCCCGCCGCTTGGGCCAGATGACGTTTTCCTAGGCGCGTAGCTCAGGGGTAGAGCGCTACCTTGACACGGTAGAGGTCGGCGGTTCGAAACCGCCCGTGCCTACCATGTTTGCCGGGGGTGCCGGGGGGAGCTGCGGGGGACGGTCGGGCGATCCGTCCTTGATTGCGCGAAGCGGCCCCCGGTGGAACCCATTCCCCCCACGTTGCAGGAGGGTGGAGCTGCTTGACCGATAAGTCGATCCGCCGGCCCCGGGCATGACCGGAGCCGTTCCCGCCATCCCTCTCCACACCCCGACCGCAGACCGGGCCCTCGCCCGCCGCAGCCGAACCCGGCGCCGCTTCTCGAACGCGCCGACGGACCCGTTCGCGCGGCCGCCCCATTTTCCGCCCCATCCTTCGGAGGACTTGCGCCATTGCCGCTGACCTGAGGACGAACGACCAGATCTCCGCCCGCCAGGTGCGTCTGATCGCCGCCGACGGCGAACAGATCGGGATCGTGGAGCTCACCGCCGCCAAGGAGCGCGCGCGGACCGACGGGCTGGACCTGGTGGAGGTGGCGCCCCAGGCCGATCCGCCGGTCTGCCGGATCATGGACTACGGCAAGTACAAGTTCGAGGCGCGCAAGCAGAGCCAGAAGCAGCGCCAGGGCAAGGTGGTCCGGGCGGGACAGGTCAAGGAGGTCAAGTTCCGCCCCCGCACCGACGACCACGACATCGCCTACAAGATCAAGAACGTCCTCAAGTTCCTCAGCCACGGCCAGAAGGTCAAGGTGACCCTGTTCTTCCGCGGCCGCGAGCGCAGCCGCATGGAGATGTACAGCTCCGCCTTCCTGCCCAAGGTGTTCGAGCTGATCGGCGAGGCGGGGGTGGTGGAGGCCGGTCCGCGCCAGGAGGGCAACACGGTCTCCGTCATGATTGCGCCCAAGACCCACAAGTAATATAATCCCGAGCTTTTCGGCCCGGCCGGCCCCGCGTTTCGGGCCCCCGGAATTCACGACCACCAGGAGGTCCGCGCGGCACACGCCATGGCCAGACAGAAGCTGAAGACCCACCGCGGGGCGGCCAAGCGCTTCGGGATCACCAAGAAGGGCAAGGTCAAGCGCGCCCGCGCCTTCGCCCGCCACCTCCTGACGACCAAGTCGGCCAAGCGCAAGCGCCGCTACCGGACCGGCGCCGTCGTGTTCAAGGGCGAGGCGGAGGCGATCAAGCGCCTGCTGCCCTACGGCTAGCCACACCAGAGGGACCCCATGGCCAGAGTCAAGGGCGGCATCAAGGCGCGGCGGCGTCACAAGAAGTACCTCAAGATGGCGAAGGGGTACGTGGGGGGCCGGTCCGGCCTCTACCGCACGGCCAGGGAGACCGTCGAGCGCGCCGGGGTGTTCGCCTACCGCGACCGGCGCCGGCGCAAGCGCGACTTCCGGCGCCTGTGGATCGCGCGCATCAACGCCGCCGCGAGGGAGCACGGCATGTCCTACTCCCGGCTCATGAACGCCCTCAGGGCGGGGGGCGTCGCTCTCGACCGCAAGGCCCTGGCGGACCTCGCGGCGAACGAGCCGGAGGCCTTCGCTAGGCTGCTGGAGCAGGTCAAGGCGGCGGCCTGACAACCGCGCGTCTTGGCGGTCGCGTACCCAGAAGGGGCTCTTGAGGCCGCGGTCCCGGGGCGGCGCCCGGAGGGCGTTTCACGCGTGCAATTCGGATGGGGGAGGAAAACGGTGGCGGGGCATGCCCCGCCGCGCCCGCGCCGCCGTGGCCCGGGCCTTCTCGCGGCCGGCGTGGGCATCATGGCCGGCCTCCTGGCCTTCGGCCTGACCGCCGGGAGCGCCTTCGCCCAGGTCCCCACCAGCGACCAGATCCAGCTCCTCCAGAGCCTGGGGCCCGCCCAGCGCGAGGCGGCCCTCCAGGCCCTGCGCCAGGGCGGCGACCTGAGTGTCAGCCCGCGGATCGGGATGAACCCCTTCGGCCTGCCGGGGGACGGTGCCGGCGCGTCCGGCACGCCGGTGGAAGGGATGACCAGCGCCCAGGGCGGCGAGGCGGCCCAGGCCGCCACCCAGGTGCCGCTCCCGTCGGTGGTCCGGCCGGGGGACGCCCTGGTGATCGGCCTGCGCGATCCCCTCCCCCGGACCGAGCCCATTCCCTCCGGGGCGGTGCTGCCGGACCGTCCCTGGGACGAGCGCACCTTCCACGTGGACCGGGACGGGCGCCTGTGGCTTCCCTCCGAGGATCCCCTCCAGGTCATGGGCTGGACCGAGGCCGAGGTGGCCCAGGCCATCTCCAGCCTGGCCTACGCCCGAAAGAAGGAGGTGATGGCCCGCATCCTGCCCCGCTCCGACCTGGTGACGGGCCTGGGGGTGCGGCCGTTCGGGTACGACATCTTCGCCGGGCCCCAGGGCCCCCCCTTCCCGGACCCGAACGCGCCGGTCTCCAAGGACTACCAGGTGGGGCCGGGGGACACCTTCCTCATCCAGATCTTCGGCAAGGAGAGCGCCGAGTACGAGCTGGGGGTCACCCGCGACGGCACGCTCCTGGTGCCCAAGTTCGGGCCCATGCAGGTGGCGGGGCTGCCCTTCGACGAGGCCCGCCGGATGATCACCGAGCGCATCGAGGGCCGGTCCATCGGCGTCAAGGTGGCCGTCACCATGGGCCAGCTGCGCACGCTCCAGGTGTTCGTCCTGGGCGACGTGGTGCGGCCCGGGGCCCAGGTGGTCAGCGCCTTCGCCACCCCCCTGCACGCCCTCATGGCGGCGGGCGGGGTGCTCCCGAACGGCTCCCTGCGCCACGTGGTGATCAAGCACGGCGGCAAGCTGTTGACCACCGTCGACCTGTACGACGTGCTCCTGAAGGGCGATACCGCCGGCTACGGCCGCCTCCAGTCGGGCGACGTGGTGTTCGTGCCGCCGGTCTCGGCCAAGGTGGTGGTGGCGGGCCTGGTGCGGCGCCCGGCCGTCTACGAGATGATGGGCGGCGAGACCGTGGCCGACGTGCTGGCCCTGGCCGGCGGCATCACCGCGGCCGGGGACCGGGCGGCGATCCGCCTGCGCCGCCTGGACACCCGGGACGACGGGCAATCGGTCCAGGAGGTTCGCGACCTGGGGCCGGACCAGCTCGCCACCCCGGTTCGGGACGGCGACGTGGTGCAGGTCTTCCCGCGCCTGGCCCCGGACACCGGCGCGGTGACCGTGCGCGGCCACGTGGCGGGCCCGGGCCAGTACGCCTGGGTGCCCGGCATGCGCCTGACGGACCTGTTCCCCGCGCCCGCCGGGCAGCTGTTGGACACGGACCTGAGCTACGTCCTGGTGATCCGGCCGACCCAGGAGCGCAAGTTCTACCTGCAGACGAACCTGGCCGATGCCGAGGCAAACCCCTCCGGCCCCGCCAACCTGGCCCTCATGCCCGACGACCAGGTGCTGCTCTTCGGCCTGGACGAGGACCGCGCCCAGGCCCTGGTGCCCGAGGTGGCCGAGATCCGGCGCGAGGCCGTCGCCGGCGTGAGCCCGGACCGAACCGTGAGGGTGGAGGGCGAGGTCCACTTCAACGGCCAGTTCCCCCTGTCCGAGGGGATGCACCTGACGGACTTGATGGCCGCCGCCGGCGACGTCACCGCCCGGGCCTACCCCTACGAGGTGGAGATCACCCGCTTCACCATCGCCCCCCACGGCGAGCGGCGCGAGACCGAGCACATTCTGGTGGACCTGGCCGCGGCCCGCGAGGGGGAGCCGGGGGCCGACCCGCTCATGGCCCCGGACGACGTGGTGCACGTGCGCTCGACCCCCGAGTGGCAGGGGGAGGTGGTCAACCTTGCCGGCGAGGTCCGCTTCCCCGGCAACTACGTGATCGAGCAGGGCGAGACCGTCACGAGTCTCATTGCCCGGGCCGGCGGCCTGACCGACGAGGCCTTCCTGGCCGGGGCCTTCTTCCAGCGCGAGGACGTGCGCCGCCAGGAGCAGGCGGAGCTGGACCGGCTCTCCCGCACCTTCGAGCAGGACCTGGTGCGGGTAGCCACCCAGCCCGTCAGCTTCGGCACGGGCGACCGGAGCCAGGCCCTGGTGGCGGGCAAGGAGCTGCTCCAGATGACCCGCGAGGCCAAGGCCACCGGCCGCGTCGCCATCCACCTGGAGCAGGAGAAGGACGGCCGCGTCGTCGTGAAGGACGCCCCCCTGCGCCTGATGGGCAGCGACCGGCTCATCATCCCGCGCCGGCCGGACTCGGTCCTCGTGGTGGGGGAGGTCTACCACCCCACCGCCCACCTGTACCGCAAGGGGGAGCGGGTGGACGACTACATCGGCCGCTCCGGCGGCTTGACCAAGTTCGGCGACCGCAAGAGCGTCCTGGTCGTCCACGCCGACGGCTCGGTCACGGCGGTGAATGTGGGGTGGTTCCACTCCGGCGGGCGGGTGGTCCTGGGCGACACGATCGTGGTGCCCCAGAGGGTCTCCCTCTTCTCCGGCCTGAAGCTCGCCACGGACGTGACCCAGATCCTCTACCAGCTGGCCATCACCGCGGCCGCCGCCCACGCCATCGGCGTGCTATGACGGGGGGCGCGGAGCGCGGTCCGGGGGAGCAGGGCCGGCCCGAGCGGGCGCCCGGCGACGGGCCGGTCTACGTCCTGCCGCCCTATCCCCCGTACGGCGACACGGACGAGGTGGACCTGATGGACTACATCCGGGCCGTGATCGCCCGGCGCCGCCTGGTGCTGGCGGTGGTCCTGGTCTGCACCCTGGCCTCGGTGGCCGTCGCCTTCCTGCTGCCGCCCTACTACCGCGCCACGGCCGTCATCGCCCCGGTCCTGGACGACTCGAGCAGCGCGATGAGTGGGATCATGGGCCAGCTGGGCGGCCTCGCCCCCCTGGCGGGGATGCCCCTGGGGGCGCCGGACGATACCCAGAAGCGGATCGCCATCCTCACCTCCCGCGCCTTCACCAAGAAGATCGTGGAGGAGAACGACCTGATGCCGGTCCTCTTCGCCGACCGCTGGGACGCGGCCGCGAAGCGCTGGAAGGCGGGGGAGGACCCGCCCGACATGTGGGACGCGTACAGGCTCTTCGATGACATCAGAGAGGTCGAGCAGGACCCGAAGACGGGCCTCGTGACCGTCTCCATCGAGTGGGGCGACCCGGAGGTGGCGGCGAACTGGGTGCGCCTGCACATCGACACCCTCAACCGCTACCTCCAGGCCCAGGCGGTGCGCGAGGCCGAGGACAGCATCGCCTACCTGATGGACCAGGTGGACAAGACCAGCAACGTGGAGATGCGCCAGACCCTGTTCAACCTGGTGGAGGCGCAGACCAAGAAGGCCATGCTTGCCCAGGTGCGGGAGGACTTCGCCTTCAAGGTGATCGACCCGCCCATCCCGCCGGACGAGCGCGCCCGGCCCAGGCGCACCCTCATCGTGGTGGGGGCGTTCTTCGCCTCGTGCCTCCTGGCCGTGGTGTGGGCCCTGGTGGCCGAGTTCGCCGGCGGCGGCCGGCGCCGCGAGGACGGCCCGGCTCCACCCGCTTAGATCCCCGCCCCGCTAGGGGGCGTCGCCCTCCGAATCCTCGCGCTTCGGCGCCCGGCGCCCGAAGAAGCGCGCCGAGAGGATTCCCAGCTCGTAGAGCAGCATGAGGGGGACCGCCATCAGGCACTGGTTGAAGATGTCCGGCGTCGGGGTCAGCACCGCCGCCACCACGAAGGCGCCCAGCACCGCGTACTTGCGGCTCGCCGCCAGACGCTGGGGCGTGACCACCCCCAGGCGCGACAGGAGCGTGATCACGGGCGGCAGCTCGAAGATCAGGCCGAAGGCCAGGAAAAACTTCACCCCGAAGTCGATGTAGGTCCCCACCGCCAGCATGGGGGTCATGCCCTCGGTCTTGTAGGTCAGCAGGAACTTGATCGCGAACGGGAAGACCACCCAGCCGCAGAAGGCCAGCCCCAGGGCGAACAGGACCGAGGCCGACAGGACGAACACGCCGCCGTAGCGCCGCTCTCTGGGGTAGAGGCCGGGCTCGACGAACTTCCAGACCTGGTAGAGCACCACCGGCAGGCTCAGGAGCACGCCCCCCAGGAAGGCGACCTTCAGGTTGGCCCAGAACGCCTCCGCCGGCGAGATGAACACCAGGGGCGTGGAGACGGGCCGGGCGAGCCAGGCGATCAGCTGCTCGGAGAAGAAGAACGCCACCGCCATCCCCACGGCCACGGCCACGGCGGCCTTGACCATGCGGCCGCGCAGCTCCCCGAGGTGCGCCAGGAAGGGCATGCGCTGGGACAGGCCGGGACGATCGGGCATCTGGTTGTCGGGCGGCACGGGGGCTTCAGGCGCCGGGCTTCTCGTCCCGGTCGGCGTCGGCGGGGGGCGGGGAGGGTTCGGGCGGCGCGGGCTGTGCCGGCGGCACAGGCTGTGCGGGCGGCGCCTCCGGCGGACGGGGTGGGGCGTCGCCGAGGCGATCCAGGCCGGTCTGGGCCATCTCGCGCTCAATCTCCCGCTGCACGCCCCGGGCGGCGGCGCGCACCTTGCCCAGGGTCCGCCCCAGGGTGCGGGCCAGCTCGGGCAGACGGCGGGGTCCGAAGACCACCAGGGCCACCGCCAGGATCAGGAGCATTTCGGGCATTCCGATGCCGAACATCGTGCGTTCCGCCTTGCGTGACAAGGACTTCCGGCTCCGAGCATAGCCCCTCGCCGGGCACCGGCGCAAACCGCCGGGGGCCCCTTGGGCCAGGGTCCCGGGTGGACCCCAAAATCGGGCCCGGCGTTGACAACACCCCCCCGTTCCGATACACAGGAGCCCTCGCGCGACCGCCGCGGGCGACCCGCCCCCCCGCGCCCGCTCCCGGGCCGGCGTCGCGCCTTGGGAGGCATCCGAACCGATCCATGCCGGCTTTGGTGGTCGTTGGCGCCCAGTGGGGCGACGAGGGCAAGGGCAAGATCGTCGATCTCCTGACCGAGCGCGTGGCGCTCGTGGTCCGCTACCAGGGCGGCCACAACGCCGGGCACACGGTGGTGATCGGCCAGGAGTCCTTCATCCTGCACCTGATTCCCTCGGGCATCCTGCGCGACGGGGTGGGGTGCGTGATCGGCAACGGCGTGGTGGTGGACCCGTCCGCCCTGGTGGAGGAGATGGACGCCCTCACCGCGCGCGGCATCCGGTTCGGCGATCAGTTCCACATCAGCGACCGCGCCCACCTGATCCTGCCCTACCACCGCGCCGTGGAGCGCGAGGCCGAGAAGACCAAGGGCACCCGCAAGATCGGCACCACCGGGCGCGGCATCGGCCCGGCCTACGCCGACAAGGTGGCCCGGGTGGGCATCCGCATGGGCACCCTTTTGGACCCCGAGCTCTTCAGGCGGGTGCTGGCCACCAACGTGGAGTCCATGAACTACTTCCTCTCGCGCCTCTACGCGAGCCCGCCGGAGGACCTGTTCGACACGGACGCCATCTACGGCGAATACATGGGCTACGCCGAGCGCCTCTCGCCCTTCATCCGCGACACGTCCCTGGTGGTCAACGGGGCCCTGGACCGGGGCGAGCGGGTGCTGTTCGAGGGGGCCCAGGGGACCCACCTGGACATCGACTTCGGCACGTACCCCTTCGTCACCTCGTCCAGCGCCTGCGCCGGCGGCGCCAGCATCGGCGGCGGCGTGGGGCCCGGGCGGATCGACCGTGTGCTGGGGATCGTGAAGGCCTACACGACCCGCGTGGGCAGCGGGCCGTTCCCCACCGAGCTGGACGACGCCGACGGGGAGCGCCTGCGCGCCGAGGGCGACGAGTACGGCGCCACCACCGGGCGGCCGCGCCGGTGCGGCTGGTTCGACGCGGTGGCGGCGCGCTACGCGGTGCGGATCAACGGCATCAACGGCATCGCCCTGACCAAGCTCGACGTGCTGGACGGCTTCGCCCGCCTGCCCATCTGCACCGCCTACCGCCTGCGCGGCAAGCTGGTCACCGAGATGCCGTCGAACCCCCAGGACCTGGAGGAGCTGGAGCCGGTGTACGAGGAGCTGCCGGGCTGGCAGGGCTCGGTGAAGGGCATCCACCGGCTGGAGGACCTGCCCAAGGAGGCCCGGGCCTACGTGGATCGGATCGTGGGGCTCCTGGGGGTGTCGCTGGACGTGCTGTCCTTCGGCGTCCGGCGCGACCAGACCGTGCTCCTGGGCGACCCGTTCGCCGAGCCGGCCCCGCGGAAAGCCCGGTAGAAAGCCCAGAAGTGGGAGGAGGGAACGTGAAGCAGGACCTTCGCCGCACCGTACGCTACCCCCTGGTGGGCCTGGCCACCGTGGAGCGCTTCCCCGGCATGGAGGTGATCGAGGGCTACGTGGCCAACTTCGGCCGCAACGGCCTGGGGCTGTACGTGCGCAACCCCCTGAAGGCCGGGGACCACGTGCACATCGCCCTGTCCATCGACAGCGTGCCCGAGCTGGGGGTGAGCGAGCGCTACCAGGGCAACGTGGTGTGGGTCAACCAGGTGGGCAGCGTGTACGCGGTCGGGATCGCCTTCGAGGACGAGGCCGAGGGGTGCCCCCACGGCCCCAAGTGACGCCGGGGCCGGGGACGGTAACCTGACCCCGCAGGTGTTGCTTTTTTCGCCCCGGTTCGTATACTGGCCGCATTCAGGGGTTCTGGACGCTGCGGCACTGTGACATGGGGGCCGCGCGCCGGCAAAGCAGGGGTTTGTGATGGGGTGGGACCGATAGAAATTGCGCCCTGTGCGAGCGCAACTGTGTGAGGGAACTCCGGTGGCGGCGACGCGGCGCCGGAATTGGCGCTTCATTTCAACGACTTTGATGTTCCTGGCGGTGGTGCCCGTGGGGGCCCTTGCCGCCGCACCCGGGGACCCGGTGCGGGACCGTTTCCGGCCCGACTTCACCCAGGCCCTGGACGGCTACGAGGCCCTGGGGCAGGCCGCTACGGCCAACGCCCGGGAGGGCCTCGTGCCCCTGCCGGAGGACTGGGATGCCCGCATGAACGCCGTGGACGCCCACCTGGTGCGGCACGAGGCGACCTTCTTCCCCATGATGCACCGCCCCTGGACCCGCGAGTCCGCGGTCCTGGCCAACCTCGAGGGGGCCCGGATGTGGCTCTGGTCGATCCACGACGCCCTGAAGGACGGGGCCGCCGGGGCCGAGTCCATCGACGTGGCCGGCGGCCGCGTGCGCGAGGAGCTGCTCAACAACTTCACGATGTACCTGGCCAAGGCGCGCTCCCTCCTGAAAGGCGGGCCCTTCGCGGGCTCCTACTTCGAGGACACCCTGACGCCCATCCTGGCCAACTACTGCGCCTATCCCGATGACGGCCACGAGGTGGTGCCCGACTTCGACGACCCCAAGCTGTTCGACGACGTGGCCGCGCGCCCGGCGCCCGCGTCCAAGGCCGCGGAGGGGCGCTCGTGAGCGAGCGGCCGACGGAGCGGGGGTCCCGCCAGGACGTGGACCACGACCTGATCGCCCAGGCCGAGGACCCCTACCGGGACCGCTACACCGACAAGCAGATCTACAACCAGATCCACAAGAGCCAGCGCAACATTCCGTGGTGGCTCGTGATCATGGTGGGGGTGGTGATCCTGTTCTCGGTGGTGCTCAACGCGCCGTTCCTGACCCGCTCGGGCGGCCTTCCGCTGTCGCACCTGTTCGGCGACGGCGCGTACGTGGACACGGGCATGCTGATGGCCCTCCTGTACGTGGGCGGCGGCTTCGCCGTGATCTTCTGGTACACCTTCCGGCGTGGGGGTTCGTGATGGCCCCGTCGGCCGCCCATGAGGCTGAAGCAAAAAAAGGTCGTCCTCGTCCTGACGGTGCTGTTGACTTCCGCGGCGGCGATCAGTTTAATACTCGCCACTTCGCGCTATATCGGCATCTTCCAGCACCCCGAGACGTGGCAGCGGGGCGCGTTGTTTCAAGTCGAGCCCCCGCAGCAAGAGGCCGGGGGCCTTACGGTGTCGGTCGCACCGGTTCCGAGCACGACCGAGGAGGTCTCGTCGCTGCTGACGAGCACCTTCTGGATCTTTGAGGTAACGGTGGCGAACGGGGCTTCGGGCCCCGTCGACATGGACTTTGACCGGATCACGCTCCACGTGGGGAGCCAGGAGGTACGGTCGCTGCCGGCGGACGCGGCGCTTCGGCTCCTGAACGAGCGCATGACGGGCGCCTTCACGTCGGCCGCGGCCAGACGGGAGTACCGCCGGAGCCTGGATGAGCTCCAGGGCCGCACGCGGGGCGTGACCAGGGTGTTTCCCGGCTATACGGGAAGGTCTCTGGTGCTCTTCCAGCCGTTCCCCGACTGGGGGGGCGAAGCGGAGATGAAGGTGTATGGGATCCGGTCGGTCGAAGGAGGTCCGGTGGCGCCGCTGTCGTTCCGAGTGTCCCGCGGTGGGTGAGCGGGGGTCGGGGCGGCCGGGCGGCCGGAAGGTGTGAAGGCGGCGGTTGCCGGGAATGACAACGTAAGGGAGGTGGCCGAATGGGAGGGAAGATCCTCATTTGGTTTGGCGCGATGATCCTCGGGGTGATCCTGGAGATCTACTTCGCCAACCAGCCCAAGAGCTTCGGGAACGACATCGGGGGTTACGCCTGGTACGGGCCTTACTGCCCGTTCATGTACATCGTCATCACCTACGGCACGATCTGGTGCCTCGGCGGGTTCCTTTGGTACAAGGACGCGGTCGACGACATCGACGTGGACCGCAAGGACCCGTACCTCGACGCGTAGTAGGCGCACAGGCGCTTCCGTAAGGAGAACCCGCGATGATCAAGTCCAAGATTGTGATGGTGGCGACCATGGCGATGCTCGGCATGAGCCAGGCCGCCCTGGCGATGGAGGAGGTGCCCAAGAACCCGGCGCACTCCGGTCCGGCGTGGCTGGCCACGTTCGCCGCGATCTGCGGCACGATCCTGGCCATCTTCAGCGTGCTGTGCATCTACATGATGGTCAGCGGCAAGGCCGGCAAGTACTCCGAGTAGGACCGGACGGTCCGAGGGATTTGGGAGGGAAAGATGGAAAAGCTCATGACCTGGGTCCTGAACGGGTTCTTCCTGGGGCTGGGCCTCGGGACCGTCATCGGATCGGCCGTGCATCTCGGCCTGTGGGCGGGCCGCTACGACGAGTGGACGAGCGACTACGCCTACATGTTCAGCTGGACCTTCGGGGTCGGCATCCTGGTGGCCGCGCTCATGTATTTCCTCATGAAGCAGCAGACCGCGGACGGAAAGTAGGCGGCGTTTCGTACCGCTCGATTTAAGTAGGAGTTGGCAATCATGAGTACTGCGACAGCGACCTACGAGGGGATGAAGCCCGGTACCGCCGCCAAGCACGCGTTCTTCAGCGCGGTCGTGTGGCTGTGCCTGGGCA
>CAZGRJ010000045.1:0-16924 GCA_964528115.1 uncultured Nitrospirales bacterium
ACGCTGAAGTTGATGCCCCCGTTCATGGCCACCTTCATGCCGCTGGTGCCGCTGGCCTCGTAGGGGCGGCGCGGGGTGTTGAGCCAGATGTCCACGCCCGACACCAGGTAGCGCGCGATGCTGATGTCGTAGCCCTCCACCAGCACGATCTTGCCGCGGAAGGCCGGCATGCGCGAGATCTCGTGGATGCGGCGGATGAACTCCTGGCCCGGCACGTCGGCCGGGTGGGCCTTGCCGGCGAAGACCATCTGGAGCGGACAGTCGGGGTTGTTGACGATGCGCTCCATGCGCTCGATGTCGTTGAAGATCAGCATGGCCCGCTTGTAGGTGGCGAAGCGGCGGGCGAAGCCGATGGTCAGGCAGTCCGGGTCGAGCAGGGTGCCCGCCTCGCGGATGGAGGCCGGGCCCTCGCCGTTGCGGATGCGCTGGGCCGTGGTGCGCTCGCGGATGCGCTCGATCATGCGGCGCTTGAGGTTCTGGTGCACGCCCCACAACAGGCCGTCGGGGATCTGGTCCACCGTCTCCCAGAACTCCGGGTTGGTCAGGTTGGCGCGCCACTCCACGCCCAGGTGCTGGTCGAACAGGTCCATCATCTCGGGTGCCAGCCACGAAAAGGCGTGGACCCCGTTGGTGACGTGGGAGATGGGGTTCTCGTCCGACGGCACGCCCGGCCACAGGTCGGTCCACATGTCGCTGGAGACCTTCCCGTGCAGGCGGCTGACGCCGTTGCACCAGCCCGAGACGTTGAGGGCGAGGACGGTGAGCGAGAAGACCTCGTGCCCCTCGGGCATGACCTCGAGCCCCAGCTCCAGGAACTCGTGGCGGGAAAGGCCCATGGCCTCCCAGTAGGGGCTGAAGTACTTGTCCTTGAGGGTGAGCGGGAAGGCGTCGTGGCCGGCGGCGACGGGGGTGTGGGTGGTGAAGACGGTCGTGGCCCGCACCACCTCCAGGGCCTCGTAGAAGGCCAGGCCGCGCTTCTCCACCAGGGTGCGGATGCGCTCCAGGGCGAGGAACACCGAGTGGCCCTCGTTCATGTGCCAGCAGGACGGCTCGATCCCCAGGGCCGCCAGGGCCCGCACGCCGCCCATCCCCAGGACGATCTCCTGGCAGATGCGCATCTCCATGTCGCCGCCGTAGAGCTGGTGGGTGATCAGGCGGTCGTGCATGGCGTTCTGCGGGATGTCGCAGTCCAGCAGGTAGAGCGGGTTGCGGCCCACGCGCGCCTCCCACACCTTCACGTGCACGGTGCGGTCGGCCAGGTCCACCTCGATCATCACGGGCTGGCCGTCGGCGCCGTACACCACGCTCACCGGCATCTCGGAGAAGTCGTGCTCCTCGTAGACGTCGTTCTGGCGGCCCTCGGCGTCGATGTGCTGGATGAAGTATCCCTTTCGGTACAACAGCCCCATCCCCACGAACGGCAACCCTAAGTCGGAGGCGGACTTGCAATGGTCGCCCGCCAGGACGCCGAGGCCGCCCGAGAAGATCGGCAGGCTCTCGTGGACGCCGAACTCGGCGGAGAAGTAGGCGATCACGCCGTCGGCGGCGGAGGGGTCGCACTCGGTCGAGTACCACGTGTGGCTGTCGGAGGCGTACACGTCGAACGCCGCCATGATGCGGTTGTAGTGCTCCAGGTAGGTGCGGTCCTTGGCGGCCGCGGCCAGCTTGCGCTGGCTGATCTGGCGCAGGAACAGGATCGGGTTGTGGCCCACGCGGCGCCACAGCTCCCGGTCCAGCCGGTAGAACAGGGAGCGCGCGTCGGCGTTCCAGCTGTACCAGAGGTTGCGGGCGAGCTCCTCCAGGCGGCCGATGGGCTCCGGGAGGGAGGGCCGGACCTCGATGACCTGATGCAAGGACATTCGCTAAACCTGTGCGTCGGCGTGTGCGGGACGATTGAAGCGGCCGCCTCCCCCCGGGCGGCGCCCCCCCGGAGTGGACACCGGGAGCGGACCGGAGAAGCTTACCGCGCCCGCCCCGATTCTCCAAGAGCGGCCCGCCCGCCGCCCTCGGCGAGCTTCAGGACCGTTTGCCATTCCTTCGCGGTGACCGGCTGAACCGAGAGGCGCGAGCCGGGCCGGACCACCATCATGGACTTCAGCGCCGGCGTCGCCTTCAGCTCCGCCAGGGTGACGGTGCGGGGCAGGTGGCGCACGTAGCGCACGTCCACCATGTACCAGCGCGGGTTGTCGGGGGTGCTCTTGGGGTCCGGGTGGTCGCTCTTCGGGTCCCAGGCGGTGTGGTCCGGGTAGCCGGCGCGGACGACTTCCGCCAGGCCCACGACGCCGGCGGGGTCGGTGCTGCTGTGGTAGAAGAGCACCCCGTCGCCCACCCGGATCTCGTCGCGCAACAGGTTGCGGGCCTGGTAGTTGCGCACCCCGTCCCACGGGGCGATTCCCTTCGGCGACTGCTTCAGGTCGTCCAGGGAGAAGGCCGAGGGCTCGGACTTGAACAGCCAGTAGCGGCGCGGCATGGGAGGTACGGGAATCGGGTGGAGCGACGCCGGGGAACGCGGGGGCGATGCGCCCCTTCAGCCTGTCCGGTTAACCGACCAGGGGCCCGGCGTCCTTGATCTCGGCGGTGACGCCGTCGGCGTACTGCTCGAAGTTGCGGTGGAACAGGTGGGCCAGCTCGCGGGCCTTGGCGTCGTAGGCGTGGGGGTCCACCCAGGTCTTGCGCGGGGTGAGCACCTCGGAGGGCACGCCGTCGCAGCGCTTGGGCACGGCCAGGCCGAAGATCGGGTCCTGGGTCATGGGCACGTCCGCCAGGGTGCCGTCCAGGGCGCCGTGGACCAGGGCCCGGGTGTGGCCGATGGACATGCGGTTGCCGACGCCGTAGCCGCCGCCGCTCCAGCCGGTGTTCACCAGCCAGCAGTCCACGCCGTGGCGCTGGATCTTCTCCCCCAGCAGCTTGGCGTAGGCGCCCGGGTGCAGGGGCATGAAGGGGGCCCCGAAGCAGGTGCTGAACGTGGCCACGGGCTCCTTCACGCCGGCCTCGGTGCCGGCCACCTTGGCGGTGTAGCCCGACAGGAAGTGGTACATGGCCTGGGCCGCCGTGAGCTTGGCGATGGGCGGCATGACGCCGAAGGCGTCGCAGGTGAGCATGATGATGTTGCGCGGGTGGTCGGCCTTGCCGCCCGGCAGGTAGTTCGGGATGAAGTGGATCGGATAGGCGGCCCGGGTGTTCTCCGTCAGGTGGGCGGCCTCCAGGTCCAGGGCGCGGCTCTCCGCGTCCATGACCACGTTCTCGAGCACCGTCCCGAAGCGCTGGGTGCAGGCGTAGATCTCGGGCTCGGCCTTGGGGCTCAGGTCGATCACTTTCGCGTAGCAGCCGCCCTCGTAGTTGAACACGCCGCTGTCGGACCAGCCGTGCTCGTCGTCGCCGATCAGGCTGCGGGCCGGGTCGGCGGACAGGGTCGTCTTGCCGGTGCCCGACAGGCCGAAGAAGATCGCCGTGTCGCCGTCCGACCCCACGTTGGCCGAGCAGTGCATCGACATGACGCCCTGGAGCGGCAGCAGGTAGTTGAGGGTCGAGAAGATCGACTTCTTGATCTCGCCCGCGTAGTGGGTGCCGGCGATGAGGATCAGCTTCTTCCCCAGGTGCATCAGGACGAAGGCGCCGGAGCGGGTGCCGTCGCGGGCCGGGTCGGCCTCGAACTCGGGGGCGTGCAGGATCGTGTACTCGGGCACGTGGGCGGCGAGGGCCTCCGGGTCCTCGATGCGCACGAACATGTTGCGCGCGAACAGGCTGTGCCAGGCCTTCTCGGTGATGACCCGGATCGGGGTGCGGTAGCGGTCGTCGGTGCCGGCCAGGAGGTCCTGCACGAACGCCTCGCGCCCCTCGTAGTAGGCCAGCACGCGGCCCAGCAGGGCGTCGAACCGGTCCTCGGGGAAGGGCTTGTTGACCTCGCCCCACGAGATGTGGTCGCGGCTCGTCGGCTCGTCGACGATGAACTTGTCCTGGGCCGCGCGGCCGGTGTAGGTGCCGGTCCGGACGACCAGGGCCCCGCCGGCGGACACGGCGCCCTCGCCCCGGCGGATGGCCTCCTCGTAGAGCGCGGCGGGGGAGAGGTTCCAGTGGACCTCCCCCAGGCCGAGAAGTCCCAACGCCTCCAACGCTTTCGCCCCCTGCATGGGTCCTCCAAAGTGACGCCGCGCCGTCTGCCGCGCATGGGGCGCGGCCGGCGCGGTGGGAAACCGGCCTCGGGTATGCGAAAAATATGCCTTTGCGGCCGATCGTGTCAAGCGACGCGGCGCGGTCGCGGGCGTGTCCGGCGCGGCCCGGATCGCCTCCGGGCGGTGCCCGGGGAACGGGGTTTGGGCTATGCTGGGCGCACCGCATGGGTGCCGACACGCAAATGGAGCCCGGGACGCCCCGCGCCTGGGCCGTGGTCCCGGCCGGCGGCCGGGGGCGCCGCATGGGCGGGCCGACCCCCAAGCAGTACCTGGAGGTGGCGGGCGCGCCCCTGCTGGTGCACACCCTGCGGGCGCTGCTCGCCTGCCCGCTGATCGAGGCCGTGGTGCTGGTGGTCCCGGAGGGCGACGTGGAGCGCGCCGCCGGGATCGTGAAGGCCCACGGGCTGGACCGGCTCGATCGGATCGTGGGCCCGGTGGCGGGCGGAGCGGAGCGGCAGGACTCGGTGCGGGCGGGACTCATGCAGGTGCCGGACGGGGTGGACGTGATCGCCGTGCACGACGCGGTGCGCCCCTTCCCCGACCCGGAGCGCCTGGGAATGGCGATTCGCCTGGCGGGGCGGGGCGTCGGCGTGGTGGTGGGGCGGCCGGCGTCGGACACGATCAAACGCGTGGACGAGAAGGCCCGAATCACCGAGACCCCGGACCGGGCGCGGCTGTGGCAGGCCTTCACCCCCCAGGTCTTCCCCGCCAAGGCGCTGGTCGCGGCCTACGCGCAGGCCGCCAGCGAGGGCGCCGTGGGCACAGACGACGCCGCCCTGGTGGAGCGCTCGGGCGAGCCCGTGGTGATGCTGGAGGGGGACCGGGAGCGCCTGAAGGTGACCCACCCGGACGACCTGGCGATCGTGAGCGCCTGGCTCGCGGGGAGCGGATAGCGTGCGGATCGGCTTCGGCTACGACGTGCACCCCCTGGTGGAAGGGCGGGCCCTGGTCCTGGGGGGCGTCACGATCCCGCACCCGAAGGGCCTCGCCGGCCACTCGGACGCGGACGCCCTGTGCCACGCCCTCACCGACGCCGTCCTGGGGGCCCTGGGCCTGGGCGACATGGGGAAGCACTTCCCGGACACGGACCCGGCCTACGCGGGCGCGGCGAGCCTGGACCTGCTGGCGGGGGTCGCCGAAAGGATGCGGGCGGCGGGCCTGCGGGTGGCGAACGCGGACACCCTGGTGATCGCCGAGGCCCCGCGCCTGGCGCCCTACGCCGACGCGATGCGGGCGAACCTGGCGAAGGCCCTGGGGTGCGAGGCGGAGCGCGTGAACGTGAAGGCCACCACCCACGAGGGCCTCGGCACCCTGGGCCGGGGCGAGGGGATCGCGGCCCAGGCCGTGTGCCTGCTGGTGCCCGACGGCCCGGAGGGGGGGACGAAGTGAGCGAGCCGCAGGAGGACCCCGTGCCCGAAACCGCCCCGGCACCGGAGCCGGCCGAATCCGCCCATGCCGCGCACGCCCACGCGGATGCCCACCCGCTCGGGTTCGTCGCCACCCTGCGGGAGGACTTCCACGCCGTGTTCGAGCGCGACCCGGCGGCCGTCAGCCGGGTGGAGGTGTTCCTCCTCTACTCGGGCTGGCACGCCATCGTCTGGCACCGCATCGCCCACGCCCTCCTGAACGCCGGGGTGCCGGTCCTGCCGCGCCTGATCTCCCAGCTCTCGCGCTTCCTCTCGGGGATCGAGATCCACCCGGGGGCGAAGATCGGGCACGCCTTCTTCATCGACCACGGCATGGGGGTGGTGATCGGCGAGACCACCGAGATCGGGCACCACGTCACCCTCTACCAGGGCGTCACCCTGGGGGGCACGGGCAAGGAGCGGGGCAAGCGCCACCCGACTTTGGGCAACCACGTGGTCGTGGGGGGCGGCGCCAAGGTGCTGGGGGCCATCACGATCGGCAACGACGTGAAGATCGGGGCCAACTCGGTGGTGCTGAAGTCCGTGCCCGACAGCTGCACGGTGGTGGGCATCCCGGGCCGGATCATCCACAAGGAGGCGGGCGCCGCCTACCCGGAGCAGGCCCTGGACCACACCGCGCTTCCGGACCCCACCATGGAGCGCATCCAGGGGCTGTACGAGGCCCTGGAGGCCCTCAAGGCGGAGGTGGCCAAGCGCCCCCGCAAGGCCCCGGCCCGCGCCCGCAAGAAGACAGAGCCAAAGCCGCCGGAGCCCAAGGCCGACCCCAAGGCCGATCCCAAGACCCCCGATTCGGGCGACGGGGCCTAGGGCGCGGCGGGGGCCGTCCCCCCCGGCGCCGGGGCGGGGGCGGAAGGCGCGGCCGTGGACGTGCCGCGGCGCTGGCGCTGGGCCTCCACGTCGATGTTCAGGAGCTTCTGCAGGTCGCCCTTCAGGGACGCGTTGTCGGCCTGGAGCTGGTCCACCCGGTCCAGGAGCACCTTGAGGGCCTTCGCCTCGTGCCGGTGCGCGCCGTCGGGGTACTCGTCCAGGAGGCGGGACAGGGCGGCACTCCCCTGCTCCGGGTCGGAGATGGGCGGGCCGAAGGACAGCACGGCGATCCAGTAGAGGGCGTCCTCCGCCGAGGCGGTGCCGTCCGCCAGGGTGCGCTTGAGCAGGGCCATGGCCGCGTCCACCTGGTCGCGGGCGACGAGGGCCCGGGCCTCCTCCACCGGGTCCTGCACGCCGGGGGCCGCGGCCTCGGGCGACGGGACGGGGACCGTGATCGGCCCCTCCGCCGGCTCCGCCGGGGCCGGAACGGCCGGCGGGGGGGGCGACGCGACCGTGCCGGCGGGAGCCTCCTCCGCCTCCGGCGACGCCTCCGCCATGCCCGGCAGGTGGAAGTCCGCGCAGGCGGACAGGACAAGGCACCCGGCCGCCAGCGCCACCGGCGCGAGACGCGAACGGAGGGGACGCACCCGGCCTACCGGTCGCGCCGGGCCACGCCGGTCCGGCGGGCGGCGGCCGCCACGGCCTCGGCCACGGCCGGCGCCACCTTGCGGTTGAAGGTGGAGGGGACGACGTACTCCTCGCACAGCTCGTCGGGCTCGATCACCTCGGCGATGGCGTGGGCCGCGGCGAGCTTCATGTCCTCGTTGATGTGCGAGGCCCGGCAGTCCAGGGCGCCCCGGAAGATGCCGGGGAAGCACAGGACGTTGTTGATCTGGTTGGGGTAGTCCGAGCGTCCGGTGGCGATGACCCGGGCCAGGCCCGCGGCCGCCTCGGGCATGATCTCGGGGGTCGGGTTCGCCAGGGCGAAGATGATCGGGTCGCCGGCCATCGTCCGGACCATCTCGGGGGTGAGCAGCCCCGCCGAGGACACGCCCAGGAACACGTCGGCCCCGCGCACCGCGTCGGCCAGGGAGCCGGTGCGGCCCTCCGGGTTGGTGTTCTCGGCGTACCAGCGCTTGAAGGGGTTCATGCCCTCGGTGCGGCCCGCGTGCACGATGCCCGCCCGGTCCACCCCCAGGAAGTGCTTCACACCGGCGCTCATGAGCATGCGGGTGCAGGCGACGCCGGCGGCGCCGATGCCGGAGACCACCACCTTGATTCCCTCCGGGGTCTTGTTGACCACCTTGAGGGCGTTGATCAGGCCCGCCAGGACCACGACGGCGGTGCCGTGCTGGTCGTCGTGGAAGACCGGGATGTCCACCAGCTTCTGGAGGCGCTCCTCCACCTCGAAGCAGCGCGGCGCCGAGATGTCCTCCAGATTGATGCCGCCGAACACCGTGGCGATGCGCGCGACGGTGTAGACGATCTCGTCCACGTCGCGGGTGTCCAGGCAGATCGGGAAGGCGTCCACCCCGGCGAACTCCTTGAACAGGATCGCCTTGCCCTCCATCACCGGCAGGGCCGCCGCCGGGCCCAGGTCGCCCAGGCCCAGCACCGCGGAGCCGTCGGTCACCACGGCCACGGTGTTGCGCTTGATCGTGAGCGACCAGACCTCCTCCGGGTTGCGCGCGATGGCCGCGCAGATGCGGGCCACGCCCGGGGTGTAGGCGCGCGAGAGGTCCTCGCGGGTCTTTAAGGGGACCTTGGAGGTGACCTCCAGCTTGCCCCCCAAGTGCATGAGGAACGTGGCGTCCGAGACGTGGACGATGCGCAGGTAGTCCAGGCCGGAGAGGGCCTCGATCACCGGGTCGGGGTTGGTGGCCTCGCCGGTGTCGATGGTGATGTCGCGGGTGACCCGGTCGCCCCGGATCGAGACCAGGTCCATCCCCAGGACCGTGGCGCCCACCCCGCTCAGGACCTCCATCACCTCGCCGAGGAAGCCCGGCCGGTTCCGGAAGGTCACCCGGATCGTCACGAAATGGCTGCCCGCCGCCGCGGTCATGCGCGTGTTCCTCCTGTCGTCGGCGTCCCGGTCCGCACTCCCGCGCGCTCCGGCACGCCGCTGCCGCTCCGGCAGACAGCATACTGCAAGTGCCCGCCTGCTTGCCCCGTTCGGGGCGTTTGTCCGTGGGGTTCGTTCGCGGGTGCCCGGGGTCCCCGGCGGCGCCCTATCGGAGGCGATGCCGGGTCATGTAAAATCGCGCGGATGCAGATCCAGCGCCGCAAGACGCGTCGAATCCACGTGGGGGGCGTGGCGATCGGGGGCGACGCCCCCGTGAGCGTCCAGTCCATGGCGGTCTCCGACACCCGCGACGTGGCCGCCACCACGGCCGAGATCGCGCGCCTGGCCGACGCCGGGTGCGAGATCGTGCGCCTGGCCGTGGTGGACGCGGACGCGGCGGCGGTATTGGGGACGATCCGGGCGGCGAGCCCCGTGCCCCTCATCGCCGACATCCACTTCGACCACCGCCTCGCCCTGGCGGCCCTGGAGAGCGGGATCGACGGGCTGCGCATCAACCCGGGCAACATCGGCTCGGAGCGCAAGGTGGGCGAGGTGGTGGCGGCGTGCCGCGACCGGGGGGTGCCGATCCGCATCGGGGTCAACGCCGGCTCCCTGGAGCGCGACCTGCTGGAGCGCTACGGCTATCCCACCGCCGAGGCCATGGTGGAGTCGGCCCTGCGCCACGTGGGCATCCTGGAGGGACTCGGCTTCGACGCGATCAAGGTGTCGCTCAAGGCCTCGAACCCCATGCTCATGATCGACGCCAACCGGGCCTTCGCCGCCCGCACCGACTACCCGCTGCACTTAGGTGTAACGGAGGCGGGCACCCTGGAGACGGGCAGCGTCAAGAGCGCCGTGGCGTTCGGCATCCTGCTGGCGGAGGGGATCGGCGACACGATCCGGGTCTCCCTCTCGGCCGACCCGGCGGAGGAGGTGCGGGTCGCCTACGAGATCTTGAAGAGCCTCGCCCTGCGCCACCGGGGGGTGAACGTGATCGCCTGCCCCACCTGCGGGCGGCTGGAGATCGACGTGGTGCGCATCGCCCGGGAGGTGGAGCGGCGCCTCGCCCACATCCGCGAGCCCCTGGACGTGGCCGTGCTCGGCTGCGTGGTCAACGGCATCGGCGAGGGCAAGGAGGCCGACGTGGGCGTGGCGGGCGGGCGCGGCCACGGCATTTTGTTCAAGGAGGGGCGCCCCGTGGGCAAGGTGGACGAGGACGCCCTGATCGAGCGCCTGGTCCAGGAGGCCGAGGCCGCCGCCGAGACCAAGCGCGCCCGGGCGGACGACCCGGACTCCCTCAAGGTCCTCTCGGCCCGGCCGTAGCACTCCCGGCGCCGCCGGGCGTTTCCTTCGTGCGTTTCTCCCAAGCCTTCATCCCCACCCTCCGGGACAACCCGGCCGACGCCGAGGTGGTCAGCCACCGCCTCATGCTGCGGGCCGGCATGATCCGCAAGGTGGCGGCGGGCATCTATACCTACCTGCCCCTGGCGTGGCGCTCGTTGCGCAAGGTGGAGGCGATCATCCGGGAGGAGATGGACGCCGCCGGGGCCCAGGAGCTGCGCATGCCCGGCGTGCAGCCCGCCGAGCTGTGGCACGAGAGCGGACGTTGGGAGGTTTATGGCCGGGAGTTGCTCCGGCTGAAGGACCGCCACGAGCGCGACTTCTGCCTGGGGCCCACCCACGAGGAGGTGATCACCGACCTGGTGCGCGGCGAGGTCCGGTCCTACAAGCAGCTGCCCCTCAACCTGTACCAGGTGCAGACCAAGTTCCGCGACGAGATCCGGCCCCGCTTCGGCCTGATGCGCGGGCGCGAGTTCCTCATGAAGGACGGCTACAGCTTCGACGCCGACGAGACCGGCGCCGAGGCGACGTACCGCCGCATGGAGGCCGCCTACCACAAGATCTTCGGGCGGATGGGCCTGAACTTCCGCGCCGTGGAGGCGGACACGGGGCAGATCGGCGGGTCGTTCTCGCACGAGTTCATGGTGCTCGCCGACACGGGCGAGGACGACGTGGTCTATTGCGACAGCTGCGACTACGCCGCCAACCGGGAGAAGGCCACGGCGAAGGTGGCGGCGCCGGAGAAGCGAGAGACGCCGGACATGGAGCAGGTCGCCACGCCCGGCGTCTCGGCGGTGGACGAAGTGGCGGGGTTCCTCAAGACGACGCCCGACCGGCTCATCAAGACCCTCTTGTTCGATAGCAGCCCAGGGAGCAGCTTCGACTACAACAAGACGCGCTACGTGGCGGTGTTGATTAGGGGCGACCGGGAGGTGAACCCGATCAAGCTAGGCAACCATTTGGGGTCTGCCGAGGTAGCACTAGCGTCCGATGCCGTTGTCGAGGAGTTGACCGGGGCGCCGCTGGGATTTTCCGGACCGGTGGGCCTGACCGGCCTACGGGTGATCGCCGATGCCACGGTGGCCGGGGTCACGGACGGGGTGACCGGCGCGAACGCCGCCGACGCCCACCTCGTCCACGTCCTGCCGGGGCGGGACTTTCCGTTGGGGGACACCGTGGACCTGGACAGCGCCCAGGCCGGCGACGCCTGTCCGCGCTGCGACGGGGGGCACCTGGCGATCCGGCGCGGGATCGAGGTGGGGCAGGTCTTCATGCTCGGCACCAAGTACAGCGGCGTGATGAACGCCACGTTCCTGGACCCGGAGGGCAAGGCCCGGCCGTTCGTCATGGGGTGCTACGGGATCGGCGTGGGGCGGACCCTGGCCGCCGCCATCGAGCAGAACCACGACGACAAGGGCATCGTCTGGCCCATGCCCATCGCGCCCCTGCACGCGGACCTGGTGGTCATGAACATGAAGTCCGAGGCCCTCGTCGCCGCGGCGGAGGACCTGTACCGCGACCTGAACGCGGCCGGGGTCGAGGTGCTCCTGGACGACCGGCCGGAGCGCGCCGGGGTGAAGCTCAACGACGCCGAGCTGCTGGGCCTGCCCATCTTGATCCTGCTGGGCGACCGGGGCCTCGCGAAGGGGGTCGTGGAGGTCCGCGCCCGGGCCGGGGGCGAGACCCGCGAGGTGCCCCTGGGCGAGGCCGCCGACGCCGTGCGGGCCATGGTGGAGGCGGCGGGAGGCTCCGCGATTGGCCGCTGACGGGCCGTCGGGAGCCGATTCGGCGAGCGCCGATCCGGCGGGCCTGGAGAAGGTCCTGGGGTACGCCTTTCGCGCCAAGGACATGCTGGCCGGGGCGGTGGTGCACCGCTCGGCCCCCAACGAGCGCCCGTCGGCCTGCCCCGAATCCAACGAGCGCCTGGAGTTCCTGGGCGACGCGGTCCTCGACCTGGCCATCGCCGATGCCCTCTACCGGCGCTTCCCCGGCGCCGCCGAGGGGGAGCTGACCCGCTACAAGGCGGCCCTGGTCAGCGAGCTGGCCCTGGCCGACGTGGCCCGGGAGATCGGCCTGGGCGCGTACCTGCTGCTGGGGCGCGGCGAGGAGGAGACCGGCGGGCGCGACAAGCCCTCCATCCTGAGCGACGCCCTGGAGGCGGTGATCGGGGCCGTGTACCTGGACGGCGGCCCGGCGGCGGCGGAGGGACTGGTGCTGCGCCTGTTCGCCGACGCCCTCGCCGCGGTGCAGGAGACCGGCGCCCCGCGCGGCGACTACAAGACCGCCCTGCAGGAGTGGACCCAGGCCCGGGGGCGGGGGCTGCCGTCCTACCGCATGGAGGCCGCCGAGGGGCCGGACCACGCCCGGCGCTACACGGTGGTCGTGGCCCTGGGCGGCGAGCCCCTCGCCACGGGAGAGGGGCGCAGCAAGCGCGAGGCCGAGCGCGTCGCCGCGCGGGGGGCGCTCATCGCCCTGGGGGTGCTCCCGGATTCCGGAGCCGACCCGGGAGCCGGAACCGGCGCCTGATCCCCCCACCCGTCCCCTGCCACGCCACGTTTGCGACACTCCTGTCGCACCTCCCACAAACCCGGCGGGGCACGCACCCGGCTCCGGGGTCCGCCAAGGCGCCGCGCCGCCCGCCCTTTTTCGCGCCGCATCAACGGGATACGCGGGAGGCGCGGGCGAGGTCCGACCCCTGGCACGGGACTTGAGTTGTGGTGCACAGGGGATGCTCCGCGCACCGCACCGATATCGGCCCACCCGATCCCGAGGAGGACACCGCCCTTGCCCCCCGCGCCGATGCCCGACACCGCCCCCTCGCTGACGCCGGCCGAGGAGGCCGCGTTGCGCGACCAGGCCCGTCTCGCCGAGCTGCACTACGCGCTGGACCGGATCGCCGACTCGGTCCTGGAGCTGCCCGCGCGCCTGAACGCCGTCACCCAGGTGATCCGCCTGCGCCTGGGGTGCGACGTGTGCTCGGTGTACGTGCTCGACCCGGAGGAGCAGACCCTGGTCCTCAAGGCCACCTTCGGCCTGGCCCCGGAGTCCGTGGGCAAGGTGAGCCTGAAGGTGGGCGAAGGCGTCACGGGCTGGGTGGCCGAGAACCTGGAGGCGGTGTCCCTGGCCGACGCGCCCGCCGATCCCCGGTTCAAGTACCTGCCCGAGACCCACGAGGAGCGGTTCCGCTCGCTGCTCTCCGTGCCCATCGTGGCGGACCGGTCGTTCGTCGGAGTGATCAACGTCCAGCACCGCGAGCCCTACGGCTTCTCGGAGACCGAGAAGCTCCTCGTGGGCGGGATCGGCTACAAGGTGGGGGCGATGATCCGCGCCGCCCGCCTGGAGGCCGACCTGCTGCACCGGGAGGCGGGGCTGGAGCTGCTGGTCTGGTCGGCCCACCAGGGCTGGCGCGAGACCCCGGACGGCACCCTGGGGGCGTTCCTGTCGCGCTGCCGCCGCGCCGCCGGGGCCAGCGCCGCCGTCCTGCGCCGCTACGACCCGGCCGCGCGCCGCCTGGAGGTGGCCGCCACGGACGGGATCGGGGGCGTGGCCGGGTGCCTGCCCGCCCTGGGACCCGGCCAGGGGATCGCCGGCTGGGTGCTCTCGGCCCGCAAGGCGTTCCGCTCGAACCGCTACGCCGACTTCGCCGACCGCCTGGTGAGCACCCCGGCGGTCTCCCAGTCGATCCTGTGCGTCCCGGTCCTGGCCGGCAGCCGCCCCATGGGCACCCTGTCGCTCCTGGACAAGCAGGGCGAGGACGGGCCCGGCCGCTTCACCGGGCACGACGAGACCGTCGTCGCGGGGGCGGCGCGCCTGGCCGCCGGCCTGCTGCTGGCCTAAAAGACCCCGCATCGACCCTCCGGGGCCCGCCGCCCCGGTCCTTTCCCGACCGCATCCATGGGACCCCCGGAAGTCCCCTGTTCCCGGGGAGGGCGCCCCTTGCCGGTTGCTTGCCTTCCGGGTCGCCGGATGCTATCGTGCTTCCCTTTGCGTCCAGGGGACTTCCGGTGGGCCGGTGGCCCCCAGGAGTCGCAGGATGTCGGCAGGAGCCGGCAGGATGTCGAAGGACCGGTCCCGCGCCAGGCACGGGGCCGGAGAGGTCCGGCGGCCGCAGGGCCCCGTCATGGGGACGGGTGACGCGACGCGGCACGGCCGGGAGGATTGGCCTTTAACCGGGATATGCGTTGGAACAGCAGGTAGCGGATCAGCTCTCGAGCGAGGAGATGCTCGAGCTGGTCGAATCCACCTTCAAGAATTTCTCCGAGGGCGAGGTCCTGGAAGGGACGGTCACCGCCAAGCAGAACGACGGCGTCGTCGTCGACATCGGCTTCAAGATGGAGGCCCCGATCTCCAAGTCCGAGTTCTCCCCCGACGAGTGGGACGCGCTCGGCATGGGCTCCACCCTCCTCGTCTACATCGAGAACCCCGAGAACCGCGACGGCAAGCTGGTCCTCTCCAAGGAGAAGGCCGACCGGATGAAGGTGTGGGAGGCCCTCAAGGAGGCCCACGACGCCGACACCCCGGTGGAGGGCACCATCCTCTCGCGCATCAAGGGCGGCCTGATCGTGGACGTGGGCGGCATCAAGGGCTTCCTCCCCGGCTCCCAGATCGACCTTCGGCCCGTGCGCGACCTGGACGCCCTGATCGGCCAGAAGCTGGCCATGCAGGTCATCAAGGTCAACCGCCGGCGCAACAACATCGTCCTCTCCCGCCGCGTGCTCTTGGAGCAGGAGCGCGACAAGCTGCGCGAGGCCACCCTCGCCAACCTGGAGCCGGGCCTGCTCATCGACGGCGTGGTCAAGAACATCACCGATTACGGCGCGTTCGTGGATCTCGGCGGCATCGACGGCCTGCTGCACATCACCGACATGTCGTGGGGGCGCATCAACCACCCGTCCGAGGTGGTCAAGGTGAGCGACAAGCTCCAGGTGGTGGTGCTGCGCTTCGACCGCGAGAGCCACCGCGTGTCCCTGGGCCTCAAGCAGAAGACCCCGGACCCCTGGTCGGGCGCCGCCGAGAAGTACCCGGTCGGCAGCCGCGTGCAGGGCAAGGTGGTGAGCCTGACCGACTACGGCGCCTTCATCGAGCTGGAGGAGGGCATCGAGGGCCTGTGCCACGTCTCGGAGATGTCCTGGACCTCCGACGTGAAGCACCCCTCCAAGGTGGTCACCGTGGGCGACCAGGTGGAGGTGCAGGTGCTCGGGCTGAACACCGAGACCCGCAAGATCTCCCTGGGGCTTAAGCAGACCCAGCCGAACCCGTGGGACCTGGTGGAGCAGAACTACGAGGTGGGCCAGCGGGTCAAGGGCGTCATCCGCAACCTGACCGACTTCGGCGCCTTCGTGGGGCTGCCGGAGGGCATCGACGGCCTGATCCACGTCTCGGACATCTCCTACACCAAGCACATCAAGCACCCCTCCGAGCTGTTCCAGAAGGGCCAGGAGGTGGAGGCCGTGGTGCTGAAGGTGGACCGGGCCAAGGAGCGCATCTCCCTGGGCTTCAAGCAGCTCGAGGGCGACCCGTGGGAGAGCCGCATCCCCGAAAGCTATCCCGTCGGCAAGCTGGTGAAGGGCAAGGTCATCAAGATCGCCGACTTCGGCGTGTTCGTGGAGCTGGAGGAGGGCGTCGAGGCCCTCATCCCGGCCAGCGAGATGGCCACCAGCGAGGGCCAGCGCATGAGCGACGTGGTCGAGGAGGGGCAGGAGGTGGACGCCAAGGTGATCCGCCTGGATACCGCCGAGCAGAAGATCGCCCTCTCCATGCGGGCCCTGACCGAGGATTCGGAGGCCGGCGACGTGGCCGACTTCGTGGCCCGGCAGACGGAGAAGAAGAAGGGCGGCTCCACCACCCTCGGCAGCCTCATCAAGGAACAGCTCGAAAAGGACAAGTGACCCCCACCGCCTGAGGGCCGCGCAAAAAGGCAAGGACGCCGTGGAGATCCCCACCCGCAAGGCGCTGAAGGTCGGGTTCTGGCTCTTTCTGGCCCTCGGGGTGGGTGTGTTCGCCGCGAGCTACCTGGGGGTCCGGTTCGGCGGCCCCATGGGCCGCGGCGAGGTGGCCCTGGTGCGGGTGGAGGGGCCGATCACCGACACCCGCGAGCAGGTCAAGACCATCCGGGACTACGCCAAGGACCACCGGGTGCGGGCCCTGGTCCTGCGGGTCGACTCCCCCGGCGGCGGCGTGGTCGCCTCCCAGGAGCTGCACGACGCGGTGGTGGCGTTCAAGAAGACCGGCCGGCCGGTGGTCACCTCCATGGGCACGGTGGCGGCCTCGGGCGGCTACTACGTCGCCTGCCCATCCACGTTGATCGTCGCCAACCCGGGGACCCTCACCGGCAGCATCGGCGTGATCATGTCCATGGCCAACGTGGAGAAGCTCTTGGACAAGCTGGGTGTCCAGGCCGTGACGATCAAGGCCGGGCGCAACAAGGACATCGGCTCGCCGTTCCGCCCCATGACCGACGAGGAGAAGGCCCTGATCCAGAACGTCATGGACGACATCCACGACCAGTTCATCGAGGCCGTGGCGGAGGGGCGGGGCAAGACGGTGGACGAGATCACGCCCCTGGCCGACGGGCGGATCTTCACCGGTCACCAGGCCGTGGACGCGGGGCTGGTGGACGAGCTGGGAAACCTGGAGACGGCGATCCGCCGGGCCGGCGAGCTGGCCGGGATCGAGGGGCGGCCGCGGGTGATCGAGAACGAGCCTTCGGTGTTCAGCCGGATGATGGCCGACGCCCACGAGTGGTTCCCGTGGCTGCCGGCGGCCGGCTCCGGCTGGGGTGGGCCGCAGGCCATGTACCTGATGACGTGGTAGACGCGAAAGGGCGAGGGCAAATGACCAAGGCGGAGCTGATCGACAGCGTGGCCAAGAAGGTGGACGGGCTCACCCGGGCCCAGGTGGACGTGCTCGTGGGCACGGTCTTCTCCAGCATCAAGGACGCCCTCGCCGTGGGCGACAAGGTGGAGATCCGCGGCTTCGGCAGCTTCCGCCTGCGCCACCGCGCCGCCCGCGAGGGGCGCAACCCCAAGTCGGGCGAGGTGGTGCGGGTGCCCTCCAAGATGGTGCCCTTCTTCAAGGCGGGCAAGGAGCTCAAGGAGATGGTGGACCGGTAGGCT
>CAZGRJ010000045.1:17024-18257 GCA_964528115.1 uncultured Nitrospirales bacterium
GGTGCCCTTCTTCAAGGCGGGCAAGGAGCTCAAGGAGATGGTGGACCGGTAGGCTTAGGCGAACCGGTAGGCTCGGGTGAACCGGTAGGCTCGCTGAACCGCTAGGGTCCGCCCGATCCGGCCTTCCCGACGGCTGCCGCAATATCGGCGGCCGTCGCCTCCACGTCGGGCCCCAGGGCCACCTCGGTCTGGGCGTGGCCGTCCATGTCCTTGAGCTGGGCCGTTCCGGCGGCCAGCTCGTTCTCCCCCACGATCAGGCAGAAGCGCGCCTGCAGCTTGTTGGCGCGCTTGAGCTGGGCCTTGAGGGACGCGTCCGCGTCGAACCCCCGCGCCACCGTGAGCCCGGCCCGCCGCAGGGCCCGCAGCACCGGCAGCACCCGGACCTCGGCCTCGGTGCCGAGGAGCGCGGCGAACAGGTCCGGCCGGGGCGCCGCGGCCTCCGGCAGGAGCAGCAGCAGGCGCTCCACCCCGAGGGCGAAGCCGATCCCGGGCCGCGCGGGCCCGCCCAGCTCCTCCACCAGGCCGTCGTAGCGGCCCCCGGCGGCCACCGTGTTCTGGGCCCCGAGGGCGTCGCTGGTCCACTCGAACGCGGTCCGGGTGTAGTAGTCCAGGCCCCGCACCAGGCGCGGGTTGACCGCGTACGGGATGGACAGGGTTTCGAGCCCCGCCCGCACGGCGGCGAAGTGGGCCTCGCAGGGGCCGCACAGGTGGTCCCGCATGAGGGGCACGTCGGCGGTCGCCTCGCGGCAGGAGGGGACCTTGCAGTCGAGGACTCGCAGGGGGTTCGTGGTGCGGCGCCGGCGGCAGTTGGCGCACAGCTTCTCGTCCAGGGCCTCCAGGGCCTTCGCCAGACGCTTCACGTAGGCCGGGCGGCACGCCGGGTCGCCGATGGCGTTGAGCTCCAGGGTCAGGCCGTCGAGGCCCAGCTCGCCGAACAGGTCCGCCAGGAGGGCGAGGACCTCCACGTCCACGGCCGGGCGGTCGGAGCCGATGGCCTCCACCCCCACCTGGTGGAACTGGCGCAGGCGCCCGGCCTGGGGGCGCTCGTGGCGGAACATGGGGCCCAGGTAGTAGACGAGGGTGAGGGGCTCGGTCTGGAGGCCGTGCTGGAGGTAGGCCCGGACCACCCCGGCGGTGCCCTCCGGGCGCAACGAGAGGGAGCCGCCGCCCTTGTCGGCGAAGGTGTACATCTCCTTCTCGACGATGTCGGTCTCCCGCCCGATGCTGCGGGCG
>CAZGRJ010000046.1:0-8911 GCA_964528115.1 uncultured Nitrospirales bacterium
AGCAGGCCCCACACGGCCGTGGCGCCGCAGGCGTGCTCGTGGCCGATGGCGCCGTGCTTGAAGGCGAGAATCGCCTCGGCGGTGTTGCGGTCCACCCGCCGGGCCACGTCGTAGGGCAGGTAGTGGGACAGGTCGGAGCTGACCACGATCAGCGTCTCCGGCCCGCCCCAGACCCGCTCCAGGCACGCGGCCACCTCCTCCGGCGTCGCGTCCCCGACCGCCAGGGGCAGCAGGGAGAACGCCCCCAGGACCCGTTGCAGGAACGGCAGCTGGACCTCCAGCGAGTGCTCCGGGGCGTGGGCGGCGCCGCTCACGCACACCTGGGGCAGGGACCGAAGCGCGCTCGCCCCGGCCGTATCCACCGGGACGGTCCCCAGGGGCGTGGCGAAGGCCTCCGCCTCCGGCAGCGCCAGGCCCCGCACGGGCACCCGGTGCACGGGGCCCAGGAGGACGACGCGCGTGACGTGCCGGGCGTTCTTGAGCAGGCCGTAGGCCGTGGCGGCGATGGGGCCGGAGTACATGTACCCCGCGTGGGGCACGATCAGGGCCTTGGGGGCGCCGCCCGGCCTCTCCGGATGTTTTTTGGGGGATTTCGCGGCGGCGAGCAGGCGGCCGACCTCGGCGTCGAGGTCCTCCGGCGCCTCCGGGTAGAACAGACCGGCCACGGCGGGGGGGCGAACGGGCTCCATCGGCGTCTCCTCTTCCGGGACGGGGACCCACCCTCCCCGCGTCCGGGGTCATTACCCACGCCTGAAAGGATACCGGATCGGGACCGTCCCGGCACGGTCCCGGGGCCGCGAAAGGGGCCCCTACTCCGGCCCGGCGAACAGGCCCCCCAGGGCCTCCGGCCGGTCGATGGCGTGGTCGATGCCGGCGGCCCCCAGGACCTCCAGGCCGTCCGTCCCCCAGGACACCCCCGCCACGGCCACCCCGGCGCCCCGGGCCGCAGCCACGTCCAGCCGGGTGTCGCCCACGTACAGGCAGTCGGCGGCGGGCACGGCGAGGGCCTCCAGGGCCCGGACCAGGCCCTCCGGGTCGGGCTTCATGCGGGCCACGTCCTCGCACGCCACCAGGACCCGGAACCTGTCCTGCAGCCCCAGGGCCGCGAGGACCGCCTCCGCGTGGTGACGCCGCTTGCTCGTGACGATCCCCATGGGCACGCCGCGCCGGGCGAGGGTCTCCACCAGGTCCCCCATGCCCGGGCACAGGGCCGTGCCGGCCTCGCACAGGGCGTCGTAGTGGCGCCCGATCACGTCGATCAGCAGGCGCCGCTCCTCCAGGTGGCGCTCCGGAAAGAGCGCCTCCAGCTTGTAGCCGATGTGCCCCACGATCACGGCCCGGTCCAGGGCGGGCCAGCCGAGCTCCGCCAACGCCCGGGCGGTGCTCTCGACGATCGCCTCGGTGGAGTCGATCAGCGTGCCGTCCAGGTCGAACAGGCACGCCCGGTAGGTGGAACAGGGGGTACGCATGCCGTATGCTTCCGGACGCCTTTTTTCAGGCCCGATGCTCCAATACCCCCACATCGACCCGATCCTCGTCCACCTGGGGCCGATCAAGATCCGCTGGTACGGGATGATGTACCTGGCGGGGTTCCTGATCGGCTACCTGCTGCTCAAGCGGCAGATCAGGGAGGGGCTCCTGGGGCTCACGCTGGACCAGCTCGGGGGCCTCACGACCGCGCTGATCCTGGGGGTGATCCTGGGGGGGCGCCTCGGGTACGTCCTCGTGTACGACTTTAGCACGTACCTCCAGCACCCCCTGGAGGTCTTCGCCATCTGGCGCGGGGGGATGTCGTTCCACGGCGGGCTGGCGGGCACCCTGATCGCGGGGGCGATCTACTGCCGCTCCCAGGGCGTGCCCCTGCTGCCGGTGGCGGACCGGGTGGCCGTCGTGGTGCCCGTGGGCTTAGGACTCGGCCGGATCGCCAACTTCATCAACGACGAGCTCGTCGGCCGCGTGACCGACGTGCCGTGGGCGATGGTCTTCCCCGGCCACGGGCCGCTCCCCCGCCATCCCTCCCAGCTGTACGAGGCGTGCCTCGAGGGCATCGTGCTGTTCACGACGATGTGGCTCGTGCGCCGCAAGCTGACCGCCCCGGGCGCCCTCCTGGGGCTGTTCCTGGTGCTCTACGCGGCGTTTCGAATCTTCGTGGAGTTCTTCCGCCAGCCCGACCCGCAGCTGGGGACCCTCGTCCTGGGGGCGACCATGGGGCAGATCCTCTCCGCGGTCATGGTGCTCTTCGGGGCGTGGCTGCTCGCCACCTCCCGGGCCCGGGGCCTCCGCCCCCCCTACTCTTAAGCCCTACGCTGCTCCCTATTCTTCATCCCTATTCTTCTACCGGCGGCCCCCCGTAGCCGAAGGTGTAGCCCCCGTCCACGGTGAGGTCCTCCCCCGTGACGAAGCCCGACAGGTCGGACATGAAGAACAGGGCCGCCTGGGCGATGTCCTCCGGCGTGGCGAGGCGCCGGAGAGGGGTCTGCCCGGCCAGCACCTGTTGGACCCGGGGCGGCGCGTGGGGGGTCTCGTTGGTGACCGTGAAGCCGCCCGAGAGGGTGTTCACGGCGATGCCCAGCTCCCCCACCTCGTTCGCCAGGTCCATGGCCATGCCGCGCAGGGCGCCCACGGCCGAGGTGTAGGCGTTGTAGCCCGTGACGGGGCGCGACAGGAGCGTGCTCAGGACGAGCAGGATCTTGCCCTGGCGGCGCAGGACCATCTCCTCGAGCACCGCCTGGCAGCAGTTGAACCCCCCGCGCACGGCCACGGCGAACTGCTCGTCGTAGTCCTCCCAGGTCTGCTGGAGGAAGGGCTGCCGGTCGATGTGGCTGTGGGCGTTGTGGATGAGGGCGTCCACGCGCCCGAACTGGGTGAGCGCCTCGGCCACCATGGCGTCCACCGAGCGGCGGCTCGCCACGTCCACCGCGTAGGGCATCCCCAGGCCTCTCAGGGGCTCGATCTCCTTGAGCAGGCGCTCGATCACCTCGATGTGGCGGCGGTAGCCCAGGACGACCCGGGCGCCCGCGTCCACCAGCTGGCGGCCGATCGCCTCCCCCACCGGGTTGCTCGCCCCGGTGAGGATCACCACGCGGTCGGTCAGGTCGATCACGTTGTCCCGGCCTCGCGGCGGCGCCCTTTGGCCCCGTGGCCGCTCACCCTTTTCCGAAGTAGGCCTGCAGGGCCTCGGTCATGCGCCGCACGGCCTCCGGACCCGGTCCTTTGCCGGTCTGCGGCGTCACGGTGAATCCCCGCACCACGCCGCTCGCCTCCGGTATCGGCCGGGCCCCCTTCGCCAGGTCCACCACGTACTTCCGGTCCCCCAGGTAAATGGCCGCGAGCCACTCGTGCAGGTGGGGGGAGTCGTGGGCAAGGGTGGTGGTCATGTCCTTCGCGGGAGGGGCCAGAAGGGAGCGGGCGAATGGGGAGAGCCGCTCGTGCACGCCGAAGAAATCGAGGAGGGTCTCGGTAATGTCGATCGTCTCCACCAAACGGTCGTCCGTCCCCTTCAGGCCATTGTAGTGGATCAGGAGGGGAACGCGCGCCACCTCCTCGTCGATGTGGTGCGCGTACCAAACGCGGCCCCGGTCGAACATCTGGCCGTGGTCGGCGGTGATGATCAGGAGCGTGTCGCGCTCCCAGCCGCGCGCCTTGAACGCCTTGAGGAAACGGGCCAGGCTCGCCGTCCCCGCCCGGACCCGGAAGGCGTATTCCGATCCCAGGCGTGCCACGTAGTCCGCCTCCTCGGGGAGGTAGCGGTAGTCCCGCGCCCGGATCCGGGCGCGCACGGCGGCCCGGCTGCTGCCCGGATCGTCGTCCACCCACGCCCCCAGCGCCTCCTTCATCTGGCCCGGGGCGAGCCGCACCTGGCCGTTGTGGGTCGTGTGGTAGACGAGCAGGAACGGGCGCCCGTCCCGGTGCAGCTCGTCGATCTGATTCACCAGGTCGGTCTCCAGCATGTCTCCGTCGGAGAGTCCCCGGTTGAGCACGTGGAACACCGCCTGCTCCCGGGCCCCCATGCCCTTGCCGCGCTTGCCCCCGGTGCTGTACCGGAAGACGTCGTAATCCAGGCCCAACAGGCGCGGCACCCAGGTGTAGTGCTGGGTCAGGAATGCCGAGCGCAGGCCGCGGTAAGGAAGCGTCATCGAGTCGGGCACGCCGGCGTTGTGGAAGCTGGTCCAACGCACGTTCACCCCGGCCCCCTGGAGGAGCGAGATGAGGTTGCGCGACCGCGTCACGCGGTTCTTGTGGCCCGTGTAGAGGGTGCCGAAGAAGCCGGCCGTGTAGACGTAATCGGTGTGGGCCCGGGTGAAGCGGATGGAATCCGCCGCCACTTCCTCGAAGCCGGGCGTGTCGGCGTCGTCCGCGTAGGGCGAGAGGTAGCGGGTGCTCAGTCCGTCCAGGACGACGAGCACCGCGTTCCGCGGCCCGGGGCCGGCGTGGGCCACTTCCCGGCCCGGAAGGTGGTAGCCGGCAAGCCGGTACCCGTCGAGCGCCAGGATCAGGACGACGGTCAGGACCGCCACGGTCCGGGCCAGGACGCGCACGGTCGCCCGGCGCCCCTCTTCACGGCCCGTTCGTGCCGCCAGGAACAGGATCGCGGCGTAGAGGGCCACGGCGAACAGGGCGAAGCCCGCGGGCGACTCGATCCGGTAGACGAAGGTGTCGAACCCGTACACGGCGAACCCGAACAGTACGTTCGCCACGCACAGCACTCCCAGCACCGCCGTTACCCGCTCCGTGGACGCGCCCGCGAGCATTGCCGCGCCGACCCCGAGCGCCAGCGGCACCAACAGGAGCAGGGCCGCGTGCAGCAAGAAGAGGGCGAGGCTGACGGCGTCGCTCTTGAACAGGAGCACGTCGTCCAGGAGCCCCACCACGATGGCGAGGCCCGAGAGCACGAACAGGTGGGCGAGCAGGAACGGGTCGAGGCGCTTCATCGCTCGCACACCACCAGGGTACGCGTCGGCCGGTCCGAGGGCAGCCGGGTCAGACGGAAGTACGCCCCCAGGGCCGCGCAGACGGTGTCGATCGTGTAGTCGATCGGGCGCCCGTGGTCGAGCCGGTCGATGTTGCCGTCGGTGCGGTCCACGTACTCGAAGATCACCGCCCGGGCCGCCAGGGCGTCCAGCATGCGGGCGATGTTCTCGAACGGCTGGCGCCCGTTGATGTGGAGGTGGTGCATGAGGCCCAGGCAGAGCACCACCTCGGAGCGGGCACGCGCCACCAGGGGCGGAAACTGGCCCGACATGAAGCCGAACCCGGGCGTGGGCGAGAGCACCTCCCCCACCAGGGGGACCACGGCGAGGCGCCGGCCGTCCGCCTCCCGGTAGAGGGTCTCGACGCAGTGTTCGCTGCTGTCGATCCCGATGACCCGGGCACCGTGCCCGGCGGCCATGAGGGCGTAGCGGCCCACGTTGCACCCCAGGTCCAGGACGGTGGCGGGCTTCAGCTCCCCGAGCAGGCGGTCCACCGTGCGGGCCTTCGTGTCGTCCTCGGCGTCGGCCTCCACCTCGTCGTAGTACCCCTTCCAGGTGGTCCCGGGCGGCCGCACGCGAATCCCCTCCACCCGCCGCCGCAGACGTTTCAGGAACCGGCGCCGCAGGGCCGCCCCAGCGGCTCCCCTGGCTTGGGCCCGGGCCTTCTCCTGGAGCCGCGCGTTCAGCTTCGTATTGGCCTGGAGGCGGCGCTCCAGGGCGGCCGACAGGTACGTCCCCGAGGCGCGCAAGGGATGGCGCAGGGCGTACCCGGCCCCCATCCCCTGCACGAAACCCTCCGTGTCCACCCCCCCGACCTGGTCCAGGAGCATCAGGCGGGCCACCTTCCAGCGCCCGGCCGCCGCCAGCTCCAGGGGGCGCAGGTAGAAGTTGAGGAACTGCTGGTAGGCGGGCCACAGGAGCCCCTCCCCCACCGGCACGATGGAGGTCAGGTCGATGAAGGTGGGGCGCGTGGAGGCGAACAGCGTGTTCCAGGGGTAGGCGTCCTGGAGCGTCAGGCCGTCCTCCAGGAGGTCGACGCAGAGGTCCAGGGTTTGCAGGGCGGAGGCCTTGTGCATCGAGGGACACCACTCCACGCAGTAGGTGGCGGGCTCGACCCGGTCGTGGGCGATGACCAGGTCGCACCCCGCCTCGGGGACGGTGTGGGGCGAGATGTGGGAGGGCACCAAGCCGTTGCGCTCGGTCAGGACCCGGGCGCGGCCCGATTCGATCAGCTCGCGGTAGAAGTCGGCGAAGGCCGGACGGATCGCGCGATAGACGCCGCCCTGGTGGAAGAAGACGAAGCCGCCCGGGTCGACGTAGGAGGTGGGGCTGACCTCGATATCGGACCTGGCGAAGGCCGCCATCCGACGGGCCGGGGGCGCGGGGCTAGCCCCTCTCCTCCCGGCCGCCGAGCTTGGTCCTCAGGCGCTTGAAGGCGTTCTTGACCATCCGCACGGGCCGGACGAACAGGAGCGTCAGCAGCCCGAAGGCGGCCACATAGATGTACTGGAACAGGACCCCGACGATGCCCGGGTCCACGTAGGCGTGGGCGTCCCGCGGAGAGAGCAGCAGCGCCGCGCCGGCCGCCAATGCCAACAGGAAAATGGACGGCGACCTCGACATGGCCCGGCCCCCAAAAGCGGTACAAAAAACCGATCGGAACTAACAGGAAACTAATCCAAACAAAACACAGCGGGCCCCGGATGTCAACCTTCGCCCGGCGCGAAGCCGCGCCGGAGGGTGTTTTCGGACACCGAGTACGGCAGGACGAACTGCCGCAGGTAGTCCGGCCCCCCGGTCTGGGACCCGACCCCCGACAGGCGGAAGCCCCCGAACGGCTGCCGGCCCACCAGGGCCCCCGTGATTCCCCGATTGACGTACAGGTTGCCCACGGCGAAGTGGACCCGCACGTAGGCGATGGCCGCCGGGCTGCGGGAGAAGAGCCCCCCCGTGAGGGCGTAGTCGCTGTCGTTGGCGAGGCGCACCGCGGCGGGGAGGTCCGCGGCCTGGGTGACGGCCAGGACCGGCCCAAAGACCTCCTCCCGGAACAGCCGGTGCCCCGGCGCGACCCCGATGAACACGGCGGGCCCGGCGAAGCACCCCCCTTCCGGCACGTCCTCGATGACCAGGGCGGGAAACGCCTCCTCCCGCCCGATGGCGACGTACTCCCGGACCTTCGCGAGGGCCCGGTCGTCGACCAGGGGCCCGATCCGGTTCGCCGGGTCCTCGGCGGGCCCGATCGGCAGCGAGGCCGCCGCCGCGCACAGGCGCTCCACCAGGGCGTCGTGCACGGCGCGGTGGGCGATCACCCGGGAGCAGGCCGAGCACTTCTGGCCCTGATAGCCGAAGGCCGAGGCGACGATCCCGCGCACCGCCTCGTCCAGGTCGGCGGTCTCGTCCACGATCACGGCGTTCTTGCCGCCCATCTCCACCACGACGCGCTTCAGCCCGCGCGTCCCCGGCACCGCCGCCGCCCTTGTAATGGCCAATCCCACGTCGCGGGAGCCGGTGAACGCAACGAGGTCCACGCCCGGATCGGCCGCCAGCGCCGCCCCCGCCTCCCCGGCGCCGGGCAGAAGCTGGAGCACCCCGTCCGGCACCCCCGCCTCCCGGAACGCCCCAAAGAGCCGCGCCCCGCACATCGGCGAGCGCTCGGAGGGCTTCAGGACCACCGCGTTGCCCGCGACCAGCGCGGCGGCCGTCATGCCCGCCGGGATCGCCAGCGGAAAATTCCACGGCGCGATCACCGCCGCCACGCCGCGCGGCCGGTAGCCCGCCTCGTTGGCCTCGCCGGGATAGCCCCGGCCCGGGTGGCGGGGCGTCCCGAGGTCCGCCATCTGTCCTGCGTAGTACGCGCAGAAGTCGATCGCCTCGCACACGTCCGCGTCCGCCTCGGCGATGCCCTTGCCCACCTCGAACACCTCCAGCGCCGCCAGGTCGAAGCGGTCCCGCCGCAGGATGCCCGCCGCCCGCTCCAGGACCGCCACCCGCTCCGCGAGGGGCGTCCGGGCCCAGTCATCGGTGACCCGCTCCGCCCCGGCCACGGCCCTCCCCGCCTCCTCCGGGCCGCAGCGGGCGGCCGTGCCGACGAGGCGGCCGTTCACGGACGGGTCGTGGCGCGTGAGGCGGTCCTCCGTATCCACGTCGTGCCCGTCGATCACCGCCGGGGCGTGGCCGCCGAGGGCACCCTGGACCCGCTCCAACGCGCCCGCGAACGCCGCGCGGACGTCCGCATTCACGAAGTGCGCGTGGGGCACGTTGCGGAAGCCCTCCGGCGCATCCCCCGGCTCCGGCTCCGGCGCGGGCGGCTTGAGCAGGTCCGCCGGCGGCGCGGCCTCGGCGTACATCCGCCGCAGCATGGAGGTGTTCGCCGTGTTCTCCAGCAGACGCCGCACGAGGTACGCCATGCCCGGCAGGAACGCCCCCACCGGGCAGTACGCCCGCACCCGGTAGCCCTCGGCCACCAGCGCCCGGCGCAGCGGCTCCGCCATCCCGTGGATGACCTGGAGCTCGTACCCGTCGCGCGATATCCCCATCGCCTCCGCCGTCGCGGCGGCGTGGGCGATGGTCCGCAGGTTGTGGCCGCCGAACGCCGGCCGCAGCACGTCGCGGTTCTCCAGGAGCGTTTCCGCCATCGCCTCGTACGTCGCGTCCGTGCGCGCCTTGTCGCGCCACACGGGCACGTCCCACCCGGCCTGGGCGTGGGTGACGACCTCCTGGTCCCAGTACGCCCCCTTCACCAGGCGCACGGTCAGCACACGCCCCGTGCGCCGGGCCCAGGCGAGCAGCGCATCCAGGTCCGCCTCCGCGCGCTTGAGGTACGCCTGCAACACGACGCCGCACGCCGGGCCGTCCGCGAACCCGGGCGCTTCTTCCAGGAGTCCCGTGACCGCCGCGAGGGTGAGGTCCTTCACCTCGTGGTGCTCCATGTCCACGTGGAC
>CAZGRJ010000046.1:9011-17621 GCA_964528115.1 uncultured Nitrospirales bacterium
CGCTTCAGCGTGGGCAGCGCCGCTTCGACCGTCTCCCCCGCGATGAACTGGCGCGCGAGGTCCGCCACCTGGTGGCGCAGGGCCACGGCCGCCACCTTGCGCAGGGGCGCCGCGCGGCCGAGCGCCCGTGCGGTCCAGCCGAGCGCGGATCGCGCCAAAGGGTCGGCGTCGTCGAAGTACTCCCCCGCCAGGGCCAGGAGGCGCGCGTCGTCGGAGAGGGCGGGCAGCACGTCCACGAAGCGGAACAGGGCCACCCGGAACGGCTCGTCCGCCATGGCCCGGGCGAGGACCTTGCCCTTCCACTGGGCGGGCGAGAAGACCCCCGGCCGCTCGTCCCCCATCCGCGCCAGGATCTTTCGGGCGATCGCCTCGATGGCCGCCTGCGGGGCCGACATGGGCAGTGTTCCTTGTGCCGCCTCCGGACCTAGAAGTCCCAGGCCAGCCGGTTCGTGAGCGCGGTGTCCAGGTACTTCACGCCGGCCGGCGGGTCTCCATCGTACCGGACCGTCAGGGCCACGTTCAGGCTGAGCGAGCCGATGAGGCCCACCTTCACGCCCGCCTCCTCCAGCACCCGCACGTCGTCCGCCTCGCCGATGCGCGGCTGGACGTACACCGTGTTGCCGAAGGAGACCCGACTTCCGGACCCGACCGTGACGGCGAGGTACGAGCTGACCCGGTGGTTGCGCTGCACCGGGGCCTCGCCGGAGCCGGCGAGCACGTCGATCTTCTCGCGCTCGAACATGTAGGCGACGCCCAAATGCACGGCGGTCTTGCCGCGCTCGACCAGCGTGAAGCGCGGCCCCGTGCCCACGAGCGACCGGGCGGTCAGCCGCGCCAGGCGGTCGTACTCGTGCTGCACGAACGCCTCCCACATGATCCTGTCCGTGAGGTCGCGACCACCGCGCAGGTGCGCGAAGCCCTTGTTGACCGTGGTCCCGTCCCGCCCCCGCCCCGCGTCCACGCTCGCCACGAACAGGGCCGTGTGGGGGCCGCCGCGCCAGTGCAGGCCCAGGGAGAGACCCCCCTCGGCGAGGTCGGTGTTGCCGGTGTCGTTCTCGAACGACGCCTCCACCGAGCCCGAGACCCCCTCCTTCGCGCCTCCCCGCAGGCGCTCGGTGTTCACCTGCGCGCCCGCCACCGCCGGCAGGAGGAGCCCCAACGCCAGGCCGACGCCGACACCGATGCCAACGCCGCGGGCCCGGGCCCGCCCGGTCACGCCTCGGCCCGCGGCTTCGGACCAGACGGGAACGCGGCGACCAGTGCCGCCACCAGCAGGTACGCGGCGGCGAAGGCCGTGGGCAGCGGCGAGCCCGATCCCCCCGGCGGGAACAGCCGCCCGTCCTCGAACGGCGAGTGCATCAGGCCCACGAGGGACAGCCCCGCGCCGATCAGGGCGAACAGCGCCGCCCCCTTGAAGCGCCGCTCGATGATGAACACCACCAGCGTGGACCACACCAGGGCCGTGAGGATGAAGCCGTTCGCCATGACCAGGATCGTCTGGTAGGTGCCGTGCAGCCCCGCGGGCAGGTCGGCGAACGACTTCCCCAGGGCCGCGAAGGTCTGCTTCAGCTCGATCAACACGAGGTCCGCCACGATCGGCAGGAACGCCAGGGCGACCGCGTCGTAGTGCTCCCGGGGCGTGGCGCGGAAGGCCTGGGAGGTGATCTCCAGGCCGATGAAGATCAGGATCGGCGCCACCGCCGCCACGGGGAGGAGGTTCACGAACAGGGCGAGGTACCCGAACACGCCCCCCAAGCCGATGAACAGCGCCGCCGCCAGGGTGTAGCCGACCCCCGCCCCCATCTTCTTGTAGGCCGGGTGGCCGATGTAGGGCGTGGTCTGGACCACGCCGCCGAACAGGCCCACGGTGAGCGTCGCCAGGGCGTCCACGCCGATGACCGTGCGGGCGTCGTGCGTGTCGCCCGCGGCCGTGGCGCTCTCGGTCACGTCCACCGCCCCCACCAGGACCACCACGGCGAACGGCAGCGCGATGGGCAGGTACGGCCCCACATGGGCGAGCCCCTCGATGAAGCCCAGCGTCGGCAGCGGGGGCGCGAAGAACAGGCCGTGGGTGACGGAGCCCGCGTGCTCCGCCGCCGTGAGCCCCAGGGCCTTCAGCACGTAGAACACGACCGAGCCCGCCACCACCGCCGCGAACGCCCCCGGCACCCCCATCGGCAGGCGCACCCGGCCCACGAGGGTGAGCAGGATCACGCCCAGGGACACGAGCCCCACCACGGGCTCCTCGAAGACGTGCAGGGACGGCAGAAAGGCGATGAGCAGCAGCGCGATCCCCGCGATGGGCCCGAGCAGCCCCGCGCGCGGCACGTGCCGGTGCACGAACGGGCCCGCGAGGGCCCCGACGGCCTTCAGGAGGCCGCACAGGATCACGACGGCGACCGAAATCCGCCACGCCAGCTCCGCGTCGCCCGTGGCGAGGTACGCGGGGCCGATCACGCCGAACATGAAGCCGAACAGGGACGGCGTGTCGATCCCGAGGGGCATGGCGGTGCGGTCCGTGCGCCCCTCGCGCCTCGCCATGCGCACGGCCAGGAACGTGAACACCAGGTCCCCCACGAGCACCCCCATCGCGGTGCCGGGGATCATCCGGTAGAGGACGATGTCGGACGGGAAGCCGAACACGCCCGTCAGGACCGCCGCCATCAGGACGAGCTGGGTCATGTTGTCCAGCATCAGCCCGAAGAAGGCGTTGACGTCGCCGGCCTTGAACAGGCGTCGGATGGGTACGTTCGGCATGGAAAGCGGAGTCGCGCCGGACGGGCGCGGGCGTCAGTTCACGCCCATCAGCTCCACCTGGAAGATGAGCGTCGCCCCCGGCGGGATGAGGCCGGGCACGCCCTTGTCGCCGTAGGCCAGCTCCGGGGGAACGCGCATGCGGCGCTTGCTCCCCACCCGCATGCCGACGAGGCCCTCGTCCCAGCCCTTGATGACCTCGCCCCTTCCCAGGCGGAAGATGAACGGGCGCGGGTTCTTGAGGGAGGTGTCGAACATCGTGCCGTCGGTGAGCCACCCGGTGTAGTGCACCGAGAGCATGAGCCCCGCCCGCGCCTTGGGGCCCGCGCCGATCGTCACGTCCTCGTAGGTGATCCCCGAGGGCATGGTGACCGCGTCCGGCCCCGGTTTCCACGTGGCCGGGTCCCACCCCTCCGCCTTGCCCCCGCCCGCCTTCACGCACCCCGTTCCGGCGGCGAGCCCCAGGCAAAGGACGAGGCCGAGGGCGAGGCCGCGGGTGAGCGTGCGGATCGGCATGGAGTCTCCGGCGTGCTTCGCGTCTCGGGCACCGAGCGCGGGGGCTTATGATAGCCACCCGTGGACGCCGAATGCACCCGACTTGGAGCCTCCCTCGCGCTCGGCACGTGGGCCCTGGCGGGCGACGAGCCGTTCGGCTACGGCCCGTGCCCGCGCCACGTCGCGACCCGGACGATCGAAGCCGCGCTGGCCGCCGGCTGCCGCCGCTTCGACACCGCCGCCGCGTTCGCCGACGGAGCCGTCGAGCGCCTCCTGGGCGAGGTGCTGAAGGGCACCGGCGCGGCCGTGACGACCCGCGTCGGCTTCGCCCGCACCGGCGGCGCCGCGCGCCCCGACTTCTCGCCCGAGGGAATCGCCGAACAGGTGGCGGCGTCGGCCGAGCGCCTGGGCACATCCGCGATCGACCGTGTGCTCCTCTACACACCGTCCGCCGCCACCCTGCGCCACGGACGCGCGGTGGCGGCGCTCCTGGAGATGAAGGCGAAGGGCCTCGTGCGCGAGGTGGGCGTCAGCGTCAACGAGCCCGCCGAGGCGCGCATGGCCGTTCGGGACGGCGTGGACCGGGTGTGCGTCCCGTACAACGCGGCGAACCGGAAGTTCGAGGCGTTCCTCGCCGAGGCGTCACGCCTGGGTGTGCGCGTCCCCCCGCATGTCCAAGCCCGCGAGGCCCTGCACAACGGCCTGCTGGCGGACCCCTTCGTCCCCGCCCGGTCGCCGCGCGACCTGCGCCGCCAGTGGCCCGCCGCGTTCCTGGACGCGATGGCGGACATCCGCCATCGGATGCGCGCGGCGTTGCGGGACATGGACGTCGCGGCCGCGGCCCTCGGCTACGTCCTGGGGCATCCGCACGTCGATGAAGTGGTCGTGGGGTGCCGGGGGGCGGAACAGGTGAAGGCGGCGTTCGCGGCGCGGCCGCTGGACCCGGGCGAGCGCGAGCGGATCGAGGCCGCGCTCTACCGGCCCGACCGGCCCGCCCGTCCTTCCTTCCGGGCCTCGGCCTCGATGGCGTGCATCTCGTCGTCCGACAGGCCGTAGTAGTGCCCCACCTCGTGGATGACCGTCTCCACGATGCAATGCACCACGTCCTCGCCCGTTTCGGCGCAGTACGCGAGGATCGGCTCGCGGTAGAGGTGGATCGTGTCCGGCAGGACCCCCTGGTAGTCGGTGCCGCGCTCCGTGATGGGCCAGCCGCGGTAGAGGCCCAGCAGGTCGTTGGGCCCCTCGCACTCCATCTCGTCCAGGGTCTCCTCGTCGGGGAACGGGTCCACCATGAAGGCGACGTTCTCCAGGCGCGAGCGGAAGTCCTCCGGCAGGGCGTCGATGGCCCGTGCCACGGCCTGCTCGAAGCGCGCCGGGCTCAGCCGCCGAGCCACAGCGCCAGGGCCTCCTGCCCCCCCTTCGCGTCCAGCGCCTCCCGCGCCTTGACCATCCCCGCCGAAAGGTCCGGCTCCGCCCCCACCGTGAAGAGCCCGCACGCCGCGCACAGGGCCACGGCCTCGCGCGCAATTTCGGGGGCCTCCCCCGCGAGCACCTTCCGGACGAGCGCCGCCCCCTCCGCCGGCCCCTCGGCCAGGAGCCCGGCGCGGTTCGCCTTGGGGATGCCGAGCTCCCGGGGGTCGATGGGGAACGGCGTGACGGCGCCCTCCGCGTCCAGGCGCAGGCCCTCCGTGGGGGTCAGCGGGTTCGGCTCGGCCTCCCCCTCCAGGCCCCGGAACGCGACGACGCCCGTGTACCCGAGGGCGTGGCTGGCGTGCGCGAACTTCTCGAACGTGCGCTCGTGGGAGATGCCGACGATCGCGTGGCTGGCGCCGAACGGGTTCACGAGCCGCGCCATGGTGTGGAAGCAGGAGCGCAGGCCCATCTTTTGGCGCAGCTCCAGCATGGCGTGCATGACCGGGAAGAACGCCTCGATCCCCACGTAGGCGACCCCGGCCCGGGCGAGGTGCCGCGCGGCCGTCTCGGGCGACGCCTTCGGATCGCCCCCCCCAGAAATCCCAAGGACCCCGAGCACATCCGCGAGGGACGTCCGCCCCGGCGGCGTGGCGTGGCCGTGGATGCCCACCCGAATCCCGAGAGCCCCAAGGACGCACGCCCCGGCGAGCAGCACGGGGAAGGTCTGGCGCTTGCCGGCATAGGAGGAGACGGTCAGCGCCGCCGGGGGCCCCGGGACCTTGGTCAGGTGGCGCTCGGCCACGCGCACGAAGGCGACGAGCTCCTCGGCCGTCTCCTCCTTGACCCGCAGGGCGATGAGCAGGGCCCCCAGCTCGAACGGGTCCGCGCGGCCGGAGAGGATCACCTCCATGGCGGCCTCGGCCACGTCCGGCGGGAGGGGTTTCGCCTTCGTGACCCCCCGGCCCACCGTCGCGATCGCCTGCGTCAGCTCACCCACGGCCCACCGTCATCGACGTGCTTCATGGACAGGAACTTGTGTGACAACCTGGACGCCACGGCAACCCATGTACATGTTACCCGTCCCCGCCCCGGCGTGGAGAAAGTACAAGGTCGGCGCGCACCGGGCAGGGTCCGGGGACCGGACACAAACTCCCGCCGCGCCGCGCGTCATCTCGCATCGTGGTACCCGCGACTTGCGCGGTACGGTGATTGCAGGTATTTGATTAAGCAAGGGCGGTCCCCACGGCAACCCGCCGAGGGGCCAAGGGACGCACACGGGCGGAGGCGGCACCATGGGCGAGCAGATCGGCCCCGAGGGCCTGAAACCGGTTCCCGTTGAGAGCCGCGAGCGCGGGCGCCGCCGGCGTCCGCCGGAGGGCCCGGACACCCGCGCCATGTGGGCGTTCCTGGTCGGGCTCCTGGCCCTGTTCGGCCTGATGTACGCCCTGCCCTCGCCGCCCTGAGCGGCGGCGCGCACTCTCCGACAATCAGATCGGGTTCGGCACGTCCACGAAGGTGGCCGTGACGCCGAACCGCTCCGCCAGGCGCTCCCCCAGGGCCGTCACGCCGAACCGCTCCGTGCGGTGGTGGCCCGCGCCCACGTAGTGGATCCCCTCCTCCCGCGCCAGGTGGTAGACCCACTCCGTGGCCTCGCCCGTCAGGTACACGTCCGCCCCCTTGGCCACGGCCTCGCGCACCAGCTCCGGCGCGCCGCCCGAGCACAGGGCCACCGTGCGGACCGTGGGCGGTCCGAAGGGCAACAACAGGGGCTCCCCTCCGAACACGTCCGTGACCTTGCGGGCGAAGTCGTCGAACGGCACGGGGCGTTCGAGCTCCCCCATGCAGGCGATCGACTGGCCCTTGTAGAGGCCGAACGGTTGCAGGGCGGCAAGGCCCAGCCGGGCGGCGATTTGGGCGTTGTTTCCGACCTCGGGATGGCGGTCGAGCGGAAGGTGATATCCCACCAAAGACAAGTCGTTTGAGAGCAGAAACCTCAAGCGTTCCTTGAGGCTTCCCCGGACCACCTTCGGGTCCGTGTCCCAGAACATCCCGTGGTGCACCAGGACCATCTGGGCCCCGTTTTCCACAGCCCGCTCGAACAGGGGCATGCAGGCCGACACGCCGGTGACGACGGCGCTTACCTCCCGCGCCCCCTCCACCTGGAGGCCCTTGGGGCAGTAGTCGGCGATGGTGTCCACCTCGAGCAGGCGGTCCATGAAGGCCACCATCTCCAGCAGGTCGGCCACGGCCTACTCGGAGAGGGAGACGCGCACCCGCACCTCGCCCGCGGGGTCGAGCCCCGTGTAGGTGGCGGTGTAGGTGCCCGGGAAGGCGCGCACCGGCGCCCCCACGGTGCCCAGGGACAGGAGGTCGCCGGGCTTCAGGGTGATGCCGCGCGCCTTCAGGTCGTCGCGCAGCCACAGGACGGCCTTCAAGGGGTGGCCCAGGAGGTCGGCGCCCTCCCCCTCCGCCAGGGGAATGCCGTCGGCGTCCTCCAGGCGCACCCGGAAGGCGCCCAGGCGTTCGGCCCAGGCGATGCCGGACGTCAGGGGGATGGCCCGCCCGAGCACGCCGTGGCGGGCCCCCACGTCGGACGCCGCGAGGGAGCCGGCGTCGGGGCCGGAGCCGTGGGCGTAGAGCAGGTCGGGCAGCTCGATGAACGGGAACACCGCGTCCAGGGCGGCCAGGGCCTCGTCCTCCGTGCGGGCCTCGTTGATGGCGGCGCTTCCGACCCGCACCACCAGGTCCGCCTCCACCGCCGGCACGGCGCCGAACCCGGCGGGCAGCACGGCGCCGTCCTTCACCAGCATCCCCTTCAGGAGCACGCCGGAGATCGGCCCGCGGGCCCCGAAGTGCTCCCGGGCCGCGGCGCTCGTCAGGCCCGCCTTGTAGCCCACGGGGGGGCCGTAGGTCTCCTTCAGGGCGGCGACGAAGCGCGTCTGCACGGCGTAGGCGGCGTCCCGCGACAGGTCCCGGGGGGCGGCGGTCACGGGGATACTGGCGAGGTACGCCCGGGCCAGCTCCGACGCCAGGGCCGTGGCCTCGGGGCCCGTGAGGTCGGCGGCCCGGGCGCCCGGCACGGCGAGGGGAGAGAGCCCCACCGCCAAGACGAAGCCAAAGACGACGAAGCCGAGCGCGAGGGGACGAGCGCTCACGGCTCGCTCGCCTTGTCGAGGCCCCCGGTCATGGATTTTTCCTCCTCCTCCAGGAGCTGGCCGGCGCTCTTCGCCCGATCGATCAGGGTCTTGGGGATATGCCCGAGGGCCGACCCCTCCCCGTCCGCGCCCGAGGCGGACGGGGATTCCGGCATGATCGTTCCCGGCGCCACCTGGACGGCCTGGGCGTTCACCCCGGGCGGGGCGTGGTCGGCGTAGTGCCAGTCGCCGTCCGCGTCCTGCCACTTGTACACGGTGATGGGGGCGTTCTCCGACAGCCCGCCCCCGTGCCACAGGTAGAAGGCCCCCACGGCGAGGCCGAGCAGGACCATGAAGACCCACGGCCAGCGGCGCGGCGTCCGGTCTTCCTTCAATGGGCGCACGGCGGGCACGGCTTACAGCCCCTCCTGGAGCCGGTAAAGGGTCTTGAGCGCCTCCAGGGGCGTCATGTTCGCCAGGTCCAGGGCCTTCAGCTCCGCCAGGGCGGGGTGGGGCCCGGCGGTGAACAGGTCGTACTGGACGCCCGGACTCGCCGCCGCCGCCGCGGCCTCCGTCGCCCGGGGGGCCGGCACGGCGTGGCCGGCGATGCGCGGCCGGCCCTCGGGGGTCCACTCGCCCTTCTCCAGGTTGGCCAGGACCTCCCGCGCCCGGGCGATCACGGCGTGGGGCAGGCCCGCCAGGCGCGCCACCTGGATGCCGTAGCTGCGGTCCGCGCCCCCCTCCACGATCCGGTGCAGAAAGACGATCTCGTCGTTCCACTCGCGCACCTGGACGTTCACGTTGCGCACGCCGG
>CAZGRJ010000047.1:0-3114 GCA_964528115.1 uncultured Nitrospirales bacterium
AACATCGCGGACGTCCGCGTCGCGGGGGCGGCCGGGGCGGCGGTGATCTCGGCGATATTGGGGGCGCAGGAGCCGGGCCGGGCGGCCGCGGAACTGGTGGGGCGCTGGGGCCGCGCCAGCCAAATGCAATGACTAGCCCGGCTTGTCGCCCTTGCGGCCGTACTTGTCGTCGAACCGGACGATGTCGTCCTCGCCCAGGTAGTCGCCGCTCTGCACCTCCACCATCTCCAGGGGGACCGTCCCCGGGTTCTCCAGGCGGTGCTTCGTCTCCACGGGGATGTAGGTGGACTGGTTCTCGGTCAGGTCGAACACGTCGTCGCCCCGGGTCACGCGGGCGGTGCCGGTGACCACCACCCAGTGCTCGGCGCGGCGGTGGTGCATCTGGAGCGACAGGGCCGCCCCCGGGTTGACGGTGATCTTCTTGACCTGGAACCGGTCGGCGATCTCCAGCACCGTGTAGGCGCCCCACGGGCGGTAGACCGTGCGGTGGACGCTCACCTCGGAGCGCCCCCTGGCCTTGAGGGCCGCCACGATGGCCTTCACGTCCTGGGCCCGGTCTTTGGGGGCCACGAGCACGGCGTCGGGGGTCTCCACCACCACGTGGTCCGTGAGCCCCACGGCGGCCACGAGGCGCGACTCGGCGCGGATGTAGGAATCCTTCACGCCGCTCGCAATCACGTCACCCACCAGGACGTTGCCTTCGGTATCCGGCCCGCCCGCGCCCCACACCGCGCGCCACGAGCCCACGTCGCTCCAATCCATGGAGACCGGCACCACGGCGGCGCGCGACGTCGGCTCCATGACGGCGTAGTCGATGGAGTTGGACGGGCAGGCAACGAACGGCTCGGGCGCGAGGCGGGTGAAGTCCATGTCCCGCGCGGCCCCCGCCACGGCGGCCTCGCAGGCGGCCAGCATCTCCGGGGCGTGGGCCTTCAGCTCCTCCAGGTAGACGGAGGCGCGGAAGGCGAACATGCCGCTGTTCCAGTAGTAGTCTCCGGACGCCAGGAATTCCTCGGCCCGCTCCAGGTCCGGCTTCTCGACGAATCGGGCGACCCGAAACGCACCGGCATCGGGACCGTCGGGGGGCAGCGCCTCGCCCTTCTGGATGTAGCCGTAGCCCGTCTCCGGGTGCTCCGGCGGGATGCCGAAGGTGACCAGGTTCCCGGCCTCGGCCTGGACGCGGGCGCGGGCGACGCCGTCGCGGAAGGCGTCGGCGTCCGCGATGATGTGGTCGGCGGGCAGGACCAGGAGGCACGGGTCGCCCCCCTCGGCCGCCGCCAACAGGGCGGCCACGGCCACGGCGGGGGCGGTGTTGCGCCCCTCCGGCTCCAGGACGATGGACAGGGGCCGGCGCCCCACGGCGCGCAGCTGCTCGGCCACCATGAAGCGGTGCTCGTCGCCGGCCACCAGGATCGGATCGGCGCAGCCCGGGATGCCGTCCAGTCGGGCCAGGGTGGCCTGGAGCATGGTGCCGCCTCCCACCAGCTCGATGAGCTGCTTGGGGTAGAGCTCGCGCGACAGGGGCCACAGGCGGGAGCCGACCCCCCCACACAGGATCACGGGAATGCAGGCGTTCTCCACGGCTCTCTCGCGTCCCTCCGAATCCCCCGAACGGCCAGTGTCCGGGAAAAGCCTACCCCATCGGCACCGCACCGGGAAGCGGCCCGGTAAGGCCCACGGCGCGGATCACGCCGACTCCAGCCGCCCCCGCACCCACGCCTCGGCCCCCGCACGGGTCGTCACCTCGCCCGCGAGCTGGGCCTCCCGCAGGGCCTCCAGCAGCTCCCCGACACGGGGTCCTTTCGGCACCCCCAGGCGATCCGTGAGGTCCCGCCCCGTGAGCAGGCGGGGCGCCCGCTCCAGGGGCCGGATGCGCTCGTCGAGCACGGCCACGACGTGGGCGTACAGCCCCAGGAGCACCGCCTCGGCGTCCGCCGGCCGGGCGGGCCCGAGGCTCGCGCGGGAGTCCGCCACGGCCAGGAGGAAGAGCGCCCCCATGTCGTCCCCCAGCGCCCGGTGCAGCCGGTCCACGGCCCGCACGGTGAGCGACCCGTCCCGGAACGGCCCGGTCAGGTGCAGCGGCCGCAGGTGGTGCCGGACCAGCCCCGCCACCCGGCGCGCCTTCCACCCCGGCAGGCGCAGGCGTTTCGCGGCGGCGAGAACCAGGTCGGCCCCCGCGTCCTCGTGGCCCCGGAAGTGGACCTTTCCGTCCGCCTCGCCCCTGCACCCCGGCTTGCCGACGTCGTGGCACAGGGCCGCCCAGGCCAGGACCTCCCGCAGGGCCGGGTCGTCCCGGACCGCGGCCGCGTCGGCGGCCAGGGCCTCCGGCGGGTCCGCCAGGATGTCCCCCACCTGCCGCACGGTCTCCACCGTGTGCTCCCACACCGGCAGGTGGTGGTGGTCGTTCTGCGTCACCCCCACGGTCGTAGCCAGCTCCGGCAGGATCGCCCCCAGGACGCCGTCCGCCATCATCTTCTCCAGCACGTCGGCCGGCGCCGGGGCGCGCAGCAGGCGGGAGAGCTCGTGGTGGATACGTTCCGGCGCGGGCTCGGCGGCGCGGGGGGCGAGGCGCGCGAGGGCGGCATGGGTCTCCGGCTCGATGGCGAAGCCGAGCTGGGCGCAGAAGCGGTAGGCACGCAGGATGCGCAGGGGGTCGTCCGCCAGGGCCTTCTCCGAGGTCATGCGGATGACGTGGGCGTGCAGGTCGTCGCGTCCGCCGGTGGGGTCGATGTAGGCGGCGTCGGCGCGCCCCAGGAGGCCGTCCAGGGCGATGGCGACGGCGTTGACCGTGAAGTCGCGGGCCCGCAGGTCGTCCTCGATGCCGGGCGCGCGCAGGGCGACGAGGTCGATCCAGTCGATCCCCTGGCGGCTGCGGATCGCCACCCGGGCCACCCCCGTGGCCGGGTCCAGGGGCACGAACTTGGCCTTCACCTTGCGCGCCAGGGCCTTTCCCAGGGCGTCCACGTCGCCCGCCACGGCCAGGTCCAGGTCGCGCGGCCAGCGGGTGAGCAGGGCGTCGCGCAGGGTCCCGCCGGTCACCCACAGGCTGGCGCCCTGCTCCCGGGCGAGGGCCTCCAGGGCGGCCACGGCGGGCTCGGCGCGGAGGGTCTCGGC
>CAZGRJ010000047.1:3214-6368 GCA_964528115.1 uncultured Nitrospirales bacterium
CGGCCCCCGTCCCCGCCGTCCTCGATCCGGACGGTGAGGCCCCCCGGCGGCAGCCGGGACTCGGCCCGCTCGGGCCACTCCACGAAGGTGACGCCCGGCCCCTCCACCTCGTCGAACAGCTCCAGGTGGGCGATCTCGTCCGGCCCGGACACGCGGTACAGGTCCACGTGGTAGAAGGGGAGGCGGCCCCGGTGGATGGTAAGCAGGGTGAAGGTGGGGCTGGTCACGCCGTGGGGGTCGATCCCGAGCCCCCCGGCGACCCCCTTGGCGAGGACCGTCTTGCCGGCCCCCAGGTCGCCCGACACGCGCAGCACCTCGCCCCCCCGGCAGGCCGCCCCCAGGGCCGCGCCCAGGGCGGCCGTGGCCCCGGGCGAGGGGCAGGCGACCTTCACGCCTCCGCGGTGGCGGCGATGGGCGCGGGCTTCGCGTTGCCGAGGCGCGCCGCCAGTTCGGCCATGTGCTCCAGCTCGGGCACGATCTGCTCCGGCAGCAGGTCGCGCGCGCCGCCGTAGGGCTTGCCCACGGTGATGGCGTCCGGCCCCAGGACGATGCTGGGGTAGCGCTCGAACGCGCCCAGCTCCTCCCGCACGCCCTTCGTGGCGAGCAGGGCGTCCGTGGCGGCCTCGTCCTCGGCGTACACGTAGCGCCCCGGGATGCGGTCGGCCAGGAAGTCCCCGGCCACGTCGTTGAAGCCGCCCTGGCCCGGCGCCACGGCGAAGTACTCCTGCTGGACCACCAGCGTGCCGGACGGCAGGTCCACGGGGGTGGAGAGGACCAGGTACACGATGTCGGAGGTCTTGCGGTGGCCCGCCGACAGGTGGATGAAGACGTTCACCGGCCGCCCCTTCACGGTGCCGGCCAGACTCGGGTAGTGCATGCGGCTCTGCTGGATGACCGTGCCGTTCACGGACCCCGCCAGGCGGTCCATGCCCTCCCGCATCCGCTTCTTCCCGCGGGTGCCGTAGTAGAGCATGCTGGCGCCCATGGCGAGGCCCAGCACGGCCAGCATGATCGCCACGTTGACAAAGCTCATGGATACGCCTCTCTAGCCCGCGACCTCGCGCGGCGTCCGTGCCACACAGTGGACGAGGGATTCGAAACCTATTGTTTCACCGACCCGGGGCCCCGGTAAACGTTCAGGTCGTCGGGCAGGTCGTCGGGATGGTGAGGGGCCCCACGAAGGTGACGTGCCCCGCCGCGTCGCCCCGGGCCGCCGCGGCGGCCGCGTCGGGCACGAGCCCCGCCAGGGCCTCGGCCCCCAGGCCGCCCGTTGCGTGCGTCCCGTGGGCCCGCACCCACAAATCCGCCGCCAGGCCGTGGACGTAGGCCGCCAGGGCCGCCGCGTCCGGGGCGGCAAGCCCCTGGGCCAGGTAGGCCCCCACCATGCCGGCCAGGACGTCGCCCGTCCCGCCGGTGGCGAGGGCCGGGTTGCCCGTGGGGTTCACCCGCACCCCGCCGAACGGGTCCGCGACCACCGTGTGGGCGCCCTTGAGCACCACCACCGCCTCGATCCGCCGGGCCAGGGCCCACGCCGCCTCCATGCGGTCGGCCTGGATCCCGGCCGCCTTCTGCCCGGTCAGGCGCGCCATCTCGCCGGGGTGGGGCGTCAGGACGGTCGGCGCGGTCCGGCGGGGGAATTCCTTCATCCTGCCGGCCCAGGCGTTCAGGCCGTCCGCGTCGAGGACCAGGGGCCCGTCGTAGTCGCGGGTGAAGGCCCGCACCAGGCGCGCCGTCTCCGGGTGGCGCGCGATGCCGGGCCCGAGGACCGCCACCGACCGGGCCGCGGCCGCCTCCAGGAGGGGCTTCAGGGCGCCCTCCGCGAGGGTCCGCTGGGCGGTCTCGGGCATGGGGAGGGTCATGGCCTCGGTGAGCTTCTGCTCGAGGATGTCGTTCAGCCCCTCCGGCGCGGCCACCGTGGCGAGGCCCGCCCCCGCCGCCAGGGCCCCCTTGGCGGCCAGGGTGGCGGCGCCGGTCATGCCCACGGAGGCGCCGATCACCAGGACGTGGCCGAACGACCCCTTGTGGGCGGCGGCTTTTCGCGCCGGCACCCGGGCCCTGGCGTCGGCCGCCGTCATCAGGGATACCGCGCCGCCGAGGCGGTTCCGGACCGAGGGCGGGATGCCGATGTCCGCGACGACCAGGTCGCCCCGGTGGTCCATGCCCGGCACCAGGAAGTGGCCGCGCTTGGGGCACGCGAAGGTGACGGTCAGGTCGGCCTGGATCGCGTCGCCCATCACCTGCCCGGTGTCGCCATCGATCCCGCTCGGGATGTCCACGGCGACGATCGGCTTGCCGGCCCGGTTTGCCGCCTTCACCCAGTCCCGGGCCGGGGCCCGCAGGGGCGCTGACAGGCCCGTGCCGAACAGGGCGTCCACCACCACGTCGGCCCGCTCCAGGGACGACTTCAGGCGGCGCGAGGTGACCTCCGAGGCTTGGTAAATCGTGCCGCCGAGCCCGGCGAACGCCTCCAGGTTGGCGCGCGCGTCCCCGGCGACCTTGCCGGGAATCCCGGCCAGGAACACGGCCACCTCGGCGCCCGCGATGAGCAGGTGCCGCGCCACGACGAAGCCGTCCCCGCCGTTGTTGCCCGTGCCGCACAGGACCACGGCGCGCCTGCCGTCCGGCGGCCCGTAGCGGCGCGCCAGGGCCACGGCGGTGAGGGTCCCGGCCTGCTCCATGAGGACGAGGCCGGGCACGCCCAGCGCGTCGATGGTCTCCGCGTCCATGGCCCGCATCTGGGCCGCGGTGACGACGTGGACCGGCTCGGGCGCGGCCATTCGGGTCACGCCTCCAGGACGATCTGGGCGGCGGACCAGTCGGTGTCGTGGGTGATGGAGGCGTGGATGTGGGCCACGGACATCGAATCGGCCCGCTCCCGGGCCTTGCCCGACAGGGTCACGACGGGCTTGCCCAGGGCGTCGTGGGTGACCTCGATGTCGCGCCAGGCGATCCCGTCGCGGAAGCCCGTCCCCAACGCCTTCACGGCAGACTCCTTCACCGCCCACATGCCCGCGAAGTGCAGGGGCGCGTGGGGCCGGCCCTCGGAGTAGTCGCGCTCGGCGGCGGTGAAGATGCGGCTGATGAACCGGTCGCCGTGGCGCTCGAGGGCCTGCTCGATGCGCGCGCGCTTCACCAGGTCCATGCCGACGCCGAC
>CAZGRJ010000047.1:6468-17426 GCA_964528115.1 uncultured Nitrospirales bacterium
TCCGTATAATGCCCGGGGGATGACCGGAAACCGGGGGGAGGGCACGGGGTGCGGTTCGGGCGAGTTGCGGGCGTGGTGGGGTTGCTGGCGCTGCTGGCCGGGTGCGCGACCGCACCGCCGCCCGGGGCGCTGCTCTCCTACGCCGGCCAGGAGGGCGGCCTCCAGTTCTTCATCCAGCCGGCCGACGCCGACGTGAGCCTGGACGGCGACTACGTCGGCAAGGTGCGCGACTTCCAGGGCGACAACGTGTTGTGGATTCCCCGCGGCCTGCACGCCGTGGAGGTGCGCAAGACCGGCTACCACACGTTCTTCCGCCAGGTCGAGGTGAGCCTCGGCCTGGTGGAGATCATGGTCTACACCCTCCAGACCAACACCGAGGCGCGCTGACGCCCCGGGCCGGGGCGGGCGCTCAGCCGACCGGCGGGGTGCCGGCCGCGGCCTGGACGGGGGCCTGCATGCCGGCCACCGCCGAGAGCAGGCTGTTCACGTCGAACGGCTTGTACACCACCATGTCCGGGTGGGCGAACTGCTCGAACAGCGCCTCCCGCTCCGGGTCGTGGTCCAGCTTGCGGGCCGTCACCAGGACGATCCGCATGGCCTCGGGCAGGAGCCCCACGGCCTGGGCCTCGCGCAGCTTGCGCGCCACCCGGTAGCCGTTCTCGCGCGGCATCATCACGTCCAGGAGGACCACGTCGGGCTTCAGCACCAGCGCGGCGCCCAGGGCGGCGAAGCCGTCCGCCGCCTCGGCCACGGTGTATCCCACCCCTTCCAGGAGGCAGGCGAGCGACTCCCGCAGATCGGGGTCGTCGTCCACCACCAGCACCCTCGCGTTCATGTCGACACTCCTTCCGCGCCGTCGCCGGCACCCCCGTCCGGTCCCCGCTCCGTTTCCCCAATCCCCTCCAGCGTCCGCATGGCCGCCCGGGCCCTCGCCAGCGCGGCCGGAAAGTCGGCCGCGGCGTCGGCGCGGGACCACCCCATTCGTATCGGACACCCCTTGGCCGCGCTCCACCCGGCCGCCGCCGCGCGCACCCGGGCCACGGCCGCGTCCCCGGCCACGGCCCCCACGACCTCCCCGGCCTCGGGCACGGACGCGAATCCCGGGTCCTCGCCCAGGGCGGCGCGCAGTGCCCCGGAGTCTCCAGTGCCCTCGCCGTCGCCCTCCGGCCGGAGCACCACCAGGGCGGGCGCCGCGCCGTGCCGGGGGAGCCGCCGCCAGGCCTCCTGGACCGGCAGCAGGCGGGCGTCGGGTAGCGAAAGGACCGGCAGGCGCAGGACGACGGAACCCCCCGGCCGGGCCCACAGGGCGCCCCCGTGCAGGGCCGCGATGCGCCGCCCCACGGCGAGGCCCAGCCCGAGCGCCTCGTCGCCTTCGGAACCGTCAGTGTTCGCCGTGCCGGCGGCATCCGAGACGGCGACTTCGAGCCACCCGTCCGGCGGGCCGGGGGCGGCGGGGGCCTCCGCCGGGTCGCCGGGCTCGCCGGGGCGGCTCCAGCGCCGCCGGTGGGAGAGGGCCACCCGCACCGCGTGGCCCTCCGGGGCACGGTCCAGGGCGTGGCGCAACAGGCCCCGGACCACGGGCCCCAGGCGCGCCGGGTCGCCGTGCAGCGCGGGGAGGCGTGTCCCGCCGGTGACGCGTACCCGGCGGCCGTCCGGGTCCACGGCGAGGGCGGCCGCCGCCTCCGCCACCAGGGCCGTCACGTCCACGGGGGCGACGGCCAACCCCAAGTGCCCCATCTCGAGCTTGGTGAAGGCCAGGAGGTCGTCCGCCAGGGCCGCCAGGCGCCCCACGTTGCGCTCCGCCATGGCGAGGAAGCGCTCCCCGGACTTCTCCGTCCTGCCTTCCGGTGCCCGCCGGAGCAGGGCCAGGGCGTTGGCGAGGGCGGTGAGGGGGGTGCGGACCTCGTGGGCCGCCAGGGCGATGAAGGCCGCCTTGGCCCGGTCGATGACCGCCAGCTCCCGGTTGGCCCGGGCCAGGGCCTCGGCCTCGCGGGCGAGGGCGTCGCGGTGGCGGGCGATCTCGTCCCGGTCCGACTGGCGTCCGGTGATGTCCTCCAGGACTTCCAGGACCTCCGGGCCGCTGCCCAGCGGGGTCCGGGAGCAGAGGTAGACCCGGCCCGAGTCCGGGTCCGTCACCCGGGCGATCCCGAGGCCCTCCAAGTCGGCTCCGGCGCCGCTCCCGTCCGCGGCGCCGGCATCCACTTTGAGGGCCTCCGCGGCGACGCCCCGGTGGGCGGCGTTGCGGTAGGCGTACCCCGCCGCCCCGCGCACGGCCACGGGCACGGGGAGCAGGTCCAGGATGTCGGCCGCCCGGTCGTTCGCGTCGGAAGGGTTCGGCGGGGTCACGGCGCCCATCCCTCCCGTATCGGCACCCCCACGCGGTGGGGCAACCGGCGGGGCAGCTGGCGGGCGCGGGAGAACGGCTGCCATAATGGCCCGCTCCGGCGCCCCGCCGTGGGCCGCCCAATCAGCTCGGCAGGATCGGACGATTTGGAGGCATTGCGCGTGACGCGGGTGCGCGTGGGACGGGGAATCGAGGTGCCGCCGCCCTACGCGGTGGACGAGGCGTTGCGCGCCGCCACCGGCTGGGCCGGCGTCTTCGGGCGCGAGGCGCCCCTCGTGGTCGAGGTCGGCTTCGGCAACGGCCAGTTCCTCGCCGACCTGGCAAGAACCCGCCCGGAGGCCGACTTCGTGGGGATCGAGCTGTACGGCAAGGGCATCGTCAAGCTCGCCCGCCGCCTGGATCGGGAGCAAATTCCGAACGTCCGCATCGTCAAGGGGGACGCGATCCGGGTCCTGGCGGAGCGCTTCGGGCCCCAGGAGATTCGCGAGGTCCACGTGAACTTCCCGGACCCCTGGCCCAAGACCCGCCACCACAAGCGCCGCCTGGTGGGCCCCGCCTTCCCGGTGGTGCTCCATTCGCGCCTGGCGCCGGGGGGCGACGTGTTCCTCGCCACCGACCACGAGGGCTATGCAATGCAGATGATGGAGGTGTTCGAGGCCCACCCGGGCTTCGTGGGCGTGGCCGGGCCGTTCCGGTTCATCTACCACGTCCCGGGCCGCACCCCCACCAAGTACGAGCGCAAGTTCGGGGCCCTGGGGCACACGATCCGCCACCTGCACTTCCGGCGTTCCGGCTGACGGGAAGGTGACGGCGGCGGAAGAGCTGAAGGCCCGCATCGCTCGGGAGATCGACGCGGGCGGCCCGATCTCCTTCGCCCGCTTCATGGAGCGGGCCCTCTACGAGCCGGAGATCGGCTACTACACCGGCCCGCGCGAGAAGATCGGCCAAAAAGGCGACTTCTACACCAGCCTCGACGTCCACCCGGTCTTCGGCCGCCTGATCGGCGTCCAGGTCGCCGAGATGGCCGAGTCCCTCCCGGACGGCCCCTTCACCGTGGTCGAGATGGGCGCCGGCAAGGGCCTCCTGGCCTACGACGTCCTGCGCGAGATCCGGGAGCGCTTTCCCGACCTGCTCGGCCGCCTCACGTATCGGGTCGTCGAGGTGTCCCCCCCCATGGTCCGGCGCCAGCAGGCGTTGCTGCGCGAATTCGCCGACCGGATCACCTGGCACGAACGCCTGGAGGAGATCGACCCGGTCCGGGGGGTGTTCGTCTCCAACGAGCTGGTGGACGCCCTGCCCCACCACCAGGTCGTGATGACCGGGGACGGCCTCATGGAGGTCTTCGTGACCTGTACGAAGGGGCGGTTTTCGGAGGTCCTCCGGCTCCCGTCCACGCCCGCCCTTGCAGCCTATCTGGAGGCCCTCGGGCTGACCCTTCCGGAGGGCTACCGGACCGAGATTTCCCTGGCCGCCCCGGACTGGATGCGGACCGTCGCCGGGCGCCTTGCACGGGGCTACGTACTCACCGTGGACTACGGCTATCCGGCCGACGTGTACTACCGCCCGGACCGCACTACGGGGACGTTCCTGTGCCACCACGCGCACAAGGTCAGCGAGGACCCCTATGCCCGGATCGGGGAGCAGGACATGACCGCCCACGTGGACTTCACGAGCCTCGCCCGGGCCGGAAGGGAGGCGGGCCTGAACCCCCTCGGCCTGACCGACCAGGGCCACTTCCTGGTGGGTCTCGGGGTGGGGGAGCGCATGGCCGCGGTGCTGGAGCGGGACGGCGGCGACCCCTCGACATCCGACGAGTTCCGCGCCATGCGGCGCCTCATGGACCCCCTCGGCATGGGCAAGACCTTCAAGGTTCTGGTGCAGGAAAAGGGTGTCGATTCACCGCGCCTTTCGGGCCTGCAATTTGCCGCCTATTCGATCAGCGATCTGGTGGGCATCGGGCCGCAAAAGGGCGAGGCATCCGGCGCGCCCTGAGGATCGCGGCGCGGGTCCGTGCTGTGCTCCGGGTCGACGCTCAAATAAAACGTCACAATGTGTTGACTTCAAGCGGCGCAAGCCCAATCATCGAATGCTTAATTTCGTGGTTTCCGCGCGCGGGCCGGCGTGCGTGTTTTCCGTTTTGCACGTTTTGCACAAGGAGCGATGACGATGCCCAGACGGTCGGTTCAGGTCGAGCTGCAGGAGGTCCCCCTCAACACGCGTTTCCGCAAGATGACGGGCGGGCGCAAGGACAAGGTCCGCGACCGGGCCAAGGTGGACGTGGTGCAGGTCGGCGAGGAGAAGTACGGCGTGACCGTGCGGCGCGGCGTCGTGTCGGTCAAGAAGGGCACCATCCAGGGCAAGGGGCTCACGGTGGCCTCGGTCCGGGCCGCGATCCGGCGCTCGATCAAGCAGGGCAAGTACGACGACGCGCTGTTCGACGGCTACGACAAGATCCAGGCCGCGAAGAAACAGAAGAAGAAGTGACCCGCCGCCGGGGGGGCGCCCCCGCCGCTTTGAGGCCCCCGGCGCCCACGGAACGGTGCGCGCCGGGGGCCTTTTGGCGTCCGGGCCCGTGGGCCTGCGCGCTGGCGCTCGCCCTCGTGGTGTCCGGCTGCGCCTCCAAGACGCCGAAGCCGACCCCGGCGAGCGAGGCCGTGGCGGCCGTGGACCAGGTTCTCGCGGGCATGACCGAGGGCCTGGAGGCGAAGGACGCCACCGCCCTCGCCTCCCAGTGGGACCCGTCCGAGCGCGAGGCGGCCCGGGCCCGCATCCGGGACGGCCTCGACCGCGCCGACGGGTCCGGCCCTGCGGACCTCCGCCTGACCCTGCTGGCGGTTCGCGCCCAGGGGCAGCGGCGCCTGGCCCGGGTCGCCTGGTCGGGGACCTGGGGCGGGCGCAAGGTGGCCGGGACGTTCGAGATGGAGCTGACTGGGGACGACCCCCCCGCCATCGTCGCCCTGCGGGGCGACGACCCGGTGGACGCGGCCGCCACCGGACCCGCCGAGCCGTCCATTCCCGGCGCGCCGGACGGGGCCGGGGAGCTGGAGGCGCCGGCCCCCTAAGTCGTCAGAACGGCGACGAATCGGTGGCCTCCGGGCCCCGAAACAATATATAAAAGAGGCGAGCACGGAGCGGGTCTTCCGGCATCTCCGAGGGGGACCTCCGGCCCGGGGGCGTGTCACCACCCGGCGATGCAGCGCGGCGGGGTTTTGGGGTTCATGGAAGAGCGAACAGTCGATTTCCTGGTGGTGGGGGGCGGCGTGGCCGGCCTGCAGGCGGCCATCCGCGCGTCCGCCCACGGCACCGTCCTGGTCGCCACCAAGGGGCAGGGGTGCTCGCCCCTGGCCCAGGGCGGCCTCGCCGTCGCCCTGGAGGAGCCCGACCGCGGCCGCGGTCACATCGAGGACACGCTGCTCGCCGGCAAGGGGGAGTGCGACCCGGACGCCGTGCGCGTGATGGTCCGCGAGGGCCCCGAGCGGGTGAACGCCCTGATCGCCTGGGGTGCGAAGTTCGACCGCGGCCCCGACGGCCGCCTGGCCCTCGCCCGGGAGGGGGCCCACCGGCGCCGCCGCATCCTGCGGGCCGGGGGCGACGCCACCGGGCGCGAGATCGTCCGGGCCCTGGAGACCCAAGCCCGGGACATCCCCGCCATCGACTGGTGGGGCGACCACTTCGTCTCCGAGCTGCTCGTCTCCGGCGGCCGCGTCGTGGGGGCGCTGCTCCTGGGGCCCGATGGGACTTATTCGGACGGGCCGACGCCCGTAGTGGTATCGAGCCGGGCCGTCGTGCTGGCGGCCGGCGGCGCGGGCCAGGTCTACCGCCGCACGAGCAACCCCGAGAGCGCCACCGGCGACGGCATCGCCATGGCCCGGCGCGCGGGGGCCGAGCTGCGCCACATGGAGTTCGTCCAGTTCCACCCCACCACCCTCGCGGAACCATACCCGCCGTTCCTCCTCACCGAGGCCATGCGGGGCGACGGCGCGCGCCTGGTCAACGCCCGGGGCGAGGCGTTCATGAAGCGCTATCACCCCATGGGCGACCTGGCGCCGCGCGACGACGTGGCCCGGGCGATCTGGCACGAGATGCGCGCCACCGGGGTGCCCCACGTCTTTCTGGATGCCACGGGCTTCCCGCCCGAGGAGCTGAAGGCCCGCTTCCCCACGGTCACCGCCACCTGCGCCGACCTGGGGCTGGACCTCGCGGCCGAGCCCGCCCCGGTGGCCCCCAGCGCCCACTTCATGATGGGCGGCGTGCGGGTGGACGAGGACGGACGGACGACCGTGCCGGGGCTCTATGCCACCGGCGAGGTGGCCTGCTCCGGGGTGCACGGCGCCAACCGCCTGGCGAGCAACTCGCTCCTGGAGGCGCTGGTGTTCGGCGCCCGGGCGGGGGAGGCGGTGGCAGAGGACGGAGGTCCGGACGCGGCGGCGGCGCGGGCGGCGGCGGAGGCCCTGCTCGCCGCGCGCGGGAAGGGGCGGGGCGATGCACCCGAGCGGGTGCGGCGCGCGCTCCAGGCGCGCATGTCGGGCGACGCGGGCCTGGTGCGTAACGGGCGGGACCTGGCGCGGACCCTGCGCTGGATCGAGTCGGCGTTCGGACGGATGCGGTACGATCCCCTGGACGCGGCGGCCATGGAGTGCCTGAATCTGTTGACGGTCGCCCGCGAGATCGCCGGCGCGGCCCTGGCCCGGCCCCGCAGCGTGGGGGCCCACTTCCGTTCGGACGAGGCAGAGACCGGCGAGGCCGCGGGCATCGCGGGATGAGAGAAAGGAGAGGGCGTGGCTAAGAAACCCGAATCGGCGGCGGCGATGCAGCCGTCGCCGCAGTCGCTCGAGGCGCTGGTGGCGGACAAGGTGCGGGAGTTCGTGCGCAAGATGGCGAACGCCGAGCAGACCGGCCTGTACCACCTCCTCCTCGCGGAGTTCGAGCGGCCCCTGATCCGCATCACCCTCGAGGAGACGCGCGGCAACCAGGTGGCCGCCGCGCGCCTGCTCGGGATCAACCGCAACACGCTGCGCAAGAAGATCGGCGAGCTGGGGATCGCGGTGCCGCGCCGCCGGGGCCGGCCGCCGCGCATCGAGAAGACCGAGCCCCCGCCGCCGCTCAAGTACCGGGAGGCGTAGGGCCGGCCGAGGGGGGCGGCGCGGGACGCGTTTCCCGGGGGGGGGCACGCGGGGGGCGTTTCCCCGCCGGGCGCGCGGGGCGCATTATCCGTGGTGGGTTTATTGACCAGCCTCGGACCCACCCTCGATAATCGTGGGGTCCGGGGGCGAGAGCGGGTCGCGGGGATGGACCCTGGGGATGGGCGCTGCGCCGGGGCACCGGCGGGCGGCGGGCGGGCGCGAGGCCATGTCCCTCCGCGCCTGTGCAAAATTGACCACCGGAACGGAGATCGTGTTGGCGCAAGCCGAGAAGCACCAGAAGGACCTGGAGACGTGCCTGGCGGAGACCCGGGTCTTCGTGCAGAAGGTCGTGGACCGCTTCGGCTTCAAGTTCAACCCCGAGGCCGAGATCAACGAGACCATCATCCAGGGGCTGGCCCACAACCAGCACAAGCACGGGCGGCGCTACTGCCCCTGCTTTGTGGTGCAGTTCGACAAGGCCCTGGACCGCATCTGCCCCTGCAAGCCGGGCATACAGGAGGAGGTGCCCCGGGACGGCCACTGCCACTGCGGCATCTTCTGCGCCGAGGACTACAAGGGCGAGCCGTACGAGAAGGGCGAGGCCCGCGATGCCGCCGCCGGGAGCGCGTGAGCCCCGTGTTCATCGCCATGAACCGGTTCAAGGTGAACGACGGCCGGGGGCCCGACTTCGAGAAGGCCTGGAAGGAGCGCGAGAGCCACCTGGACGGGGTGCCCGGTTTCCGGCTGTTCCAGCTGCTTAAGGCGGAGGACGGCACCTACGTCTCGCACTCGACCTGGGAGAGCGAGGACGCGTTCGCCGCCTGGACCCGGTCCGAGGCCTTCCGCCAGGCGCATTCGAACCGCCTGCCGGAGGGCATCCTGGCCGGGCATCCGCAGTTCTCGTGCTACGAGGTGGTGTTGGCCCAGGAGAGCCGCCCCGCACCCCAGGGCGCGGGCGGCCAGACGGGCTGAGGGGGCGCAAACGCGCTCCATTGACAGCCAAACGGTGACGTGCGTATGATCGCCTCCCTGCCGCGAGACAACCAGGTTCGTGACTTTTCGCGGGTTTGCGACGCCCGCCCGCGCACGTTCAAGACGGAGTGGCCGTGACGACCCAGTTCGTGCCAACCGACTACCTGCCGGTGCTGATCTTTTTCTTGGTCGCCGGCGCCTTCGGCTTCGTGAGCCTGCTGCTCGGCCGGCTCGTGCGGCCCCAGGCGTCCTACCGCGAGAAGCTGCTGCCGTACGAGTGCGGCGCGCCGCCCATCTCCGACGCGCGCCAGCCGTTCCCCATGCGGTACTACATCATCGCCATGCTGTTCGTCCTGTTCGACATCGAGGCGGTGTTCATGTACCCGTGGGCGGTGGTCTTCAACCAGATCGGCATATACGGCCTGGTGGAGATGGTGCTGTTCATCACGATCCTCCTGGTGGGCTACGTGTACGCCTGGGGCAAGGGGGCGCTGGAATGGGACTAGGACGCGAGTTCGACTCGGGGGTCCTGACCACCACCGTGGACACGGCGGTCAACTGGGCCCGCAAGAGCGCCATCTGGCCGATGACCTTCGGCCTGGCGTGCTGCGCCATCGAGATGATCGCCGTCGTGGCCTCGCGCTACGACGTGGACCGGTTCGGGGCCGGGGTGTTCCGCGGCTCGCCGCGCCAGAGCGACCTGATGATCGTGGCCGGCACCCTCACCCGCAAGATGGCCCCCGTGGTGCGCCGCATCTACGACCAGATGCCCGAGCCCCGCTACGTGATCGCCATGGGCTCCTGCGCCACCAGCGGCAACGTCTACAACACCTACTCCGTGGTCCAGGGCGTGGACCAGATCGTCCCGGTGGACGTCTACATCGCCGGCTGCCCGCCGCGCCCCGAGGCCCTGATCGACGGCATCCTCATGCTCCAGAAGAAGATCATGGAGCAGAAGGTCTTCGCGCGCTAAGGTCGCCTTAATGCCCGCCACCGAAGAAGGCGCCATGGAGATCGTGGACAAGCTGCGCGAGCGGTTCCCGGACCACTACATGGGCCACAAGGTGTTCCGCGACGAGCCCTACGTCGGCGTGCGCAAGGACGGACTGCGGGACGTCTGCCGCTGGCTCAAGGAGACCCCGGGGATGGAGTTCGACTACCCCGTGGAGGTCACCGCGGTGGACTACCTGGGCGACGCCGAGCGCTTCGAGGTGATCCACGTCCTGTGGTCCATGCGCCACCGCCGCCGGGTGATCCTCAAGACCCGGGTGACCGAGGCCGACTGCGCCGTGGACACGGTGACCGACATCTGGCGCGGGGCCAACTTCATGGAGCGCGAGACCTACGACATGTACGGCATCACCTTCACCGGCCACCCCGACCTGCGCCGGATCATGATGACCGACGACTTCGACGGCTGGCCCCTGCGCAAGGACTACCCGGTGGAGGGCCACGGCTGGCGCGAGAACTACGACTTTCTGCCGCAGGTGGGGGACTAGGAGCCATGCAGGCCACCGGATACCTGTGGGACCCGGAGAGCGTCACCGAGGACGAGGAGCTGCCGCTCCTGCGCACCGAGAAGCTGATGCTCAACATGGGCCCCCAGCACCCCGCCACCCACGGCGTCTTGCAGGTGATCCTGGAGCTGGAGGGGGAGAAGATCCTCAAGGCGACACCCCACCTGGGCTACCTGCATCGGGGCACCGAGAAGATCGCCGAGCAGGGCACCTACACCCAGGTGATCCCCCTGACCGACCGGCTCGACTACATCTGCGCCATGGCCAACAACTGGTCCTACGTGCGCGCGGTCGAGAAGCTCATGGGGGTGCAGGTGCCGGAGCGCGCCGAGTGGCTGCGCACCCTGGTGGCGGAGCTGGCCCGCATCTCGGGCCACCTGTTCTGGCTGGGCACCCAGGCCCTGGACATCGGGGCCATGACGGTCTTCTTCTACACCTTCCGCGAGCGGGAGGTGATCCTGGACGTGTTCGAGCGCCTGTGCGGCGCGCGCCTGACCAACAGCTACATGCGCATCGGCGGGGTGGAGCGCGACATCGACGACTGGTGCGTCGACAAGCTGCGCGAGTTCCTTTCCACCTTCCAGGGGCGCATCGAGGAGTACGACACGCTCCTCAAGGAGAACCGCATCTGGCTGCGGCGCACCAAGAACATCGCCCTGATCACCGCCGAGGACGCCATCGAATACGGCCTGTCGGGCCCCTCCCTGCGGGGCTCCGGCGTCAACCACGACCTGCGCAAGGCCGACCCATACGGCGTGTACGAGCAGCTGGACTTCGAGGTTCCCTTAGGCAGCCACGGCGACACCTACGACCGCTACTACATCCGGGTGCGCGAGATGGAGCAGTCGGCCGGCATGGTGCGCCAGATCCTCGACCGCATGCCCGAGGGGCCGTTCATGAGCGAGGACCCCAAGCTGCGCCGCCCCGACAAGGTGCTGGTCAACGCCTCGATGGAGGCCATGATCCAGCACTTCAAGGTGGTCTGCCACGGCTTCGACGTGG
>CAZGRJ010000048.1:0-17096 GCA_964528115.1 uncultured Nitrospirales bacterium
TTCTGGATGATCATGTCGATCAGGATGCCCGCGTCGCCCAGGGCCCCGAAGATGCCCGACGCCACCCCGGGGTGGTCCGGCACGTTGACGATCGTGACCTTGGCCTGGTTCCGGTCGTAGGTTACGCCGGACACCGTCGCCTGTTCCATTGCCGCGTCCTCCTTGGTCACCAGGGTCCCCGGGCCGTCCGAGAAGCTGCTCAATACCTGCACCGGCACGCCGTGGCGCATGGCGAAGAGCACCGAGCGGGTCTGGAGCACCTTGGCCCCCAGGCTCGCCAGCTCGAGCATCTCCTCGAAGGTGACGCGCTCCAGGCGCCTGGCGTTCGAGACGATCCGGGGGTCGGCCGTGAAGACCCCCTCCACGTCCGTGAAGATGTCGCACCGGTCCGCCCCCAGGGCGGCGGCCACCGCCACGGCGGTCAGGTCCGACCCGCCCCGGCCGAGGGTGGTCACGTCGGAGCCCGGGCTGATGCCCTGGAAGCCCGCCACGACGGGCGTGATCCCCTCGTCGAGGGCTTTCTTGAGACGCTCGCCGGAAATGCGCTCGATCCGGGCGCGGGTGTGCAGGGCGTCGGTCTCGATGCCCACCTGGCGGCCGGTGAAGGCCTGGGCCGGCACGCCGCGCGCCGAGAGGGCCATGGCGAGCAGGGCCACGGTGACGCGCTCGCCGCTGGAGAGCAGGAGGTCCATCTCCCGCGCCGGGGGGTTGCCGTGGAGCTTGTGGGCCATCTCCAGGAGCGAGTCGGTCTGCCCCGCCATGGCGGAGGCCACGACCACCGTCCGGTGGCCCTCGGCCACGGTGCGGGCGACCCGGTCGGCCACCCGGTTGATGCGCTCCAGGTCCCCCAGGGACGTGCCGCCGAATTTCTGGACGATCAGCATCGGGACACCCGGCATGGGACCGCCGCACCGTCCAGGAGGCCGCGCCACGCCGCGCCGTCCAGGATGGGCGAATGCGCCACCGCCGCCTCGTGCCAGGGGCGGCCGGGGCCCGCCTTGAGGGCCGCGAGCGGACCCGCGACGAACGGCACGGGGCCGTCCAGGTGGCGGCCGGTGACGGACGAGGTGCCGTGGTCGCCGGTGACGATGAGGCGGACATCGGCACGTCCGGGGCCCGGGCCCTCGGCGAGGGCGCCGATCAGGTCGCGGTCCACGCGGGCGAGGAACGCGGCCTTGGCGGCGGGGTCCAGGGCGTGGGCGGCCATGTCGGCGGCCTCCACGTGGACGGCGACGTGGGCGTGGCGATCCAGGGCATTCAGCGCGGCACGGGCCTTGGCGGCGAGGTCCGTGTCGGGGCCGCCCGTGGCGCCGGAGACCTCCGGCGTCTCGATCCCCGCCCGGCGGGCCAGCCCGCGCACCACGTCCACGGCCGTGACGACGGCGCCGAAGGGGGAAGCGGCGGACATTGCCCGCGGGGCGCCCGACTTCGAACCACCCCACGGCCACAGGGCCAGGTCGCCGGGCAGGCGGCGGGCGAAGTCGGCCCACAGGCCGGGGCGGACCGGTGCGCCGCCGAGGGCAAGGGGGAGGCCGACCAGGTCGTGCGGAGGCGCGGTCTCGGGGCCCGGCGGGCCGTCCAGGACGCACAGGTGGCGGCCGTCGGGGGCCGCGAACAGGCGCATCCCCTCCTCCGGCGCCGCACCCAGGGCGGCGACGGCGGCGTGGGTTGCGGAGCCGTCCGCCACGGCGCGGACGACCGTGCCGGGGGCGCCGAAGGGGCCCGTCAGGTGGACGGCCGTGGCGCGGACGACGGTGGCGGCAGGGGGCACGTCCAGGCCCCGGCCGAGGGCCTCCAGGGCGGCGCGGCCGACGTGGGGGTCCGGCGCGATCCCGAGGCACGACGGCACGCCCACCTCGCTCCCCGCCCGCATCCCCGATGGGATGGGCGCGAAACGGCCGGTCACGCCCGCTCCAGCGAGGCGGTTCAGGCGCGGCGTGGCGGCGGCTTCCAGGGGCGTGCGGCCACCGAGGGCCGGAACGCGGTCGTCGGCCAGGCCGTCGAGGATGAGGAGGAGCGTGCGCACGGGAGCCCCGTCAGAAGCCGAGGGCGCGCAGGACGGCGGTCAGGTCCGCGTCCACGGTCTCGGGCTTCTCGATGACGTTCAGGGCCACGTCCGGGTCCTTCAGCCCGTGCCCGGTGAGGGTGCACACCACCTTGGCCCCCGGGGGAAGAACGCCCGCCTGGCTCGCCTTGATGAGCCCCGCGACGGACGCGGCCGAGGCGGGCTCGCAGAAGACCCCCTCGTGGGAGGCGATCAGCTTGTACGCGGAGAGGATCTCGTCGTCGGAGACCATGTCGATCTTGCCACGGGACTCCCGCGCCGCCGCCTCGGCACCCTTCCAGCTGGCCGGGTTGCCGATGCGGATGGCGGTCGCGATCGTCGTGGGCTTCTCCACGACATGGCCGCGCACGATCGGGGCCGCGCCCTCGGCCTGGAAGCCCATCATGCGCGGCAGGGAGCGGGACTTGCCGGCGGCGTGGTACTCCGAATACCCCTTCCAGTAGGCGGTGATGTTGCCGGCGTTGCCCACGGGCAGGAAGTGGTAGTCCGGCGCGAATCCGAGCTGGTCCACCACCTCGAAGGCGGCGGTCTTCTGGCCCTCGATGCGGAACGGGTTGATGGAGTTCACCAGCGTGATCGGGAAGCCCGCGGCGATCTCGCTCACGATGCGCAGGGCCTGGTCGAAGTTGCCCCGGATCTGCAACACGCGCGCGCCGTAGGCCATGGCCTGGGCGAGCTTCCCTAAGGCGATCTTGCCCTCCGGGATGAGGACGAACACGTCCAGCCCCGCGCTCGCGCCGTAGGCCGCGGCCGCGGCCGATGTGTTGCCGGTGGAGGCGCAGATCAGGGCCGTCGCCTCCTTCTCCTTGGCCTTGGAGACGGCCAGGGTCATGCCCCGGTCCTTGAAGGAGCCCGTGGGGTTGGCGCCGTCGTACTTGAGGTAGATCTCGATGTCCGGGTTGATCGCCAGGTTCAGGCGCCGCGTGGGAATGAGCGGCGTGTTGCCCTCCTGGAGCGTCACCACGGGGGTGGCGTCGGTCACGGGCAGGTGGGCCCGGTACTCCCGGATCAGTCCCTTCCACATGCGTGTCATCGTTCGTGCCTCCCCTCGCCTGTCGGCTCAGTCCTCATCGGACTCCACCCGGATGAGCGTGGCCGGGGCGCGCACGCAGCCCAGGTTCCCGATCTCCGCGAGGGCGTCCTGGACGTTCTGCTCCACGGCGCGGTGGGTCATCATGACGAGGGACACGGCCTCGTGCTCGGCGTGGCCGTCCTGGATCACGCGGCCGATGCTGATGCCGTGGCGGCCCAGGACGCCGGCGATGTCCGAGAGCACGCCGGGGCGGTCCTCGACCTTGAGGTGCAGGTAGTAGAGCGACTCCACCCGGGCCATGGGGCGGATCGGCAGGGGGGTCCGGAACGCGGGCTGGAAGCCCATCGGCGGCACCCGCGCGGCGGCGCCGGAGCGGACGGCGCGGGCGACCTCCACGATGTCCCCCACCACGGCGCTCGCCGTGGCCTCGGCGCCCGCGCCCCGGCCGTAGAAGAGCGTCGGGCCCACGAAGTCGCCCGTGACCGCCACGGCGTTGAAGACGCCGTCCACCTCGGCGATGAGCTGGCTCTCGGGGACCATCGTGGGGTGGACCCGGGCCTCGATTTCCCCGTCCGTCCGTTTGGCGATGGCGAGGAGCTTGATCCGGCAGCCGAAGTCCTCGGCGTAGTCGATATCAAGTGGAGAGACGCCCGTGATGCCTTCCGTATACACGTCCTCCAGGCGCACCTGGCCGCCGAACGCCAGGGACACGAGGATGGCGAGCTTGTGGGCCGAGTCGATCCCCTCCACGTCGTAGGTGGGGTCGGCCTCGGCGTAGCCCAGGCGCTGGGCCTCGGCGAGGACGGCCTCGAAGGGCGCGCCGCGCTCCTCCGTCATGCGGGTGAGGATGAAGTTGGCGGTGCCGTTCACGATCCCCTGCACCGACTGGATGCGGTCGCCGGTGAAGCCCTCGCGCAGTGCGCGCAGGATGGGGATGCCGCCCCCCACGGCGGCCTCGAAACAATAGTCCACCTGGGCCTTGTGGGCGGCCGAAAGGAGCTCCTCGCCGTGGGCGGCCACGAGGGCCTTGTTGGCCGTGACCACGTGCTTGCCGGCGGCGAAGGCGGCGAGCGTCACCTCGCGGGCGATCGTCGTCCCGCCGATCAGCTCCACGACCACGTCGATGCCGGGGTCGTTCACGAGGGCCAGGCCGTCGTCCGTTCCGACCCCCTCGGGCAGCTTCAGCTCGGCGCGGCGGCCGGCATTGCGCTCGGCCACGCGGGCGAGTTTTAGCGGGAAGCCCAGGCGGGCCTCGATCACGTCGGCGTTTTGCATCAGCAGGCGCACGACCCCGCCGCCGACGGTCCCGGCGCCCACCACCCCGACATTCACGGCATCGGACACGGCTCCCCTCCCCTTCAGGCGCCCGCCGGCGGCACGGGCGGTGCTGGCGGCGTTTGCAGGGCCCGGCGGATGCCGGTGACCGCTTGGCGGATGCGGTGCTCGTTCTCCACCAGGGCGATGCGCACGTGGTCGTCGCCGTACTCGCCGAAGCCGATCCCCGGGCTCACGGCGACCTTGGCCTCCTTCAGGAGGTGCTTGGAGAACTCCAGGGAGCCCATGGGCTTGAAGGCCTCCGGGATCTCGGCCCACGCGAACATGCTGGCCTTCGGCGGGTCCACGGGCCAGCCGGCGCGGGCGAGGCCGCGCACCAGGGTGTCGCGCCGGGCCTGGTACATCTTGCGCAGCTCGTACACGCAGTCCTGGGGGCCGTTGAGGGCGTGGGTCGCGGCGATCTGGATGGGCTGGAAGACGCCGTAGTCCAGGTACGACTTCATCTTGGCCAGGGCCCCGATGATTCCCGCGTTGCCCACGCAGAAGCCCACCCGCCAGCCGGGCATGTTGTAGGTCTTGGACAGGGAGTAGAACTCCACCGCCACGTCCATCGCGCCGGGCACCTGGAGGACCGACGGCGCCTCGTAGCCGTCGTAGGTGATCTCGGCGTAGGCCAGGTCCGAGACGACGAGGATGCCGTGCTCGCGGGCGAAGGCGACGAGCTTCTCGAAGAAGGCCAGGTCCACCACCTGGGCGGTGGGGTTGGACGGGAAGTTCACCAGGAGCACCTTGGGCGGCGGCCAGCAGTCGCGTACCGCCTTGGTCAGCTCCTCAAAGTAGTCCGTGTCCCGGCGCACCGGGACGTGGCGGATGTCGGCCCCGGCGATGATGAAGCCGTACGGATGGATCGGATAGGCGGGGTTCGGGCACAGGACCGCGTCGCCCGGGTTCGTGATGGCCAGGGCCAGGCTGAACAGGCCCTCCTTGGAGCCGATGGTGACCACCGCCTCCCGCTCCGGGTCCAGCTCCACGCCGAACTTGCGCTTGTAGAACGCGCACACCGCCTTGCGCAGCCCCAGGATGCCGCGCGACAGGGAGTAGCGGTGGTTGCGCGGGTCCTGGGCCGCCTCGCACAGCTTGTCCACGATGTGCTTGGGGGTGGGCTGGTCGGGGTTGCCCATGCCGAAGTCGATGATGTCCTCGCCCCGGCGCCGGGCGGCCATCTTCAGCTCGTTGACCTGGGCGAAGACGTACGGCGGCAGGCGCCGGATGCGCTGGAAGTCGTCCGGCATGCGCAGGCCGGCCACGGGGTGGTCGCCGGCGCGCCGGTGCGGCCCGTCGCCCGTCGGGGTGGTCACGGCCGAGCCTCCGAACGGCGCGCGGCGCGGAAGTGGCCGTCGGCGTGGAACGAGCTGCGCACCATGGGCCCGGCGGCGACGTGGGCGAAGCCCATGCCTTGGGCCCGTTCCTTGAGGCGCGCGAAGGCCTCCGGCGGGACGTACCGTGCCACCGGGCGGTGGCGCGCCGTGGGGCGCAGGTACTGGCCCACCGTCAGGACGTCGCATCCGGCCGCTCTCAGGTCCCGGAACACCGCAATCAGCTCCTCGTCCGTCTCGCCCAGGCCCACCATGAGCCCGGACTTCACGAAAATCCCGGGCGCCGCCGCCTTGACCTCCCGCAGCAGGTCGAGCGAGCGCCCGTAGTCGGCCCCCGGCCGCACGGCGCCGTAGAGGCGCGGGACGGTCTCCACGTTGTGGTTGAACACGTCCGCGCCCACCCTCGCGACGCGCGCCGCCGCGTCCGGCACGCCCCGGAAGTCCGGGGTCAGGACCTCCACCGTCGCCTCCGGCAGCACCTCCCGGATCGCCGCCACGGTGCGGGCGAAGTGGCCGATGCCGCCGTCGGCGAGGTCGTCCCGGTCCACGGAGGTGACCACCACGTGGCGCAACGCCATGCGCGCCGCGGCCCGGGCCAGGCGCCCGGGCTCACCGGGGTCCGGCGGGGCCGGCGTGCCGGTGTCCACGGCGCAGAAGGCGCAGGCCCGGGTGCACACCTCCCCCAGGACCATGAACGTTGCCACGCCGCGCCCGTAGCAGTGGGCCAGGTTCGGGCAGCGCGCCTCCTCGCACACGGTCACGAGGTCGGCGCGCTTCAACAGCGCCCGGGTCCCGTCCCCGGACCCCAGGGGGCGCGCCCGGGCCGCCACCCACCGGGGCAGGCGGAGGGTTCCGGCGTCCGGCTGGGGCGCGGCGGGCATAAGAGGGCTAGTTTATCGGCCGCTCTGGGCCATGTCCAACTCCACGAAGCGCTCGTAGCGCACCTCCTGGCGCTCCGTGCGGGTGGGCTGGTTGCGGCGGTCGAAGACCTCCACCACGCCTTTGTCGCCTTTGCCGGCGAGCAGGCCGGACTTGGGGTCCACGCGGGCGTACACGATGCCGCGCGGGATGTTGAAGGGGGTGTCGGGCACCTGGGTGAGCGCCGTCTTCATGAAGTCGATCCAGATCGGCAGCGCCGCCCGGGCCCCGGTCTCCTTGTTGCCGAGGCTCGTGTGGTCGTCCATGCCGACCCACACCCCCACCGCCAGGGCGGGGCTCGCGCCCACGAACCAGGCGTCGGTGAAGTTGTTCGTGGTGCCGGTCTTGCCCCCCAGGTGGGCCCTGAGGACCCGGGCCGAGCGGCCGGTGCCGCGCCGGATCACGTCCTCCAGGACGTTGACGACCAGGTACGCCGTGTCCTCCGGGATGACCCGCTGGACCTGGGGCTCGGCGGCCTCGAACACCTCGCCGTTGCGGTCGGTCACGCGCCGGATCGAGTAGGGCTCCACCCGCATGCCGCCGGAGGCGAACACGGCGTAGGCCCGGGTCAGCTCCATGACCCCCAGGGACGAGGAGCCGAGGCCGAGGGAGAGGTCGTTCGCCAGGGGCGAGGTGATGCCGAGGCGCCGGGCGAACTCGTGCACGGTGCCGATCCCCACCTTCTGCAGCAGCTTGATGGTGGCCACGTTGCGCGAGTGCACCAGGGCCTCGCGCAGGGGGATCGCGCCGTAGAACTTCATCTCGTAGTTCTCGGGCTTCCAGACGCGGCCGTTCGTGGGGTCGTGGAACACGAGGGGGGTGTCCATGACCACACTCGAGGGCGAGAAGCCCTTGTCGAAGGCGGCGCCGTACACCACCGGCTTGAAGGCCGAGCCCGACTGGCGGCGGGCCTGGAGGGCGCGGTTGAACTGGCTGATGCCGAAGTCGTACCCCCCCACCATGGCGCGGACCTCGCCGGTCTGCGGGTCCAGGGCCACCAGGGCGGCCTGGACCTTGGGGATCTGCTCCAGGGTGAAGGCCATGGGCAGGAGCGACTTCACCCCCACGTGGATCACGTCGCCGCGCGACAGGTAGCGCACCGGGTCGAAGTGGCGCTGGACCTCCAGGTCCTTGTTCACGTCGGGGCCCGTCAGGCGGCGCCGGGCCCAGGCCATGTCCTTCGGGGCGATGCGGCCCTGGTGGCCCTCCACGAGGACACTCACGCCGTCGGCGGCGACGTCCAGGACGATCCCCTCGTAGATGGCGCCGGACACCAGCTCGGTACGGATGCGGGCCTTGGGGGCGGTGGAGAGGAGGCGGTCGATCTCCAGCGGGTCCACGTGGCCCACGATGCCGCGCCACCCCTGGCGCTTGTCCAGGGAGCGGAGGCCCTCCTTGACCGCCTTCTCGGCGGCCTCCTGCATGGTGGCGTCCAGGGTGGTGTAGACCGACAGGCCGCCCTGGTACACGGCGTCGGAGCCGTAGGCGCTGGCCAGGTGCTGGCGGACCTCCTCCAGGAAGTACGGGGCCTCGCGCTCGGCGGAATGGGGGCGCTTGAAGGTCAGGTCGGCGGCGTAGGCGGCCTGGTACTCGCTCCAGTCGATGTCGCCCTCGTCCACCATGCGGCGCAGGACCACCCCCTGGCGGCGCTTGGCGCCCTGGGGGTCGGTGTAGGGCGTGTAGCGGCTGGGGGCCTTGGGCAGGCCGGCCATGTAGGCCGACTCGGGCAGGTTGAGGTCCTCCACGTCCTTGCCGAAGTAGGCCTGGGCCGCGGCCTGGACGCCGTAGGCGCCGTTCCCCAGGTAGATCTCGTTGAGGTAGAGCTCGAGGATGCGGTCCTTGGTCAGGGCCCGCTCCATCTTGAGGGAGAGGAGCGCCTCCTTGATCTTGCGGGTGAAGGTCTTCTCGCGCGAGAGGAACAGGGTGCGGGCGAGCTGCTGGGTGATCGTGCTGCCGCCCTCGCGCAGGCCGCCCTTGGCCAGGTTGGCCCAGACGGCCCCGGCGATGCGCACCGGGTCGATGCCGAAGTGGTTGTAGAAGCGCGAGTCCTCCACCGCCAGGACGGCCTGGATCAGGTGGCGGGGGATGCGCTCGATGGGGACGTAGACCCGGCGCTCGCTGTAGTACTCCCCGATCAGCTGCCCGTTCATGTCGTAGATACGGGTGATGGAGCTGGGGGCGTAGGTGTCCAGCCCCTCCAGGTCGGGCAGGTCGTGGGCGAGGTAGCCGATCCACCCCCCGAGCCCCAGGATGACCGCCGCCATCAGGCCCCCCAGGACGAGGAGCCAGGTGCGGGTCTGGGCCACCAGGTTCAGGAGCCTGCGGCCCAGGGGGGGCCGCTTCGGGACGGGGGCGTCGCTCACGGAGGGCAAGGATACAACAATCGCTCCCAATACGGCCCGGCGGGGGGCGCGGTTGCCCCGGGTCCCGCGGGCTCCCTATAATCGGCCACGTCCCCGGATCGGGCCGGGCACAAGCCGAAAACCTACCTGTGATATGCGAGGAGAGTCGTGTTGATGGGTGACATGCCGCTCAAGCAGTGGACGATCGGAATGGTCGTCATTACCCTTGTGATCAGCGTGGCCATCACGGTGGTCATGTGGATGTAGCCGCCCCGCGCGCCCGCGGCGCCCGCGCCGGCGGGCCCTGAGGGCGCGCAGGGTCCGGCTGCCAGCCGACCGGCACCGATGGCTTCGGACCACTCCTTCGACATCGTTTCCAAGCTCGACCTCCAGGAGGTCAAGAACGCCGTCGACCAGGCGATGAAGGAGATCGGCCAGCGCTTCGACTTCAAGGGGAGCGCCAGCCGCATCACCCTCGAGGAAGGCCACATCGCCCTGGTCTCCGACGACAACGCCAAGCTCCAGAGCGTCGTGCGGGTGCTCCAGGAGCGCATGGTCAAGCGCGGCATCTCCCTGAAGGCCCTGGACTACGGGGCCGTGGAAGGGGCCGCCGGGGGCACCGTGCGCCAGAAGGTCACGCTGGTCCAGGGGGTGGCGTCGGACAAGGCGCGCCGGATCGTGGCCGATATCAAGGGGATGAAGGTCAAGGTCCAGGCCGCCATCCAGGGCGACCAGGTGCGGGTGTCCGGCAAGAAGCTGGACGACCTCCAGGACGTCATCACCCACCTGAAGGGGCAGGACTACGGCGTCCCCCTCCAGTTCGAGAACTACCGCTAGGGCGACGCCCATGACGCTGACCACCATCGAGCGCCACATCATCCAGGAGGAGCGCAAGCTCGGGCCCACGACGGGCACGTTCACGAACCTCCTGTACGACATCGCCGTGGCCGCCAAGCTGATCTCGCGCGAGGTGCGCCGGGCCGGGCTGAACGACATCATCGGCGGCACGGGCGACGTGAACGTCCAGGGCGAGTCGGTCCAGAAGCTCGACGTCTACGCCAACGAGCTGCTCATCGGCATGCTCAGCCGCAGCGGGCGCGTGTGCGCCGTGGGCTCGGAGGAGCTGCCCCGCCCCGTGATCGTGCCGGAGCGCTGGGCCGGCAAGTACGTGGTGAACATCGACCCCCTGGACGGGTCGAGCAACATCGGGGTCAACGCCAGCATCGGCACGATCTTCTCGATCCTGCCCAAGCAGAGCGCCGGCAAGATCGCCCACGACAGCGACTGCCTCCAGGCCGGCAGCCGGCAACTGGGCGCGGGCTATGTCATGTACGGCTCGTCCACGGTGCTCGTGTACTCCACGGGCCACGGGGTGTACGGCTTCACCCTCGACCCCACCGTGGGGGAATTCATCCTCTCCCACAACCAGATCCGCTTCCCCGACCGGTGCAAGTACTACAGCATCAACGAGGGCTACGCGGCCTACTGGGACGCGCCCACGCGGGAGTACGTGGGGTGGGTGAAGGCGGTGGACAAGCAGGGCCGGCGGCCCCTGAGCCACCGCTACATCGGCGCCCTGGTGGCGGACTTCCACCGCAACCTGATCGACGGCGGGGTCTTCCTCTACCCGGCCGACAGCCGGGAGCCCCAGCACCCGGAGGGCAAGCTGCGCCTTCTGGTGGAGGCGAGCCCCATCGCCTTTCTGGCCGAGCAGGCCGGGGGGCTGGCCACGACCGGGACCGAGCGCATCCTCGACATCGTCCCGACCGAGCTGCACCAGCGGGTGCCCCTGGTGGTGGGCAACAAGGCCGAAGTCGCCACGTACCAGGAGCTCGCCCGCAAGGCGACCGCCGCTTGACGCGGCCCCGGGCGGCCTCCGCCCTCGTTCTCTCCGTACTTCTTGCGATTCTCCCGGCCGGGCGCGCCCTCGCCGCCGGCGAGGCGTGGCTGACGCTGCCCCACGGCGAGGCCCTCAAGGCCGAGGTCATGATCTCGGAGGACGAGCGCCATCAGGGGCTGACCGGCCGGGCGTCGCTGCCGGAGGACCGGCTGATGCTGTTCGCCTACCCGGAGGACGGCGTGCACCACGTCTGGATGAAGGGGTGCAAGTTCCCCATCGACGTGGCGTGGCTGGACGCCGGGGGGATCGTGGTCCAGGTGGCGGAGGCACTCCCCCCCTGCCCGCGCGAGCCGTGCCCGATCTATGGTGGGGAGATCGGCTCGCGCTACTTCGTGGAGGGCAACGCCGGGTGGCTGAAGGACCGGGGCGTCGCCGTCGGCACGCGCATCCAGGTGGGGCCGATCGAGCAGGGGCCGTAAGGCCCGGGCGGGGAGCAACAGTCCGGAGGGCGTATGACACGTTCGCACAGGGATCGTCGTCGGGCGGAGCAGCGGCAGCGGATGGTGCGCAAGCAGTTGGCCCCGGACTTCCTGGACCCGGGCCACGAGTGGCGCCGCCTGTTCGCCGAGGCGTGGGGCACGTTCCTGCTGGTGCTCGTGGCGGCCGGGGGCGGGGTCGTCGCGGCCCGGAGCGGCGGGGCGGTCACCCTGGGCATGATCGTGGTGGCCCCCGGCCTCATGGTCATGGCGATCATCTACTTCATGGGCACCGTGAGCGGGGCGCACCTGAACCCGGCCGTCACCCTGGCGTTCGCCGCGCGCCGCAACTTCCCGTGGCGCCGCGTGCCCGGCTACCTGGTCGCGCAGGCGGTCGGCGGCCTGGGGGCGGCGCTCTTCCTGCGGGCCCTGTTCGGCGCGGACGGCGCCCTGGGCGCGACGGTGCCGGCCGCCGGCGTCGGCGCCGGGACCGCCGTGGCCATGGAGGCGGTCCTGACGGCGGGCCTCGTGAACACGATCCTGGGCACGGCGTCGGGGGCGCGCAACGTCGGGGCCAACGGCGCCATCGCCGTGGGGGGCTACATCGCGCTGGCGGGGCTGTGGGCGGCGCCGATCACCGGCGCCTCCATGAACCCGGTGCGTTCGCTGGCGCCGGACCTGGTGCGCGGCGACCTCAGCACGGCGTGGATCTACGTGGCGGGGCCGGTCGTCGGTGCGCTGGTCGGCGTCGCGTTCGAGTGGATCCTCAAGGGCAGGCCCACTACCGCCGGCGCGCTCGCCGCGCAGGGGACCATTGGAACCGACGACTAGCGCGGCGTCGACGACTGGACGTGATTTCCCGGACCGTCGGAGAGGATTGGTGCCGAAGGGGAGACTCGAACTCCCACGGGGTTGCCCCCACTAGACCCTGAACCTAGCGTGTCTACCAATTTCACCACTTCGGCACACACCGGACCGGCCGGGCGACCGCCAAGTGTAAGGGCGGCATGAGAGCCTGTCAACGCGTGGGCCGGGGCCCGCCGGAGCGCCGCGAATCGGCGTGAAAGGGCCTTGGTCGGTGGGGTCCGATTCGCTACAATCCGCAGCGTCCGCGCGCCCCGTTCTGCCGCCGGGGCCCTCCGCGGACGATCCACCCCACGCCGGCGTCACCTCGCCAGGGAGCGCGTTGCAGGGCTTCGGTTGAAAGGTCCCGCGATCATCAAGACCCTCCTCGTCGAGGACGACCTGGAGGACGCCCTGCTCGTGCGCGGCATGCTGCACCGCGCCGACCCGGACCGGTTCAACGTCATCCACGTGCGCTCCATGGGCGACGCCTTCAAGCGCCTGAAGGAGGAGCGCTTCGACGTGGTCCTGCTGGACCTCTCCCTGCCCGACGGCGAGGGCCTCGCCGGCATCCAGGACGCCCGCGCCGCCGCCCGGGGGGTGCCCATCGTGGTTCTGGGGGTGGAGCGGGAGGAGGGCCTGGCCCTCAAGGCCGTGGAGGGGGGGGCGCAGGACTACCTGCTGAAGTCGCCGGGCAACTCGATCTCCGTGTCGCGCATCCGGCGGGCGATGGAGCGCACGCGCAACGAGGAGCACGTCTCCTACCTGACGCGCTTCGACCCGGTCACGGGGCTCGCGAACCGCACCCTGTTCCGGGAGCGCCTGGACGCGGCCCTCGCGACGGCGGACCGGGAGGAGAAGCCCGTCTCCCTGGTGCTCCTGGACCTGGACCGGTTCAAGACGGTCAACGACTCCCTCGGCCACGAGTGCGGCGACCGCCTGCTCCAGGCCGTCGCGGGCCGCCTGGAGCGCGCCGGCGGCGGCGACGTGGCGCGCCTGGGGGGCGACGAGTTCGCCGTGATCGTGCCCGGCGCCGACGCGGACGGGGCCTTCCACCACGCCAGGGAGGTGTTCGAGGCCCTGTCGAGCCCGTTCAACCTGGACGGGCACGAGGTGTACGTCACCCCGAGCATCGGCGTGAGCTGCTACCCGCGCCCGTCCGAGGGGGCCGATGCCCTGATCCGCAACGCCGAGGCGGCCATGTACCGGGCCAAGGAGCGGGGCCGCAACAACCTCCAGGCCTTCGCCCCGGAGATGGCGGGCCCGGCGAGCGAGCGCATCCGCATGGAGGCCGCCCTGCGCCACGCCCTGAAGCGCGAGGAGTTCGTGCTCTTCTACCAGCCCCAGGTGGAGCTGGCCTCGGGGCGCGTGGTGGGGCTGGAGGCGCTCTTGCGCTGGCACCACCCGCAGCTGGGCCTCGTGGCCCCGGCGCGCTTCATCTGGCTGGCGGAGGAGACGGGGCTCATCGTGCCCATCGGCGAGTGGGTCCTCGCCACCGCCTGCGCCCAGGCCAAGGCGTGGGAGATGGCCGGTCTGGGGGGGCAGATGGTGGTGAACCTGTCGGCCCGCCAGTTCCGGCAGGAGAACCTCACCCACTCCGTCGCCCGGGCGTTGGAGACCTCCGGCCTGTCGCCCAGGCGCCTGGCCCTGGAGATCACCGAGGGCGCCCTGATGGAGAACACCCGGCGCAACGACGCCCTGGTGGCCGAGCTCAAGGGCCTGGGCGTCGGCATCTCCATCGACGACTTCGGCGTGGGCTACTCGTCCCTCGCCTACCTGAAGCGTTTCCCCGTGGACATCCTGAAGCTGGACCGCTCCTTCGTGCGCGACATCGCCACCGACCCCGGCGACGTGGCCATCGCCCGGGCGATCATCGCCCTGGCCCGGGGGCTGTCACTCAAGGTCATCGCCGAGGGCATCGAGACCCCGGAGCAGCTGGAGGTCCTGCGCGCCGAGGGGTGCGAGAACGGCCAGGGCCACCTGCTCGGCCGTCCCCTGCCCGCCCGGGGGGCCGAGAAGCTCCTGCGCCGGGCCTCGGCCGCGGCCGGCTGACGGGGGGCTTCCCATGCCCGACATCGCGTTCCTGAACGGCGCCTTCCTCCCCCTGGCCGAGGCCCGGGTGTCCGTGGAGGACCGGGGCTTCCTGTTCGGCGACGGCGTGTACGAGGTCATCCGCACCTACGACGGCGCGCCGTTCCTGCTGCCGGCCCACCTGGACCGGCTGGAGCGCTCCATGGCGGAGGTGCGGCTCGTGCCGGACTGGAACCGCGCCGCCCTGGAGGGGTGGATCGCGGAAGCGACCGAACGGGCCGGCTACCCCGACGCGAAGATTTATGCCCAGGTCACCCGTGGCGCCGCGCCCCGGGAGCACAAGTTTCCCGACGTGCCGGTCACGACCCTCATCGCCGTGACCCCCATCGCCTCCCTGCCCCGAAAGCTGCAGGACGAGGGCGCGGCCGTGATCTCCGTGCCGGACCTGCGCTGGGGGCGGTGCGACGTGAAGTCGCTGCAACTGCTCCCGAACGTCATGGCGCGCCAGGAGGCGGCGGAGGCCGGGGCCTTCGAGGCATTGCTCGTCGGCCCGGACGGGGTCGTGAACGAGGGCGCGGGGAGCAACCTGTTCGTCGTGAACGGCGGCGCCCTGGTCACGCCCGCCCTCGGCCCGCGCATCCTGGCGGGGGTCAGCCGGGGGTACCTATTAGACCTGGCGCGGGGCATGGGCGTCGCCACAGAGGAGCGGGACCTGACCCTGGCCGAGATATACGACGCCGACGAGGTCCTGCTCTCCGGCACGACCACCGAGGTCCTGGGCGTCGTCCGGGTGGACGGGCGCACCGTGGGCGACGGCCGGCCGGGGCCGATCACGCGGCGCCTGGCGGCGGCTTTCCGGCCGAGCGGGTCGAAGGTGGGGTAAGCGTGGACCCGACAGTCCTGATCGTCGTCGTGGTCACCGCCGCCGTGGTGCTGGGCGGGCTGCTCCTGCGCGGGCTGGTTCGCTCCGTCCGGGAGCTGAAGGATCAGACCCGGGACCAGCTCCTGCGCCAGGAGCGCGAGCTGCGCGAGCTGACGGAGCGCAAGCTGGCCGAGACCCGGGCCGCCATCGGCGAGTTGCGGGAGGCGACCCACAAGGACCTCGCCGACCTGCGCGTGGGCTTAGGTGAAGCCGTCGCCGACGGGACGCGCAAGACCTCGTTCAGCCTCCAGGAAACCATGAAGCTCGCCACGGACACGCTGAACCAGCGCTTCGGCGACCTGCAGGGGGTCACGGACCGGAAGCTGACGGAGATCTCGGGAAAAGTCTCCGAACGCCTCGACGAGGGCTTCAAGAAGACCCAGCAGACGTTCGTGGACGTGGTCCAGCGCCTGACGATCATCGACGAGGCGCAGAAGAAGATCGAGGCCCTGTCGCGCGACGTGGTCTCGCTCCAGGACATCCTCTCGGACAAGAAGTCCCGCGGTGTCTTCGGCGAGGTCCAGCTGCACCAGTTGGTGATGAACGCCCTGCCGGAGGAGGCCTACGCCCTCCAGCACGACCTGGGCAACGGCCTCAGAGCCGACTGCGTGCTCTTCCTGCCGCCGCCCACGGGGACGATCGCGGTGGACGCGAAGTTCCCCCTGGAGAACTACCGGCGCATGTTCGACCCCGCCCTGCCCGAGGCCGAGCGCCAGGGGGCGGCGCGGCTGTTCAAGCAGGACGTGCGCTCGCACGTGGAGGCGATCGCCCAGAAGTACATCCTGCCGGGAACGACCGCCGACGGGGCGTTCATGTTCGTGCCCGCCGAGGCGATCTTCGCGGAGATCCACGCCCACCACCCGGACCTGGTGGAGCTGGCCAACCGGCGCCGGGTGTTCATCACCTCCCCCACCACGATGATGGCGGTGCTCACCACGGCGCGCGCGGTGCTCAAGGACGCCAAGACCCGCGAGCAGGTGCACATCATCCAGGAGCACCTCGTCGCCCTGGCGAACGACTTCCGCCTGTTCCGCGAGCGCATGGACAAGCTCGCCACGCACATCCGCCAGGCCCACGACGACGTGGAGAAGGTGGGCACGTCGGCCAAGAAGATCACCTCGCGCTTCGAGAGGATCGAGAAGGTCCAGCTCGGCGCGCCGCCGGAGGCGGAGGAGACGCCCACCGAGTCGTCCCCGCGCGCCGCCGAGGCCGGCCGCTCAGAGCTTTTCGAGCCGCCGGCGTAGGGCGCGGTCGCGCTTCTTGGCTTTTTTGGGGTTGCCCTTCTTCGCGGTGTGGCCCTGCCAGCCGGAGGAATCCTCGTCCCGCGCCGCCTCGGGCGGGATCGAACGCGCCGAAGGCAGCCGGATGCGCGCGGCGTAGGTGGCGGCGTCGGCCACGTCGGCCCCCGCGGCCCGGGCATCCCGCGCCACGCCCCGGTCGCTCGTGACGACCAGCGTTCCGGGGCCTCGGTCACGTACTTTGGTTGCGATCACCTCGTCGGCGGTGATGCCCTTGGGCGAGTACGTCACGTCGATGCCCGACTCGCGGCTGCCGCCCCCCAGCGGGTCGCCCTCGCGCCAGCCGTCGAAGACCACCTCCACGGCCCCGCCGGACCGCCCCCCTGCAAGAAGGCGGATGAGGTCGGCGCGCTGGCGGGCGAGCTCGGCGGTGCCGTTGCCCATGCCCCACAGCTCGGCGATGAGGTTGTAGCCGTCGATGAGGACGCGCTGGGCCATGTGCCGAGTATACGGGCGGGCGGCCCTTTGTCCCGAACACCCGTTTCGCTAGACTGAGGCCCTTCCCGTGAACCCACCCGCCGACACCGACCTGACCGCGGCCCTGAAACGCCTGTTCGGCTTCCCCGCCTTCCGCGCGGGGCAGGAGCGGGTGGTGCGCTCGGTCCTCACGGGGCGCGACGCCCTGGTGGTCATGCCCACGGGGGGCGGCAAGTCGCTCTGCTACCAGCTCCCCGCCT
>CAZGRJ010000049.1:0-16989 GCA_964528115.1 uncultured Nitrospirales bacterium
GACGCGGCGCCGGCCAGGGTCTGGAACAGGGTGTGGAGGAAGGCGTGGAACGCGTGCCGGACCTCGCGGGGCGAGGCGGCGTCCGTGGTCGTGGTCGTGTCCGTCGCCGGGGCCGCGGGCGCGACCGCGTCCGTGGTCGCCGCGTCCGTCGCGTCGGTGGCCGTGGTGTCGGAGGCGGTGCCCGCCGCCTGGGCCATGAGCTGGTCGAGGACGGCGCGGATCGCCTGGATCATCCCGCCGCGACCGCCGCCGTGGTGACTCCGATGGCCGTGATGCGCGCCGTGGGTCCGCTGGCCGCCGCAGTCCCCGTCGCCGCAGCGCCCCGTGCCACTGGCACGGGAGTCGCCCATGGCCTGCTGGGCCGCGGCCCAGTCCGCACTTCCGCAAACACCGCTGACCGACATGGAACCCCTCCTTCGAATGCCCGGCCCGGTCGGGCCCGGCACGGGTGGAAACCCGCCTGCACCCCTTCTCCCGCCGCCGCCCGTCCCCCGGGCGACGCGGGTCGTAGACGATCCTATCGGCCCGGGGCCCGGCGGGCTGAAGGGGGCTTCCTCACGCCGCCGCTCCGGCTGAAGCCACTCGCCCGTTCCTGCTAGACTGCCGCCTTCGATTGCCGTCCAGGGCTGTGCAGTGGGGGTGCCGTGCGCGCGACCGAGTCTTGCCGGATCGCCGTCCTCCTGGCCGCCTGCGTGTCCCCGTTCGGGTGCGCGGCGGGCGCGGGGACGGGTGCGCCCGCCCCGACCACGACCCCCCTGCCCGATTACGCCGGTGCGCCGCCCATGGCGTTCGAGAAGCTCGCCATCGGCATCGCCCGGGGGGAGCGGATCGGCGCCATCCAGGGCGGCCTCCTGTGTAAGGAGAAGCGCCCCCTCGCCTGGGACAAGGGCCCCCGGAAGGAAGACCCCACCCTGTACGCGGGCGCCTTCGCCGAGGCCCTGGAGGCGGCGGGCTACCCGGTCCGGCGCCCGGGCCGGACCCTGTTCGACGAGGCGCCGGGCCCCAAGCCCGACCTGGTGGCCGGCGCCGTGATCGAACACCTCACGGCGAACCTCTGCTTCCCCCTCTCGGGCGTCGGCAACGTCACCAAGGAGAAGGGCGACGGCGAGGTGGAGGTCACCTGGCAGATCTACTCCCGCACCCGGCGCGAGGTCGTGTTCCGGGGAAAGGGGAGGGGCAGCGGCACGCTCCCCGAGGGGAGCACCATGGAGATGGACGCGATCGTCGTGGACGCCTTCGCCGACGCCGCCCGCAACCTGCTCGCCGACCCCGCGTTCCAGGCCTTCGTGGCCGGCTACACGCCCGGCGCGGCGCCGCCGCCCATCGCCCTGTCGGCCGAGCCGGCCCTGGACGGGCCCATCCAGGACCACATGGCCGCCGTGCGCGGCGCGGTGGTGACGGTGACGTTCCGGGACGGCCACGGCAGCGGCTTTCTGATCGACCCGGCGGGCTATGTCCTGACCAACGCCCACGTGGTGGAGGACGCCCGCGTCGCCACGGTGCGCCTGGCGACCGGGCGCGAGATCCTGGGGGACGTGGTGCGGGTGGAGCCGGAGCGCGACGTGGCCCTGATCAAGCTGGAGGAGGGCCAGCTGCCGGCCGTCCCGGTGCGCGCCCTGGAGCCGGGCATCGGCGAGGAGGTCTACGCCCTCGGCGCGCCCCTGGACGAGAAGCTGGCGGGCTCGGTCACCCGGGGCGTCGTGAGCGGCTACCGCGAGATCGACGGGCGGCGCTACATTCAGAGCGACGTGAACACCCTGCCCGGCAACAGCGGCGGTCCGCTCGTGGACGGGAGCGGCAACGTGGTGGGCATGACCGTCATGGGGCGGACCGAGAACGGCGCGTTCGTGGGCATCAACTACTTCATCCCCATCGGGGAGGCCCTGGCGAGCCTGAACCTCCGGACCGCGGGCGCCCGGTAGGGACACCCACCGTGGCCGGCTCGCCCGAATCCTCGCGCCTCCTCGCCCTCCACAACGCCTTCGTGGCGGGTGACCTGGCCAAGCTGCGGGCGCTCCTGGGGGACCCGCCGGACTTCCCCGACTGTACCCTGCCGGCGGGGTTCTCGGGGCCCATCCTGGAGTACGCCATCTACCACGCCCCCATCGACCTGGTGCGGGCGCTCCTGGAACTGGGGGCCGACCCGAACGCCCCGGACCCCGCCGGGTTTCCCTCGCTGCTCGCGGCCCTGTCGTCAGACCGGGAGGACCGCCTGGCCGTGCTCGAGCTGCTCCTCGCCCACGGCGCCGACTTGGGCCAGCGCGGGATCAACGACTGGACGCCGCTCCACTGGGCCGCCGCGGGGGACGACGTGGCGGCGGTGGCGTTCCTCCTCGCCCGCGGCGCCGACCCCACGGCACGGACGCGCATCGACGACCGCAACACCCCCCTGGAGGAGGCGGAGATGCTGGGCAAGGCCGCCGCCGCCGAGGTCCTGCGCCGCCACGGGGTGGGCTGAGGCCCGGTTTCCTCCGGGCGCTATACTGATCCGCGCTGCCCCGTGCGGCGGGGCTCCATGAACGCGGAGATAAGGAAAGGGGGCATCGCCATGCCCAGGTATATCGCCGTGGCCCAGCGGTCCGACCTGCCGGAGGGCGCGGTCCGGACCGTGGAGGTGGACGGCCGGCCCGTCGCCCTGTTCCACGTCGGCGGCGCACTCTACGCCATCGACGACACCTGCCCGCACATGGGCGGCTCGCTCTCGGAGGGGGAGGTCGAGGGGAACGAGGTGACCTGTCCGTGGCACGCGGCCCGCTTCTCGCTGCGCACCGGCGAGGCACTGAGCCCGCCGGCGGACGAGGCGGTCGCGTGCTACAAGGTGCGCGCCGAGGGGGACGCGATCGAGATCGAGGTGGCGGACTAATACACGCTGGGCCCGGCTACTTCGCGCCGTAGCCCCGGTCCTCCAGGCACGCCTCCATGTTGCGCAGGTACTCCCGCCGCTCCGGCGAGCCGGGCGCGGCCCGCTCGGCGCCGCCGGTCTCGCCCGAGGCCCAGGCGTCGCAGGCGTAGCGGTCCCAATCGCGCACGGGGCCGAGCCGGTCGGCGTCGGCGAAGAATTCCTCCCGCTCCACGTCCGGCCCGCGCATGGCGGTGTCGGCGCCCTTCGGCTTGGGCACCACCAGGTAGTCGCGGTGGCGGGCGTCCCACACGTAGTAGGCGCCGCCCACGAAGAAGTAGCGGCTGGGGCCGATCACGAAGCTGACGTACCCCGCCGGCACGTGCCCCACCCGCACGCCGATGGCGGGCGCCACCACCAGGTGGTCGTGGCGGTAGGGCCCCACGAAGCCGTCGCTCCAGAACAGGGCCAGGTCGTCGCCCAGCCAGATGCGCACGTAGCTGCGCGGCGGCACGTAGTGGCGGCGGACGTAATGCCGGTCGTCGTGGCGCCGGCCGTCGTGGCGGGAATCGTCATGCCGGTAGCCGTCGTGGCGGCGGCTGTCGTGCCCCCGGTGGTCATAGCCGTAGCCGTAGCCGCCGCGGTGGTAGCCGGACAGCCGGTCCGCGTTGCCGTATCCCCCCGCCTGCGCGGACGCCGGCACCAGCGGCGCCGCGAGGGCGAGGGCGAGGATTGGGATGAAGAGCGATTTCGTGCTGGCCATGGCGTCACCTCCGGGCTCGATCCGGCGCCCCCCTGGCCCCGGCTCCCATACTTCCCATTACAGCACCCGAAGGCCCGCGCGGCCAGCAACGGCACGGCCTTTTTGGTAACGGAACGTAAACCCCGGCCGCCGTTTCACGCTTTGTTACAACACGGACCCCCGGCATCCCGGACACCGACAAACATGTCGCACATCCGACGCACCTCGTCGCACACGCGACGGACGCGGCCGTCACACGCGTCGCGTGGCGCGTGGCCGGAACGCACACAACCCATTTGGATCACGTGATATTTCCCGCCCTCCGCCGGTCCTGGCACCGGGCGTGCTTACGGCATGGGCGTGGGAAACCAACGCATGGGAGGGCCCCGGCGATGAACGAGCTTCAGGCGACGCCGTACTTCATACCGGAGATCTTCACCTACGGCCAGCAGGTCGTATCCACCCGCACGATCCGTACGGACGACGGCTTCGTGGTGCCCGCCGGTGCGGTGGGCCAGGTGACGCGCGTCGGCACGTGGCTGCGGCGCACCTACGTGTACGCGGTCCACTTCAGTGAGCGGGACCGCACCGTCGTCTGCGGCGGTGGCGACCTCGCGCTCAGTCCGCACCCGGCGCTCTTCGCCTACGGCGCCTGACGCCGCCTCGCCCGCTTCCGCGGGCCTACCTGCGCAGCAATTTGAACGCGTGGTTTCCGGAGCGCGTCCGGAAGTAGTGCGTGATCCACACCATGGCGAGGGGCTCCAGGTAGCGGGAGGCCTCGATGCCCCCCAAGTCGATCACGTTCCATCCGAGCGCTTTCGTGAGGTCGGTGACGGTGGCCTTGGCGCCGTCGTCGTCGCCGCAGATGAACATGTCGGGCGGGCCGCCGGGGAAGTCGGGCTTCACCATGTGGGGGTTGCCCACCGTGTTGAACGCCTTGACCACGTGGGCCCCGGGCAGGAGGCGCTGGACGCGCTCCCCCAGGGAGTCGGTGGTGCCCGTGAACAGGCCGGGCGGCATGGTGGACATGTCCAGGGGATTGGTGGCGTCGATCACGGGCTTGCCGACGCAGTTCTTTGCCCCGGCGAGGCGCGCGACCTCCTCCACGGCGGTCCCGAGCACGGCCAGGACGAGCACGTCGCCGAACGCCGCCGCCTCGGCGAAGGTGCCCACCGACACGCCTTTTCCGGTGGATTGGACCCAGGCGGTGATGGGGCCCTTCTTCGGGTCCCGCGTGCCCAGCATCACCTCGTGGCCGAGGCCGGTGAACCCGGCCGCCAGCGTCCTGCCCACGTCCCCCGACCCCAGCACGCCGATCCGCACCCGTTCGCCTCCCCTGGCAATGCACGGGGCCGGTCCCCGCGCCACGGGTTCAGTCTAACGCGCCCGCGCCCTTAAAAGCGCGGCCCGACGGCGATTGCCGTCAGCGCTCGTTGTGGTAGGCGCGCCGCTCGGCGCCCACCGCGTGGATCAGGTCCTGGAAGACCTTGTAGTGGTCGCCCTGCTTGGCGACCATCATGTCGATGTCGTACAGCGTCCCCTTGGCGTCCACGAAGTCCACGCAGCTGACGTAGAAGCCGCCGATCATCCGGACGCCCGGGTGGATCAGCTTGAACGACAGCGGCACCGTTCCGGCGCCCAGGGCGTCGTACACGGTGTAGTGGCCGTCCAGCGTGTGGTCCTGGATGAAGACGTCCATGGCGTGCTGGATCGCCGCCTCGTCGGCGGGCGCCAGGGGCACGGTATCCATTGCAGCGAGGGCGGGCGTCGCCACCATGGCGGCGACGATCCCGGCCAGCAGGAGCTTGCGCATGTCTCGATTCCCCGTTGGCGGGCGCCCGCCGGGGCCGGCGGCCCGCGTGCCGATCGTCACGAGGCGGGCGGCGATGGCGAAGGCCCTGCCGCCGCACCTCCCTGGCGTGTCTTATCGGCACCCCGGAAGTAGGAAATCAGGCCCGGCCCGCGTGGGCCTTTGGATGAGAGGGAGCTAGCGGCGCCAGGCCAGGCGGCCGAAGCGCAGGTGGTTGACGGTCTCGTGGTCCGACGGGGGCACCGCCAGGAACGCAGTCACCTCCCCCTTCTCGGCCTCCGCCGCCACCAGGTACCGCTCGCCGTCGCCGGCGGCGATCCCCTTGAAGATGCGCATGCGCTGGACCGTCTCGCCGGTCTCGCGGTTGCGCTCGTAGCTGATCCACACCTCGAACGCCCGCCCCAGGGATTCGATCAGGAGCGGCAGCATGGGGGCGGCCGCGGGGTCCACCCGGTCGGCCAGGGTTTTCGCGCGGACCGCGACGTACAGGGTGGCCGGGAACGAGAAGCTGTGGGGCTTGAAGTCGAAGACCTTCTCCTCCTCCCCGCCCAGCAGGCCCTTCAGGACGGCGAGGACCTCCTCGTGGGTGGACGCCGGGGGGCCCGGCACCACCCCGGCCCGGTCCATGGGCAGACGCGGCGGCCGGGCGTAGAGCTTCCAGTCGCCGGGCGTGAGGCGCTCCCACTCCGGATCGCCGCCCTGGGCGACGCGCGCCCGCCCGGCCAGGTCGATGACCTGGGGGCCGAAGGCCGGCTTGCCCCGGAACAGGGCCTTCCCTGGAAAACGGTCCTCGGTCACAAGGCCTCCCAATGCCATACACCCTACAGCAAACGGCGCCCCTCGCGCGCGCCGGCGACCCGGCGGCGGCCCGCGCCCCGACCCCCGAGGTCGGGGACAAACCCCCGCGAAAGCGCCCACATTCTAGCGGGATACGGCCCCCGGCTCCAATCCCCGGCGCGAAATTGCCGGCCCAAGGCCGCGCGCGGGCCGTTGCCGGGCGGTTGCCGGGCGATTTGGGGCCGTGGTAGCGTGCGCCCCCCGCATGGCGAACCCGGACGCAAGAAAGGCCGACCCGGAGGCGGACCGCAAGTGGATGGCGGCGGCCCTCGACGAGGCCCGCGCCGCGCCGGACCACGGCGACGTGCCGGCGGGGTGCGTGGTGGTCCGCGAGGGCCGGATCGTCGCTCGGGCCCACAACCGGCGCGAGGCCGATGCCGACCCCACCGCCCACGCCGAGCTGCTGGCGGTCCGGGCGGCGGCACAGGCCCTGGGGACGTGGCGCCTGACGGGCTGCACCGTGTACGCCACCCTGGAGCCGTGCCCCATGTGCGCGGGGGCCCTGGTGCTCGCCCGGGTGGACCGTCTCGTGTACGGCTGCGTCGACCCCAAGGCGGGCGCCTGCGGGTCGCTGTACGACCTGGTGCGGGACGATCGGCTGAACCACCGGGTGGCCGTGACCGCGGGGATTCTCGCGGACGACTGTGGTACCCTGTTGCGCACGTTCTTTCAGGCGCGCAGGAGTTGAGCGACCGAGGTTCGGGGGCGCGGAGAGATGGCCGAGCTGGTCGAAGGCGCCTGACTCGAAATCAGGTATGGGGCAACCCATCGGGGGTTCGAATCCCTCTCTCTCCGCCAACTTTCCCGCGCATGCCCACCGGCTCCTCCGGCGGCCGCGGGCGTCCCCGGAGAGGTGTCCGAGCTGGTCGAAGGAGCACGACTGGAAATCGTGTACACGCTTCACGGCGTGTCGAGGGTTCGAATCCCTCCCTCTCCGCCACCCCGTTCCCGCCGGACCGGGCCGGGGCCGGCCGGTTGAGGGGTCGGGCCCTGCGCAATCGAAACCTGTGAACCCCGTCAGGTCCGGAAGGAAGCAGCGGTAAGCGGGAGCTTCGGTGTGCCGCAGATCAGCCTGGCCCCTCACCCGACCGGCTCCGGCCCGTCCCTGCCTCAGCGATGACCGACCCGACGCCCGATCCCCCCGAGGCGACACCCGGACCTGAAGCCGCCCCGGCCCCCGAGGCCCCCGGCTACCTCGTCTCGGCCCGCCGCCACCGGCCCCAGAGCTTCGCCGACGTGGTGGGCCAGCCGCACGTGGTGCGGACGCTCACCAACGCGATCCGCTCCGGGCGCATCGCCCATGCATACCTCTTCTCCGGCATCCGGGGCGTGGGCAAGACCACCGTCGCCCGCATCCTGGCGAAGGCCCTCAACTGCACCGAGGGGCCGACGCCCGAGCCGTGCGGGCGGTGCGAGCCGTGCCGCGCCATCACCGACGGCAGCGCCCCGGATGTTCGGGAGATCGACGGCGCCTCCAACAACAGCGTGGACGACGTGCGCGAGCTGTCGGAGAACATCCGCTACCGGCCCCTGGCGGCCCGCTACCGGATCTACATCATCGACGAGGTCCACATGCTCTCCGGGCCGGCCTTCAACGCGCTCCTGAAGACGCTGGAGGAGCCGCCGCCCCACGCCGTGTTCGTGTTCGCCACCACGGAGACCCAGAAGATCCCCCAGACGATCCTTTCGCGCTGCCAGCACCACGCCTTCCGCCGGGTCGGGCGCGAGGAGATCGCGGCGCACCTCTCGGCCCTGGCGGAGGGCGACGGCATTCCGGCCACGCCCACGGCCATCGGCCTGATCGCCCGGGCCGCCGACGGCTCCCTGCGCGACTCCCTCTCGCTCCTGGACCAGGCCTTCAGCTTCGGCGGCGGCCGCGTAGCGGACGAGGACGTGACCCTGATGCTGGGCCGCGTGGACGAGGCCACCCTGCACGCCCTGGCGGCGGACGTGCTCGCCGGAGACGCCGCGGCGGCCCTGGCGCGCCTGAAGGACCTCGTCGGCGCCGGACAGGACCTTCAGATATTGGCGGCCGCGCTGGTCGAGCACTTCCGCAATCTCGTCGTCTGCGCCGTGAGCGACCAGCCGGAGGCGCTGATCGACCTCTCCCCGGACGACGTGGCGGACTTGAAGGCCCAGGCGGGGGGGCACCCCCGGGAAGTCCTGGAGCAGGTCCTGGCCCTGATGACCGACGCCCAGGAGCGTTGCCGCCGTGCCCTGTCGCCGCGTTTCATCCTGGAGGCGGCCCTGGTGCGCGCCAGCGAGGCGCCGCGCCTGGTGGACCTGGGCGAGCTGATCGGGCGCCTGGACGCCCTCGCGGGCACCGCCCCGGCCGCGCCCCCGCCCCGCCCTACCCCGGCCGCCGCAAGAGCTCCCGAGCCGCCGCGCCGAGCGGAGCCGCCTCGCCCCGCGCCGACTCGCCCGGGTGGACCCGCACGGGCGATGGTAGCCGGGGCGTCCGAGCCCACGCCGCCGCCTCCACTCCCCGCCGCCCAGCGTGCCCCGGAGCCCGCGCCGGAGCCGGCCCCCGAGCCCGTGCCGGAGGCCGCACCGCCCCGGCCGGCGCCGGATGCGAGCCCCAAGGACCTGTGGGCCGCCGCGGTGCAGGAGATCCGCCGCCGCCGCCCGGCCCTGGCCTCCTACCTGGAGCAGGGCGCAGTGCGCGCGGCCACACCGGGCCGCATCGAGGTCGCGTTCCAGGCGGCCTACGAGGTCATGCTCGACATCGTCCGGCGGCCCGACAACAAGGCCTTCATCGAGCAGGTGGCGGGGGAGGTGGCGGGAAAGCCCATCGAGGTCGCCTTCGTGCGCCTGGACGACCCCGGCCCGGAGCCCGTCGCCACCCTGGCCCAGGAGTTCGAGGCAGAGGAGGCCGCGGCCCAGCGGCGCGAGGTCGAGAAGGCCATGGAGCTGCCCTTCATCCGCGATGCCCTGGAGACCTTCGGGGGCGAGGTGGTGGAGCTGCGCAAGCCCGACGCCAACCAGCCCTGAGTTCGTAAACGCAAGGGAGTCCCACGCCACGGAGTCGAATGCAATGTCCAAGAAGATGATGGGCGGGCTGATGCGCCAGGCCCAGGAGATGCAGCAGAAGATCGCCGCCCTGCAGGAGGAGGCCGGGCGCATCCAGGTGACGGCCACCGCCGGGGGCGGCATGGTCACCGCCACCGCCAACGGCAAGCAGGAGATCACCGCCCTGACGGTTGACCCCTCCGTGGTCAACCCGGACGACGTGGACATGCTCCAGGACCTGATCCTGGCCGCCGTCGCCGAGGCCCAGCGCAAGAGCCGCGAGCGCATGGCGGAGGAGATGCAGGCCGTCACCGGCGGCCTGAACATCCCCGGCATGGGCGGCCTCTCCGGCCTGCTCTGATTCCTTGGCCAGAAAGGGCGTTTACGAGACGCTGATCGGCGAGCTCGCCCGCCTGCCCGGCGTCGGGCGGCGCAACGCCCAGCGCCTGGCCTACGCCATCATGGGCCTGGACGAGGCCCGCGCCCGCCGCTTAGGCGACGCCATCGTCCACGCCCGCACCCAGGCGCGTGCCTGCACCCGTTGCAACAACGTCAGCGACCAGGAGCTGTGCGAGGTGTGCGCCAACCCGCGCCGCGACGGGACCCGCCTCATGGTGGTGGAGGACCCCGGCGTCCTCTACCAGATCGAGCACACCGGCACCTACCGCGGCCTCTACCACGTCCTGGCGGCGGTGCTCACGCCCCTGGAGCCGGCCGACCCCCGCGCCGTCCGCGCCGACGCCCTGGTCCAGCGGGTCCGCGACGGCGAGGTGCGCGAGGTGATCCTGGCCACCAGCCCCACCGTGGAGGGCGAGGCCACGGCCCTCTACCTGACCCGCGAGCTGAAGCCCCTCGGCGTGAGCGTCACCCGCATCGCCTACGGCGTCCCGGTCGGCATGGAGCTGGAGTTCGCCGACGAGGTGAGCCTCATCAAGGCCATCGAGGGGCGGGCCGCGATGTGACGAACCGCCGTCCGTCATTGCCGCGCGCGTTTCCGGACGCTAGGGTGAGGGCATGAAGGTCCTGCTCGCCACCGACGGCTCCGACGACGCCCTCCGGGCGTGCGAGGTGGTGGCCCGGCTCCCGGCCGGGGCCGCCGCCGAGGTCGTCCTGGTGCACGTCACCGTGCCCCTGCCCGAGCCCGAGCTGCCGTTCCCGAGCGTGTTCTCGGAGGAGGACCGGCTCATGACGGCGCGGATCGAGCAGGAGCACGAGGCCCGCGCGGCCGAGCGCCTGGAGGCCTCCCGCGCCGCCCTGCCGAAGGCGCTGCCGGTGACCCCCGACCCGCGGGTGGGGGCCCCGGAGCGGGAGATCCTGGCCGCGATCCAGGCCCACCGGCCGGACCTGGCGGTCCTGGGCGCCCGGGGGATCGACGGGGCGCCGGAGGGCGGCGTGGCCCGGCGGGTGGCCCGGGACGCCGCCTGCCCGGTCCTGCTCGTGCGACCGGGGCCCACGACCTTCCGGCGCGCCCTGGTGGCCCTGGACGACTCACCCGGCGCCGCCCACACGGTGGCGTGGCTCGCCAAGGCGGCGTGGCTCGAGGGCTGCGCCCTGACCCTCGCCCACGTGGTGGAGGACCGCTACCTGCGCGAGACCCGCGTCGCCGCCACGCAGATCGCGGGGAGCGAGGCGTACCTGGAGCGTCTGCGGGCGCAGCTGCTGGACGACGCGAAGCGCCTGCTGGAACGCCACCTGGCGCCCCTGGCGGCGGCCGGCCGGGACGTGGACACGCTGGTGCTGGAGGGGGAGCCGGCCCGCGCGCTCATTGCGCGGGCGGAGGCGGGCAGCTGCGATCTTGTGGTCGTCGGCGCCCGGGGGCGCCACGGGCTCGGTCGCTATCTACTGGGGGGAACCGCGAATCACGTCGTCCGCGACGCCAAGTTGTCGGCCCTCGTCGTCCACGCCGGCGACCCCGCATAGGCGCGGAGCCGCGCCGCTCAGCCCTCGACTTAGCCTTCCTCTTCGCCCTCCTTGGGCATGTTGAGGAACAGGCGCATCTGGTCCATGAGCATCTGCACATGTTGCGGGTTGCGCATGTTGAGCTGCATCTCGTTGATGACCTTCACGCCGAAGCCGTTGAACCACTCCTGCCAGCAGGCGTTGCACACGCGGCGCTTGAGCTCCTCGCCGATCGGGCCGCCGTAGGTGGGGCCGCTGATCGCGTCCTTCTCCTCTCCACACCTGCAGCACATCACCGTGGCCATACGCGCTCCTGTCGCTCCTGTGGGTGGTCCGGGCCCGGGGTCTCTCGGGGCGAACCTAGGATAAAGCGGGGTCCGGGCGCTTGTCCACGCCGCGGGCGCGGTTGATGCGCCGCGCCGGTTGACGCTAGAGTGGCCCCGCACCGACCCGCGCACCGGTCCCGGCGCGCGCCTCCAACGGTTTTCGTGCCCATGCTCACGCGCCTCGTCCCGATGGTCTGGCGGATGGTCTGGGAGATCCTGCGGGACGTCCTCCCGATCGTCCTCGTGATCACCTTCTTCCAGCTGGTCATCCTGCGCCAGCCCTTCCCCAACCTGGCGAGCGTCGTGGCGGGCATGGTGCTGGCGGTGATCGGCCTGTTCCTGTTCACCGGCGGCCTGCGCCTGGGGCTGTTCCCCCTCGGGGAGTCGCTCGCGTACCAGTTCGCCCGCAAGGGCAGCGTGACGTGGCTCATGGTGTTCGCCTTCACCCTGGGCTACGCGACCACCGTGGCGGAGCCCGCCCTGTTCGCCGTGGCCACGAAGGCCCAGGAGATCTCGGGCGGGCAGCTCGACCAGTTCTGGATACGCACGGTGGTGGCCTTCGCCGTGGGCGTGGCCATCGCCCTGGGGGTTCTGCGCCTGATCCTGGGGCACCCGATCCACTACTACATCATCGGGGGCTACCTGCTGATCGTGATCGTCACCCACTTCGCCCCGCGCGAGGTGATCGGCCTGGCCTACGACTCGGGCGGGGTGACCACCAGCACCGTGACCGTGCCCCTGGTGGCGGCCCTGGGGGTGGGCCTGGCGACCACCATCGAAGGGCGCAACCCGCTGGTGGACGGGTTCGGCCTGATCGCGCTCGCGTCCCTGACGCCGATTCTGTTCGTGATGCTGTACGGCATCTGGGTGTACTGACGTGCCGACGACCTTCGAGTACGTGCTCCGGGGGCTGATGGCCACCACCCGCGACGTGATGCCGGTGGTGGCCGTGGTGGCGTTCTTCCAGTTCGTCTTCTTCCGCCGGGCCCTGGAGAGCCCGCGCCAGGTCATCCCGGGGCTCATCTTCGTCGTGCTGGGGCTCTACCTGTTCGTGGAGGGGCTTTCCCTGGGCCTGTTCCCGCTGGGGGTGACCATGGCCGAGCAGTTCACCGGCCGCCACCTGCCGTGGGTCTACGCCTTCGCCTTCGCCCTGGGCTACGCCACCACCATGGCGGAGCCCGCCCTGATCGCGGTGGCCCTGAAGGCCCAGGAGATCACCTCGGGGGGCGTGCGCGAGTGGCCCCTGCGCAACGCCGTGGCCCTGGGGGTCGCCATCGGCATCACGGTGGGGGTCTTCCGGATCGTGCGGGGCGACCCCCTGCACTGGTACATCATCGCGGGGTATCTCGCCGTCATCGTCCAGACCCGCTTCGCCCCCCGCTCGATCGTCGCCCTGGCCTACGACTCGGGGGGCGTGACCACGAGCACGGTCACCGTGCCCCTGGTGACGGCCCTGGGCATCGGCCTCGCCTCGAGCATCCCGGGGCGCAACCCGATCATCGACGGATTCGGCCTGATCGCCTTTGCATCCCTGTTCCCCATGATCACGGTCATGGGCTACGCCACCCTGGCCAAGTACCTGGGAGCCCGCAAGACGGCGGGTCCCCCGCCCGATGTAGAAAAGGAGTGACCTGCCATGGAGTTCTCCGCCATCATCGCCATGGTCCCGGCCCAGCTGGAGACCAAGGTCATCGAGGCCGCCCGGAAGGAAGGGGCGACCGGCGTGAGCATCCTCAACACCCGGGGGGAGGGGGTGGAGGACAAGCGCACGTTCTTCGGCCTGAAGCTCGACACGCCGTACGACTGCCTGATCTTCCTGGTCAACCGCATGCGCGCCACCAAGATCCTCAAGGCCATCGAGGAGGCCGGCGACATGCACGCCGACGGCAACGGCCTGTGCTTCTCGATCCCCGTGGACGAGGTGGCGGGCCTGAACAAGCAGCTCAAGGTCTTGATGGAAGAGGTCCGGGAGGACTATTTCTAGGGGCGCCTGGGCGCGAACGCGAGGGAGACCACCGGGTGAAGAAGAAGGTCCGCGACATCATGCAGCGCGACGTGGCGACCATCGACGGCATCGCCACGGTGCGCGAGGCCCTGCAGCGCATGCGGGACCGCCGCATCAAGAGCCTGGTGGTCAACCGCCGCCACCGGGACGACGCCTACGGCATCATCACGCTGTACGACATCGTCAACAAGGTCATCACCCAGAACCGGGTTCTGGACAAGACCAACGTGTACGAGGTGATGAGCAAGCCCCTGATCACCGTGGCCCAGGGGCTCCAGGTGAAGTACGCCGCGCGCCTGATGTCCCAGTTCGACGTCAAGCGCGCCCTGATCATCGAGAACGGCGAGCTCGTCGGCATCGTCTCGATGCAGGACATCGTCTACAGCATTCTGGAGGACGAGCCGGAAGAAAGCGGATGAAGCCGGCTGACGGGCCGGCCAGGGGCGCTCAGCGCCTGAGGAGCACTCCCAGCCACTCCTCCCCCGCGCGGCGCGGGTGGGAGTGGGGGGTGAGCGCGAGGGAGCGGACCTCGAAGCGGGCCTCGAACAGGGTCCGGACCTCGTCCGGCTCTGTCGTGAAGGGCGGCCCGCCCTCCCCCTTGCAGGCATAGAACAGGCCGATCAGGCGGCCCCCCGGGGCCAGCAGACGGTGGGCCACGTCCACGTAGTCCGGGCGCCGGGCCGGGTCGATGGCGCAGTAGCAGGTCTGCTCCAGGACCAGGTCGAAGGCCCCTTCGAGGGCCTCGGGCAGGTCGAAGAGGTCGGCCTGCACCAGCTCCGCGTCGGCGCCGGCGTCCACCAGGCGCTCCCGGGCGGCGGCGATGGCGCCGGGGGCGAAGTCGATGCCCGTCACCCGGTAGCCGCGCGCCGCCAGGTAGGCGACCTCCCAGCCCCGGCCGCAGCCCGGCACGGCCACCCGGCACGGCGTGATGAACCCGGCCTCGTCCAGGCGCACGAAGGGGGGAGACGGGACGCCCAGGTCCCAGCCTAAGTCGCCGGAGCGGTAGCGGCCGTCCCAGAAGCCGGGACCCAAGTCCGTGTCGGTGCCCGCGTCGGTGTCGGGCGTCTCCTCGGCGGTCACGAGCCCGTCCCCCGGGGGCGCCACCAGTCCTTGACCAGCTCCTGGTAGCGGGGGTCGTCCTGCAGGGGCTCGAAGTCCGGGTCGGACACCGAGTCCCGGGCCCCGGCGGGGTACTCCTTGAGGGAGCGCTCGAAGGTGTCCAGCGCGGCGGCCTTGTCCCCGGTCAGGAGCTGGAACTTGGCCTGCTGGTAGCGCACCAGGCCGCGCTTGTCGGCCTCGGGCAGGGCCTTGTCCAGCTCGGCCCGGGCCTCCTGCTTCCTGCCCTCCTTGAGCAGGGCCAGGGCCAGGCTGCTGTGGAACTCGGGGGCCCGGGGCTCCAGGCGGATCGCCTCGCGGAAACCCGCCTCGGCGTCGGCATAGTGCCCCAGGCGGTACTGGATGGAGGACATCTCGGCCACGGTCACGGCGTCGTCCGGGTCCAGGTCGTGCGACTTCTTATAGGCGTCCAGGGCTTCCTCGAAACGCTCCATGCGGGTCAGGGCCACCCCCAGGTTGCCCCAAATCACGGCGTCCTTGGGGGAGCGCTTCAGGGCCGCCTCGAAGTCCCGCCGGGCCTCCTCGTAGTGGTCCTGGCGCAGGGCCTCGATGCCCTGGTCGTTGTAGAACCCGGCCTCCCCGCCCCCGGCCTGGCAGGCCGCCAGCAAAAGCGCCGCAAAGCCCGCCGCCAGCGTTCCCGCCGTCCCTATTGCGTACCTACGTGTCATTTTTCCGGTATTTCGGGGGCTTCGGACCCCGTATCCGGGTCCGGCCGCCCTTCCGCCGCCGCCTTTGGGCGGGCCGCATTCTAGGCGCCCCGCCGGGGGCCGTCAAACCGGGTCGTGTGCGGCCTTCCGGCCCTTAAAGTCCCGACCCCGGAACGCCGAAGGGATTTTTGACCTTCTCGGAGCGCCACCAGTGGGGAGCTAAGGACGGATGTCGATGAACTACGCTACCGTGGCGGAAAAGGCCAATCGGTACGTCCAGAAGGGCCAGTACGACAAGGCCATCGACCTCTGGAACGACTTCCTCCCGAACGCCGGGGACAACGAGGCCGCCAACGCCCTGAACAACCTGGGCGACCTGTGTGTGCGCAAGAAGAACAACGTGGCGGCCATCGACCACTATCTGAAGGCCTCCCACGCCTTCGAGCAGGCCGGATTCCCGCTCAAGGCCATCGCCACCCTCAAGAAGACGCTGAAGCTCGATCCGGACCGCACGGAGGTCTACCTGCGTCTGGGAGACCTGAACGCCCGCCGGGACATGATCGGCAACGCCGTGGAGGCCTACCTGCACGTCTGCCGCCTCCTGGTGGCCGAGGGCGAGCACAACCAGGCCCTCGAGATGGTCCAGAAGGTCTGCATCCTGGACCCGGTCAACACCCGCCACCGCCTCCAGATGGCGGCCGAGCTGTTCGAGCTGGGCTTCACCGAGCAGGCCATCGACGAGACCATCAACGCCGTGGACCTCTTCCTGGAGACCGGCAACCTGGAGGAGGCGGAGCGCTACTGCCGCCACCTGCTGGACCTGAAGCCCGGCTGCGAGGCCGCCCAGGAGCGCATCGAGCGGATCGCCCGCTGGGGCGCCGCCGAGCGCCCGGAGGGCGGGGCGGCCGACGACGAGGGCTCCATCGACGACATGTTCGCCGAGCTGGACCAGGACGGCCCCTCCGGCCACGCCCCCGCCCAGGCCCCCGAACCCGCCGCCGAGCCCCCCGTCGCCGACTCCTTCACCCTCGACCTGGGCCCCGCGGGGCCCCTTGACGAGGCAGCCGAGGCAGCCGACGTCGCGGAGGCCCCCGAGGCGCCCGAGGCCGCCCAGGAAGCCGAGGCCGACATCCGCGACCTGCTGGAGACCACCCCGTCCGCCCACGAGGACGGCGAGCCGCCCGCCCCGTTCGGCGAGGTGCCCATGGAGTCCACCTCGCTCGAGACCGAGCTCGAGCCGGACGCCCCCGAGGCCCCCGACGCGCCCGCCGCCGCCGAGACCGACGCCCTCCACGGCGAGGCCATGGTCCGGCTCCAGGCCGGCGAGCTGGAGGCCGCCCTGGACCTGTTCGACCGGCTGGCGGACGCCCACCTGGCCGCGGGCAACCCCGCCGCCGCCGACGCCGCCCTGGGCGACTACCTGGCCATCGATCCCGACAACGCCCGGGCCTACGAGATCCGCCTGCGGGTGGTCACCGGCCACGACCGGGACGCGGAACGCGCCACCCTGGAGCGGCTGGCGGAGGTCTACCGCGAGTCGGACCCGGACAAGGCCCACGACTTCGAGGACCGCCTCGGCCGGATGGGCGGGGGCACGGCGGCCCCCGTCCCGGAAAGCTCCGAGCCGACCGCCTTCGTGGTCGATGCCGCCGCGCCCTCCGTCGAGCCCGACGACGACGGCAACCTCATGTCCATCTCCCTGTCCGAAATCTCCCTCGCCGCCGCCGAGGCCACGGAGGCCACCGACGTCCCCGAGGCC
>CAZGRJ010000050.1:0-16360 GCA_964528115.1 uncultured Nitrospirales bacterium
ACCAGGAGCGCGCCCTCGCAGGCGGCCAGGGAGCGCGACACCTCGTAGGTGAAGTCCACGTGGCCGGGGGTGTCGATCATGTTGAGGACGTAGTCGTCCCCCCCCTCGCTACGATACTGCATGCGCACCGCGTGGGCCTTGATCGTGATGCCGCGCTCGCGCTCCAGGTCCATGTCGTCCAGGAGCTGGGCCTGCATCTCCCGGGCGGTCACCGCCCCGGTCCGCTCCAGGAGGCGGTCGGCCAGGGTCGATTTGCCGTGGTCGATGTGGGCGATGATCGAGAAGTTCCGGATGTGGGACTGCACGTCGGCGGTTCGGGAAGAAGAGGGCGCAAAATCGTGGAATTATAGGGGGCCCCGCGGGCCCCGGCAAGGTTGGGGGAGCGCCGCGCCCGGGGCGCCGTGGGGCTGGGCTAGGGGCTGACGACCAGGGTGTCGGACGGGGCCGAGGCGCACCCGGCGCCGGAGACGGCCACCACCCGGTAGCCCACCGTGCCGCGGCCGGGCACGTCCCGGTCCACGTAGCGGGTCCCGGCGACGGGGGTGTCGGTCAGGCGGGTGAAGACGGGCGATGCGTCGCCCGGGCGGTCGGTGCGCTCGACATGGTAGCCGGCGGCGCCCACCCCGCCCGACCAGACCAGGACCACCTCGCGCCGCCCGTGGCTCGGCGAGAGCGGGCGGCCCGGGGGCGCGGGGGCGGCCGCGGCCAGGGTGCCGGGGGCACCCACCTCCAGCCCGAAGGCGCGCTCGACGCCGGCGCCCGGAGCGGCGAAGTCGTAGGACCGCTGTGCCGTCATGTCGATCCGGGCCCCCGTGGCGTCGTCCACCAGGGTCAGGCTCCGGCCGGTGCAGACCTCGCCGGCCGGCGGGTCCCACGCCAGGGTGACCGGGACCCCGGCGGCCACGCTCCCCTCCAGGGCGCCGGAGGGCGTCGCCACCCGGATCGCGAACGCCTCCGCCCCGGTCCCGGCGCGGTAGTCGCGCTGGAGGACCTGCCCCGGGAGCGGCTCGGCGGCCTCCAGGAACCACGCCTGGAGCGCCCCCACGCGCATGGCGCGGGCGTCGAGGCCGGGGTCGAAGCCGGGACCGGCGTCGGCGCGGACCCCCGCCGTCAGGTCGGTCCCCGCCACCTCCGCCCCCACGGGCGCCGTGAGGTGCAGCTCCAGGACCAGGGGCGGCTCCTGCGCCCACGCCGGGGCGGCCAGGGCGACCGCCACGATGGCGGCGAGGAGCGCCATGTGCGTGCGTCCGGTCACGGGTGGGGTACCTCGAGGCTGTAGGTGACGCCCGGGGCGGCGCCGGGCCCGAGCTGGATGAAGTAGGCGCGGTACGGCAGCAGGTCGTCGGCATCGGTCACGTCCACGTACTTCAGGACCCCGTCCTCGCGGGTGAAGAAGCGCAGGACCGGGTCCACCACCCCGTCCGTCACGGCAGTGGCGAAGACGGCGTCGTAGCCGTTGCTGCCCGTGACGTGCAGGTCCGCCACCGCCACCGGCAGGGTGAACGGGTTGGAGACCAGGGTGGGGTTGAACGCCAGGACCACGGGGGTGAAGGACGCCTGGTCCAGGCCCGCCAGGTCGAGCACCGCCCGGGTGCCGACGGCCTGCACGAACACGCCGCCGCCCGGCGCCAGCAGCTCGGCCGGGTCCATGGCCACGAAGTCGCCGTTCGCGCCGACGCCCGGATCGAAGCGGTACGCCGTCACCGTCACCTCCCCCACGCCGCACGGACCCACGGGGCCGGAGCCGGTGGTGGGCGTGCCGGTGGCGGTGCAGGTGCCTGCGTAGGGGCCGAGCAGGGTCAGGATGTCGTTCGGGCTGAGCGACCCCGGCAGGGAGACGGCGTTCATGCCGCCGCGCAGGGCGGTGTGCACGAGCACCTCGTTGGAGGCGTCGGAGACGAAGCCCGAGCCGTTGTAGGACACCAGGACGACGTACACGAGGGTGTTCTCCGGCAGGTCCTGCAGCGTGTACTCCTGGGCCACGCCGGGGGCGCCCGGCAGCATGGGCACCGGGACCACGTGGATCTCGCCCGAGGAGGCCGTGTCGATGGGCCGGTGGGCCCAGCGCAGCTCGTAGCGGATCGCCGGGGCGCCGGCGGTGCCCGGGGCGGTCCAGGACAGGCGCGCCTCGGTGGTGCGCACAGTGCCCGTCTCCACGGCCAGGTCCGTCACGGCCGAGGGTTGCGTGGTGTTGCCGGTGGTGTCCGCCAGGGTGGTGGCGAAGACCACCGCCGGGTCCGGGGCCAGGCGGGTCAGGACGCCGCTCACGGTCTGGAACCGCACCGGCACCAGGGCGAAGTAGTAGAGGGTCTCCGGCAGCAGGCCGCCCACGGTGAAGGCCTGGCGCGTGCCCGCCGCGGCCGGGGTCGGCAGGCCGCCCACCGCCGTGGCGGCGTCGAAGTCGGCCGCGGTGACGATGGGCGAGAGGGAGAAGCGCAGCTCGTATGAGGTCGGCCCGCCGTCCGGGGCGGTCCAGGCCAGGGTCACCTCGTTGGCGCCCACGTCGGCCACCACCAGGTCCGTGATCGCCTCGGGCGTGACCAGGGCCGTGGTGTGGCCGGCGTCGTTGGAGACGGGGGCGTTCGGGAGCGTCGGGTCCTCGTCCAGGCCCTTGACCGCGAAGTGGTACGTGGTGCCGGGCGAGAGGCCCGTGGCCGTGTAGGCGTTCGCCACCCCCCGGGTGGTGCCGCCCGCGCCCGTGGCGGGGGTGACCACGGCCACCTGCGTCGCCTCGTCGAAGGGCACGTGGAAGTTGTCGTCGCCGCCCACCTCGGAGATCGGCAGGGAGGCCACGCGCAGGTCGTAGCCCAGCACCGGGTCGGCGGTGGAGAGGTCGCCGTCGTCGCCCACCCCGGTCCAGGTCAGGTTGACCATGGTCTCCGGGGAGGGGCCGTCCGCCGCCGCGAGGTCCGTGACCTGCTCCGGCGCGATGGCGTCCGCCGCCAGGGTGTTCACGGTGAGCACGTTGGACAGGGCCGAGACGTTGCCCTGGAGGGTCTCGGCGCCCGAGCCGGAATCCACGAGGTTCGCCCGGTCGCCCGCCTTCACCGCCACCGTGTACACCCCGGGCGCGCCCAGGTCCACCTCCACCGACTCCGTGGCCCCGGCGGCCTGGGGCGTGGGCGACGGGCGCACCTGGCTCGCGTTCGAGAAACAGACGTCCCCCGCGGGCGGCGCCCCGCAGTCGGCCACGGAGGCGTCGTCCACGATGGTCAGGGCGGACCAGCGGATGTCGTAGCCCCCCGCCGTGCCCTGGGTGCCGTTGTCCCCCGGCGCGGTCCACTGGATGGTGGCGGTGGTGCTGCCGGCCCCGGTCTGGGCGATCACGGGTGCGGCGGGCGGCACGTGGTCCTCCCGGTAGGCGAGGGCGAGGGCCGTGCCGTAGTGGAAGCCGTAGTTCGAGAACGGATCGCCCACCTCCATGAAGTGGACCCCGCCGGTCGCAATCAGGCTCGGATCGCCCCAGCCGTTGCCGGTCCAGCGCATGAAGCGCGTCTGGACGTTCAGCCCGTCGCCCGTGTCGGTGTTCACGAGGCCCAGGATCTCGGCCGACTCCGGGTCGCCCTCCAGCTCCACCGCGCCCACGATCTGGTGGTCGAACTGGATCTCCACCGGCACGCTCCAGCCGACCGCCGGCTTCCACGTGCGCGTCGCCAGCTCGGACTCGTAGAAGATGTTGGTGAGGTTACGGATGTCGTCGTAGACCACCACCAGGCCGCCGTCGTCGTCCCAGGCGGCGTCGAAGTTGCGGCCCGGACGGCTGTAGGTGGACTCCCGGTAGTTGGTGGCGCTTGCCAGGGTGGTGATGTCCGTCTCCCAGCCGTCCAGGTAGAACCGGGCCACCAGCGGACGCCGGACGCCGTTGTCGGACTGGGCCAGGACCAGGATCCGGTCGGAGCCGGGGTCCGCCTCGGCCTCCACGAACGTGGGCCCGGTGCCGCTGTACGTGGCGCTGGACGCGGTCGGCGTGCCCCAGCCGGTGGCCGGGTCCCAGGTCACGGCCTGGAGGACGTTGGAGCCGTTCTGGCTGTAGAAGGCCACGGCGCGGCCGGTGGTCCCCTCCCAGGCGCCGTCGAAGCCGCGCTTGAGGACGCTCAGGGCGGTCGCCTCCGGCACCACCGCGTTGATGGTGAGGGGCAGGCCGCCGTTGTCGTACTGGGAGACAAACGCCCCCGTCCCGCCGCTGGCGGCGCCGTCCCACATGAGGGCCTGGATGTGGCGGCTGGCGGTCATGTACATGACCAGGATGCGCCGCCCGCCGGGCTCCGGGATGAGCCGCACCCAGACCGGCGTGCCGGTGCCGAGCGGCGCCCCGCCGCCCACGGTCACCGCGGCCGCCCCGCTGGAGCCGCCGGCCTCGATGGTCTTGAACAGGAGCGTGGTCCCGACGCCGTACACCATGAGGGCGCGGCCCGGGCCGGTCTGCTCGTAGGCCAGATCGAAGGCCTGGGTGGTGGTGGACGAGAGCGCCCCCACGGCGTCGATCGACTGCCAGGTGTCCCCGGCCGCGATGGTCCGGTAGAGCGCCAGGTTGCTCACCACCGAGGTGAACTTCTGGGCCTTGCCCACGGCCAGCAGGTACTCGCCCGGCACGATGGGGTTGGCGCGCAGCTCGGTCCACAGGTCGGTGACCGTGGCCGAGTGCGGCAGGGCCGCCGAGTTCGAGGACGTCACCGGCTGGAGGACCCCGCCGGAGAAGTCACGCACCTTCAGGGCCGTGGTGGCGGAATTCGTCAGGTAGGCCATGCGGGCCGGCGTGCCCTCGGCCGCCGCGCCCACCGGGAACGGCCCGCTCCCCTGCCCGCCGTCCGGGTTGGTCACCGTGAGGGTGAACGTCCCGCTCGCCGTGGCGCTGGTGGTGAGCACCGTGCGCAGGGTGGAGGCGCTCAGGAAGTTGGCCTGGGTGCCGGCGGTGAGGGTGTCCAGGTCGCGCACGGTCAGCCCCGACGCCGCCGGGGACACGGAGACCTCGGCGCCGTCCTGGAACCCGCCGCCGGAGATCAGCACCGACGCGTTTGACGTCCCCGGCGTCAGGCTCACCGGCTGGAACGCCGTGACCACCGGCGCCGCGTTGACCCGCAGGGCCGCCGCGCGGGTGTCGGTGCCCGCCGACGTGGTGGCGGTCAGGGCCGCGAAGCCGGGCACGGTGGCGGAGGCGAGGTCGAGGTCGAAGGTGGCCGACTTGCCGCCACCCGCGACCGCGACGTTCGACACCGTGAGGCCGGTCCGGTCGAAGCCCAGGGTCAGGTTGGCGCCGTCCAGGCCGCTGCCGGTGACGGTCATGCCCGTCACCGAGCGCGTCCCGGCCGCGTCGAGGCCCAGCGTGCCGGGCGTGACCGCGCCGATGGTCGGGCCGGTGGGGTGGGTGACCAGGAGCACGCCGTCCTTCTCGACCACCGAGCCGTCGCCGTTCGTCACCCGCACCGCGCGCAGGCCCGGGGCCGCCGTGCCGGCCGCGGAGATCGTCAGGTCCAGGGCGGTCGCGCCGGTGAAGGTGGTCCCGACGGTGATGTCCGTGTCCACCGCGCCGGAGGCGGTCAGGAACGCCACCTGGGGCGCCGACGTGTTGTTGAAGCCCGTGCCGGAGAGGGTGCGCGCCACGCCGGATGCGCCCACCTGGACCTCGTTGTCCGGGCTCAGGGCGCCGATGGTGAACGCCGCCACCACCTGGAGGGCGCTCCCCTTGGTCACCGTGCCGCCGTCCGGGTTGGTCACGGTCACGGGGTGCAGGCCCAGGGTGGTCGTGTTGTCGATCTGGAGCACCACGTCGATCCGGCTCGATTGGACGGCCGTGGCCGAGAGCACGTGGATCGTGGAGGACGAGGTGCCGAAGTCGCACCCGGCGCCGAAGCAGACCCGCGGCGCCACCGGGTCGAAGTTGAAGCCGCTGATCGTTGCCGACACCGGCACGGTCCCGTTGCGCACGGCCACGGACGGGTCCACGAACGAGACCACGGGCGCCGGGGTGATGGTGAAGGTGCCGCTGCTCTGGCTGCCGTCCGGGTTGAGCACGGTGAGGGTGCGCTGTCCGGTGGCCGCGCCGGCGCCGATGGAGATCAGCAGGTCCACGGACGTGATCGTCACGTCGCCCACCTGGGTCGCGCGGTAGTTGAACAGGCCGGACTTGGTCACCCCGGTGCCGCTGATGACGATGTTGCCGACGCCCAAGGTCGAGGCCATCTGGGCCCCCTGCAACAGCAGTACGTGGGTGCCGCCGGCCCCCACCACGTTCGGCGAGATGGAGGTCAGCACCACCGGTCGGCTGATCGTGAAGCCCGCGGCCAGGCTCCCGGCGCCGCCGTTGGGGTTGGTCACACTCACCGTGCGCGTCCCCGGCGTGGCACCGCCGTTCACGGTCGCCAGCACCTGGATGTGGCCCGAGTCGGTCCACACCACGTTCGAGACCGTGATGTCGGCGCCGAAGCTCACCGAGGCGCTCGGGTGGAAGTGGGTGCCCTGCACCACGATGGTGGCCGACTGGCCCACGCCCAGGGCGCTGGGCGGCCCGACGGCGGTGACCGTGGGGGGCGGGTTCAGGGTGAGGTCGCCCAGGACGAAAAAGCCGCCGTCCGGGTTGGTCACCCGCACGCTCGTGACCCCCGTGGCGGTCAGGGCGCCGACCGTCACCTGGGCCTGCAGGTCGGCCCCCGAGGCCGTGGTGGAGCCGACCGTGACGGTGGAGTCCTCCAGGGAGACGACGGCGCCCTCCTGGAAGTTGTTGCCCGACACCGTGAGGGTGAACGTGGACTCGCCCTCCGTGGGCGTGAAGCCCGTGATCTGCGGGCGCGCCGTGATCGTCAGGCCGCCCGGGAGGGTGCTGGCCGGGCCGCCCGCGCTGATGGACACGTCCACGGCCGTGCCCGCGGTGGCCCCCACGGTGGTGACCAGGACCTCGACGTGCTGCAGGGCCGCCGGGTCGGTGACGCAGGTGGACGGCGTCAGGGGACAGCCCACCGGGTCGAAGGCCAGGGTGACCGCCGCGTCGGAGGTGGTGGGGGTGTCGAGGGCGAAGCTGCCCGGCACCCCGAAGTCGTAGCCGGACAGGGAGACCGGGAAGTCCGTGGTCCCCTCCCCGACCGCGTTCGGCGAGACGGCCGTCAGGGCCGGCACCGAGCCGTCCGTGCTGACCACCGTGAAGACGCCGCTCCCCGTCCCCACGCCGCCGCTGGCGTTCTGCACCCGCACGTCGTAGCCGCCGATGGGGGCGGCGGCGTCTACGGTGACGTTGAGGGACAGGCTGCTGCCGGTCGAGGCCCCGGTGTTGACCGTGGCGGCCACGCACGGCGAGCCGCCGCACTGGGGCTCCACGCCGTTCCGCAGGAACGTGACCGTGGCGCCCACCGGCTCCATGAGGGCTCCGGACACCACCACCGCAGCCGCGTCGCCCTGGGCCAGGAGGTCCGGGGTCAGGGAGAAGACCCGCACGTTGGCCACCACGCCTAGGGCCTCGAAGGCCACCGTGCCGGTGTCGTCGGCGTGCCGGATCACCACGTCGGAGCGGCCCAGGGGCGCGTCCGTCGAGGCGGTCACGGTGGACGTGAAATCGGGCCCGGCCGCCGCGAGGTCGGTCCAGGTGAGGGCGGCGGCCGGGTCGATCACCCCGTCTCCCGCTACGAGGCCCGTGCCCTGGAACGTGACGTTGGCGCTCGCCCCCTGGGGCACCACGTCGGGGGTGAGGCTCGTGATGGTGGAGCGGGCCGCCGTGAAGCAGGTGCCGTCCTCGCCCTGGTACGAGGCTGCCCCGTTGTTGCTGGTGCCGCCGTTGCAGGTGAGGCTGCCGGTGTACGTGTTGGCGCCGCCGTAGTACACCGCGACGCGTCCGCCGCCGCCGCCGGTGCCGAGTCGCTCGGCGGGCGAGACCGCGACGGGCGAGGAGTTGCCGCCTCTGGCCTGGATGGCGCCGGTGCCGGCCAGGCCGCCGTTCGCCAGCACCAGCACCGCGCCGCCGCTGCCGCCGCCGGCCGTGCGGCCCGAGGACAGGGGCGAGGGGTTGCCCAGGATGGACTCGCCGGTCACCGCCCCGGCCGTGCCGTTGGCGCGGACCGTGCCGTCGATCGTGGTCGTCCCCGCCACCTCCAGGACCACTGCGCCGCCGCCGTTGCCGCCCGCGCGCCAGAAGTCTTCCGGGGGCGAGCCCACGCTGTAGTAGTTGTGGGCGCTGCCGCCGCCGCTGCCCATGTTCAGCGGGACGCCCTCGAAGCAGGCCGGGTCGGTGCAGAGCCCCTCGATGTCGTAGGTGGCACCGCCGCCGCCCGTGTCGTCGTCGCCTCCGTGCCCGCCGTAGCCGCCGCCGCGGCCCGAGTCGTCGGGCGTGAACGCCCCGCTGGAGGCGGCGCCGCCCCCGGGACCCTCGCCGTCGGCGCCGTACCGCCCGCCCGGGAATCCGGTGCCGTTGGCGTCGATCAGGCTGCCGGCGTCCACCGTCAGGTTGCCGCCCACCACCAAGCGCACATAGGTGGAGGCGGGCGCGGGCACCAGGGTGGCGCCGGTGATGTCGGCGTTGCCCAGGACGTTGAGGGTCAGGTCGCCGGACAGGACCAGGGTGGCGCCGCCGGAGACCGTCAGGGTGGAGCAGACGATGGGGGCCGTCCCGTCGGGCGTCCAGGTGACCGTCCCGGACGAGACCGTGCACGCCGCGGGCGCGACCACCGTGAGGGTGAACGGCGCCGAGGTCTGGCCCCCCGGGTTCGCCACCACCAGGTCAAAGGTGCCGGTGCCCGCGCCCACGTCGAGGGTCAGGTCGATCTGGGAGCTGGAGGTCACGGTCTGGGTGTGGATCGTGATCCCGGCGTCGATCACCACCACCGCGCCCGGGTCGAAGCCCGTGCCCGTGATGGTCAGGACGCGCCCGATTTCCCCTGCCGTCAGGGTGTCGGGGGTGACCTCGATGAGCACCGGGACCGGGATCACCGAGAAGGCCCGGGTGACGACCACCTTGCCGCCGTCGGCCCGGGTGATGGTCAGGTCGCGGGGCTGGGCGAAGGCCGCGTTGGCGGCGATGGTGGCGTCGAACTCCAGCTGGGTGGCGGTGGCGGTGATGCCCGACACGGCGATCCCGGTGCCCGACAGGGCCACGCCGCCGCCCACCGCGAGGGGCGAGAGGCCGGTGCCGGTCACGGTCACGTGCACGGTGGTCCCCTGGTCGCCCGAGTCGGGCGAGACGGAGGTCACCGTGGGCGCGGCGGTCACGCTGAACACCGAGGCGTTCGACCCCGTGCCCCCGTCCGCGTTGTTGGCCGTCACGGTGTGGGCGCCCGCGGGCGCCGTGGTCGCCACGTCCACCACCAGCGTCGCCTGGGTGGTCCCCGAAAGGGTGGTCGAGTTGACCGTGACCCCGGTCCCCAGGTCGAAGGTGGCGCCGCTCTGGAAGTTGGTCCCCTGCACCGTCAGGGACGCGTCCCGGGCCCCCGCGCCGAGGGCGGCCGGCGTGACCGACGTGACCGCCACGAAGGACCGCGCCTCGAACACCCCCGTGCCCGTGCCGGTGCTGGAGTCCGGGTTGGTCACCCGCACGTCGCCGGCGCCCGGGGTCGCGATGCCGGCGACGTTCACCGTGCCGCTCAGCACCTGCTGCGCGCCGTCCACGCCCAGGACCGCCGGGCCCACGAAGTCCACGCCGGTGCCCTCGAAGGTCACCGTGGCGCCGGACACGAAGCCCGTGCCCAGCACCTCCACCGGCACCGCCGTGGCGGTCTGGAAGGCGCACGCGGCGGCTCCGGTCACGGTCGGCGTGCAGGCCGGCGCCCCCGCCCCCAGGCGCACCGTGATGGACGCGGGCGGCGGGAGGACCTGGATGCCGTCCACCAGGGTGGCGGATTGGCTGTCCGGGTTGGTGAGGGTCAGGTCGTACGTCCCGGGCGTCACGGGGCCGATGTCCACCGTCACCCGCACCTCGCTCGGCGCCACGTAGGACACGGCGGTCGCCGTGATGCCGGAGTCGCTGAAGGTCACGGTGGGGACGTTGACGAAGCCGGTGCCGGTCACGTCGACGATCTGCCCCGTGGACTGGGCCCCGATCGTGGCCGGGCTGACCCCGCCGTAGGTGGCGTCGCTCACCACCGGGGCGGCGGGTGGCGACGAGGCGCGCCAGTCGGCCATGAACGCCTCGCCGGTCACGGCGGCGCCGGTCCCCAGGGTGCGGTCCGGGCCCCAGGCGACCCCGTCCCACGCCGTGTAGGTCAGGGCGCCGGCCCCGTCCAGGACGCCCACCAGCAGGTCCGCCCCACCCGGGTTGTGGCGCAGCTGCACCCACGCCGGGGCCTGGGCGCCGGCCGGGGCGTCCAGGTCGGACTGGGCGGTCCAGCCCGCCGTGGGGGTCCAGCGCCGGGTCTTGGGGGCGCCGTCGGCGGTGAGGCCGTACACGGCGGTGACCGCCTCCGAGGTGCGCGGGAAGGTGACGTCGAACGCCCGCCCCGCCGTGGCGCCGGCTACCTGCGAGGGGGTGGTGACCAGGCCGAAGGGCAGGCCCTGGGACGTGGCCCCCCACCGGTCGCCGCCCCACAGCTGGACGAACAGCTCGCCCGCGTCGGTCACGTCGCCCAGGGCCACCCGGTCGGACAGGGCCGAGGACGCCAGGCGCACGCCGACCAGGGTTTCCGTGGGGGCCGAGGCGGCGTTGAGGGCGCTCCCGGTGGTCCAGGCGCTGCCGTCCCACAGGGCGTAGCCGGGCACCGTGCTGCCGGCGATGGCCCAGGCCACCATGCCGCGCTGGGGCGGCGTCCGGCGCCAGAAGGTGGCGTCGAAGGCCATGGTGGTCAGGGTCGCCAGGGTCCCGGGGGCCGCCAGGACGACCTCGGACGCGGCGTCGAAGCCGGACGCCGCCGTCCAGGTGACGGCGCACAGGGCGCCGTTGTCCGGGGCGTAGGCGAGCACCGCCTTGTCGGCGTTGTCGGTCCCGTCGCTCGCCACCAGGCGCACCCAGGAGACCTCCGTGCCGCCCGTGCAGGCGGCGTCCGTGGCCGGCACCGTTCCGGTGGCGCCCGCGCCGCCGAACATGCGGAAGGTGAGCGTGGAGCTGCCGGACTGCCCGTACACCGCGAGGAAGCGCTCCCCGCCGGCGCCATCCACCGCCGCCACGTCCACCGGCCGGCCCGGCGCCGCCGACACGCTCACGGGGCCCACCAGCGTGCCGAACGTCGTGCCGACGCGCTCCCGCAGGTGCAGGCGGCGGGTCGCGTCCACGGCGGCCACCAGGAGGTCGCCCGCCGTGCGTCCGGCCCGGGTGACGAGCCACTCGGGCGCCTCGGGGAGGGTCCCCACGTCGGTGGCGGAGACGCTCCAGCCGAAGCCGTTCCAGAACCGGTTCTTCGGGGCGGTCGTGCCGTCCGAATACGCCAGGTCGGCCTGGTTCAGCCCGGCGGGCACCGCCTGCAGGGTCACGTTGGCGGAGGGCGAGACGCCGCCGTCGCCGTTGTCCACGTGCAGGGCGCGGGTCGCCGGGGTGAGGCTCGACTCCACGGCCACGGTGAGGACGGCGGTCAGCTGGGTGAAGCTGTCGAACGTGACCGACTCGACCGTCACGTCGGCCGACTCGCTGACCACCTGCGACGCGGCGATGAAGCCCGAGCCCGTCACGGTGACGGGTACCTCGGTCTGGCCCACGATCAGGGTGGAGGGGGAGAAGCTCGAGATCACCGGCTGGGAGAGCACGTCCAGGCTGCCCGGGGTCTCGGTGACACCGCCGTCGGTGTTCGCCAGGGTGAAGGCCACCGGCCCCGCCGTGGCGGTGGTGGAGACGGACACGTCCAGGGTGACGCTCTGGGCCGCCACGTTGGCGGTGGGGGTGCTCGTCACGGTAATGGGCCCGGCGCCGAAGCTGACGGTGGTGCCGGTCTGGATGCCTGTGCCGAAGATCACGATGGTCCCGGAGAAGCCCCGCGGGAGCCCCGTGACCGTGGAGCCGCCCTGCTCCACGTGGTCGATCTCGGGCGACGGCGTGACCGTGAGCAGGAACTGGTCGGGCGAGACCGACAGGTCGGGGTTGAGCACCTGCACCAGCTTGGGGTTGGCGCCGGCCGAGGCGTCGGCGGTCTGGTCCACGCTCACCACCGCGGTCAGCTCGCCGGTGGAGACCACCGACACCGATTCCACCGTGATGCCGTTCGCCGGCAGCCCCGGCGAGGCGCCGTCCAGCTGGAGCCGGGACTGGTCCACGAACCCGGAGCCCTCGATGGTCAGGGTCCGGTTGCTCGCCCCCTGGCCGATGGTGTCCGGCGTGACCGTGTCCACCTGCGGCGCGGCGCCCGTCTGGGCCAGGAGGCAGCTGCCCACCGCACCGTTCGTGGCCGCCGCCGACGACCTGCCGGTGCCCTTGGCGCCGCCGGTGCAGCGCAAGTTGGCGGCCGTCGACAGGGCGCTGCCGCCCGCCCCGTTGGTGCCGCTGTAGTACACGGTGATCCGGCCGCCGCCGCCGCCGCCCGCCACGGAGCACGGGAACGTGAGGTCGCCGTCGCCGCCCTTGCCGCCCCGGGCCTGGATGTGGACGGAGGCCGGGTTGTTGGTGGTCAGGTCCGCCGTCTTCAGGTAGACGCTGCCGCCGCTGCCGCCGCCGCCCGAGCCGCCGTTGGGCGAGTAGCTGGGCGACGTGGTCCCCGCCAGGCCGTCGGCGGTGATGAGGCCGTCCAGGGTGGTCAGCCCCCCCACGAGGACGCGCACCGACCCGCCCCCGTCGCCACCCGCGAACGCGAACGTGCCGCCCGTGAGCGTGCCGTCGCCGCCCTTGCTGCCGGGGTAGAAGGCGAGCTCCGGCACGCCGTAGGTGCTGCCCCCCGGGATGGTCAGCGTGCTGTTGCCGGCGACGCCGCCGGCGCCGCCGTGGCCCGCGCCGCTCCCGGCGCAGGCGAGGGTGGTGCCGCTGCGCCCGGCGCCGCCCGTGCCGGAGGGCTCGGTGACGCCGGAGGTGCCGTCCAGGGCGATGGTGGCGTTGGTGCCCAGGTCCAGGTCGCCGCCCACGTCGATGGTGGCGAAGGTGGTCGCCCCCACCACGTCGAGGGTGGCGCCGACCTCCAGGGTCAGGTTGCCGGTGACGGTGAGCACGCCGTCGCCGCCCAGGGTGGACGTGGTGCCCCCCACGATGGTCAGGTCGCCGTTGCAGGTCTGCCCCTCGAGGGGCTCGGTCAGGGCGCCCCCCACGCTGCAGGTGGCGTCCGCGCGCACCTCCGCGGCGGCGCCCAGCACGAGGCCGAGCGCGAGAGACACCGCCGCGATCCACGGCGCGAATGTGCGTGCCGACCCGAACATCAACCCGTTTTCCAAGTCCCCCGGGCCCGACACACCCGCCCCCCGGGCCCCCGATATCCACCGGAACCATGCATGGACCTTGCCGCGCCGGCCGGTCCGGGACGCCCCTCGCCCCGCCGGGCCGGGCCCGGGACCCCGCGCCCGTGCCTTCCGGCCCACCCGGAGGCCCCCCGAAGGGTCCGCGGGCGCGCGCCGGCGGCCGTGTTCCGGGGCCCTTCGGGGGCCGGACGGAAACGGTTTTCCCACTTGGGGGTGGGCGCTATCCCGATACGACACATCGCACGCCGAAGCTCGGCTGCCCGATTTCGGGCAGCACCGCGAACCGGTTCGCGGACCGCACCTGGTAGGGGTGGCTTTCCCAGCTCCCGCCCCGCAGCACCCGGTACATCCGGCCGAAGGCGACCCGCTTCAGGGTGCTGCCGGGGTAGGCGTCGTACCAGGAGTCGGTCCACTCCATGGCGTTGCCGGCCATGTCCAGGGCGCCGTAGGGGCTCACGTTGCCCGGGTGGCTGCCCACCGGGTCGGGTCCGGTGCGGGTGTGGTCGCGGAACGCCACCTTGTCCGGGTCCCACTGGTTGCCCCACGGGAAGTGGCGCCCGTCCGTGCCGCGCGCCGCCTTCTCCCACTCCGCCTCCGTGGGCAGGCGCTTGCCGCGCCAGCGGCAGTAGGCCGCGGCCTCGGCGTAGTCCACCGCGATGATCGGCAGGTCGCCGGGCGGCGTGGCGGTGCCGTAAGCGTGCTCGGGGAACGCCCCCGCCCCGGTGGCGGCGAGGTAGCGCTGGTAGTCCGCCACGGTGGCCTCCGTGCGGTCGATCCAGAAGCGCTTCAGGTACACCTCGTGGCGCGGCATCGAGTCCACCGTCACATCCACCCCCACCTGCCCGTCCGACGCGTCCTGCCCCATGACGAAGGGGCCCGCCGGCACCTCCACCATGTCCGCCCGCACCTCCGGCGCCGGCATCCGGTGGGCGCACGCCGCGGGCAGGAGCGCCACAGCCAGCGCCAGGGCCGAGGTCGCGCAGCGGGTCCATGTCCTCACGGCGCCGCATCACCCGGCTTCGCTTCGCCCGCGGCGGCGTCCGGCATGGCGTCGTCCGGCATGGCACTTTGCGCGCACCGGAACCCGATGCCCCGGTGGCGCTTGATGGGCTCGAACGCGAGGGTGCGGTGGGTGACCCGGGCGAACGGGTCGTGCCACAGCATCCAGGCGCCGCCGCGCACCACCTTGTACTCCTCGCCGAAGGACGACCGTTTCAGGGTGCTGCCAGGGTAGGCCTTGTACCAGGACGAGGTCCATTCCGACACGTTGCCGCACATGTCCATGGCGCCGTAGGGGCTCACGTCGTGGGCCATGGTGCCCACGGGGGTGGTCCACTTGGCCTCGCTCTCGCGGGTATTGCACCAGTCGGGCTCGAACCCCTCGCCCCACGGGTACGTCCTTCCGTCCGTGCCGCGCGCCGCCTTCTCCCACTCCGCCTCGGTGGGCAGGCGCTTACCGACCCAGCGGCAATACGAGTCCGCGTCGTACCAGTCCACGTACACCACCGGGTGGTTCGCGAGGCCGGGGGGGAACTCGTCCCCCGACCAGGCGTAGAAGTCGCCGAACTTGGGGTCCACCGGCGTCTCGCGCCCGGTCGCGATCACGAACGCGCGGTACGCCTCGTGGGTCACCTCGGTGCGGTCGATCCAGAACGCCTTCACGTCCACCTCGTGGCGGGGCATGGAGTCCACGCCGATCTGCACCCCCACCTCCCCGTCCCGGGCGTCGGCCCCCATGGTGAACGGCCCCGCCGGCACGAAGACCATGTCCGCGTGCGGGTCTGCCGCCGCGGCGGCCACGGGCGCCGCCAGCATCGTCGCGGATAGGGCGAGCCCCGCCATGCGCCTAGCCCGGCGTGTCACTGCCCGCGCACCAGTCGCCCAACGGGTCCAGGGTGTTGCCGGTGGTCGGGCTCTGGTAGCGGCAGTTGTCCATCACCTCGCCGTGGCAGCGCAGGGCGCAGGTGAACTCGCCGCTTTGGTAGCGCCAGATGGGCTTGGCGCCGATGGTGCCGTCGGCCTGCGGCCCGAAATTGATCAGGTGGGTATTGACCACCCCGTCCAGGTTGCCGTCCACCGAGTCCGGCGGCAAAAGCCCGCCGGCCCCGTCGCCGTAGATCGTGTTGGTCGCCTCGATGTTCGAGTGGACGTTGTAGTGGCATTCGTGGCAGTACGCCCCCGAGTATTGCAGGTGGTACATGTGGAGGTTGCCGTTCCACTGCCCGCCCGGGTTGTTGGGGGAGCCGAAGAACCGGGTCCAGCTGGGGTCGGTGGGATCCGCTCCAGGCACGTTCGGGTCAAAGGCGCGCCGGTCGTGGCACTGGAAGCACAGCAGGAAGTTGTCCCAGTGCGCCGGGCTCGCCCCGTCGCTGGCCGTGCACCCGGCGGGGGAGACGGGGGGGTTGCCCCCGATGTCGGGCGTGCCCTCGTAGCAGCGGTTCGGGTTGAGGATGTCGGTGTTGTAGTTGTTGCGCAGGATGCGGATCTTGGTCGAGCCGTGAGGCCCCACGGCCGGGTATTCGGGGAACAGGCTTTTCAGCGGCTCGAAGTTAGACGGCGTGTCCGTGGCCCGCAGGTTCGACTCGGTCACCGGGCCCGGCACCACATTGGTGGCGTCCGAGTTGTGGCAGTCGGTGCACTGGATCGTGCTGTTGACCGTCAGCCCGGAGCCCGACATCTGGAGCTGCTTGTCCAGCTGGGGGGCGTGGTTGCGCCCCGGCACCGCCACCGGGTGGAAGGCGGCGTTGACGGGCTGCTGGGTGTGGTCCTGCATGATGTCCGGGGTGTTCGGGTCGAACTCCTTGCGCTTGTTGGAGAAGCCCCGGTAGCTGAAGGAGTCCTTGGTGGGCGGCAGGTCGCGCGGGTCGGACCGGTGGGTGGTGTCGTCCGGGAACCGGTCGCCCGCGAAGATGTTGGTGTAGCTGTTGCCGTGGCAGCGGAAGCAGACCTCGTAGACGTACACCTCCCGGTCGTTGCCCGGCACGCCGGGGCCCACCACGTTGCCGTTGATGTCGATGCCCTTCATGCCCTTCAGGCGGTTGTCGGGCACCACCTGGTGGGGGTTGTGGCAGTCGGTGCACTC
>CAZGRJ010000051.1:0-1856 GCA_964528115.1 uncultured Nitrospirales bacterium
AGGACCTCGGGGTCGGTGATGCGGGTGTTCGTCATGTGGGTGTGGACGCCGCTGGCGCCGTCGAAGCCGTCGGCGCCCTGCCAGGGGCCGCCGGCTCCGGCGCCGCCCGCGATGGTTTCGTAGTAGCCGAACTTGGGCGTTTGAGTCTCGGCGTCCGGCGGGCCAAACGTCACGTTGTTCATCGTCCCCTGGCTGGCGGCGCAGCGGCCGGTGGCGGCGAGGAGGACGTCCACGACGCGCTGGCTGGTCTCCACGTTGCCCGCCACCACGGCGGCGCCGGGGCCGGGGTTCAGGAGGCAGCCGTCGGGGACGACGATCTCCACGGGGCCCAGGCAGCCGGCGTTCAGGGGGATGCGCTCGGCGACGAGGGTGCGCAGCACGTAGATGACGGCGGCCTTCACCACGGCGGGCGGGGCGTTCAGGTTGCCGGGGGAGCGCGGGCCCGTGCCGGTGAAGTCGATGCGCATGCGCTCGCCGGACACGGTCAGGCGCACGCAAATCGGCGTGCCGTCGTCCATGCGGTCGCCAAAAACGTGCTCGCCGTCGGCGATGCGGCCGATGGCGGCGGCCACCTGGGCGCGGGCGTTCTCCATCACGAAGCCCATGTAGGCGCTCACCGTCTCCAGGCCGTGGTGGGCGACCATCTCGCGGAGCAGGCGCGCGCCCTGGTGGTTGGCGGCCATCTGGGCCTTCAGGTCGGCCACGTTGTCGTCCGGGTTGCGCGCCGGCCAGGGGCCCCCGGCGAGGCGGGCTCTCAGGTCGTCTTCGAGAAAGCGGCCGCCGCGCGCCAGGGTCTCGGCTCGGAAGACGATCCCCTCCTCCTCGATGCGCGTGGAGAAGGGCGGCATGGAGCCGGGGGTGGTGCCGCCCACGTCGGCGTGGTGGCCCCGCGACGCCGTGAAGAAGCGCAGGGTGCCGTCGATGAAGACCGGCGTGACCACGGTGATGTCCGGCAGGTGGGAGCCGCCCGCGTCGGGGTCGTTCGTGACGAACACGTCGCCCTCGCGCAGGTCCGGGTGGGCGTCGCGCACGGCGCGGACGCTCTCGCCCATGGCGCCCAGGTGGACCGGGATGTGGGGGGCGTTGGCGACCAGGCCGCCGCCCGCGTCGAAGACGGCGCAGGAGAAGTCGAGGCGCTCCTTGATGTTGGTGGAGACGGCCGAGGCGCGGAGCGTCTGCCCCATCTGCTCGGCGATGGACATGAACAGGTTGCCGAAAATCTCCAGGTGGACCGGGTCGGCCTCGGTGAGCGCCCGGGCCGCGGGGGGGCCGCCTTCGTCCGTGAGCGTCAGGATGCCGTGGGCGTCCACCTCGGCGGAGAAGCCGGGAGCGACGACGACGGTGCCGGTGGCCTCCAGAACGAGGGCCGGGCCCGTGAAGGCGGCGCCCGGGCCCAAATCCTCGCGGGCATAGACGGGCACGTCCGTTACGTCTCGTCCGGCGAAGCGGACGGTGGCCGTACGCAGGGGCACGGCACTCCCCTTCCCTTCCAGACGCGGCAACTCGGGCGGATCCGTCGCGCCGGCGACCTCCACGCGGGCCTGCTGGACCTCCACCGCGACGCCGGGCCGGGTGTGGCCGAAGCGGGCCTCGTGCAGCCGGGTGAACGCGGCGAGCCAGTCGCCGTCGGCCGGCTCGGCCACGGTCAGGGCACTCTCCGTGCCCCGGTAGCGCAGGTCGAGGCGGCAGGTGACGGTGATCCGGTCGCCCGTGTATCCCTGGTCCCGCAAAGCAGCGCGGCCCTGAGATTCCAGGCCCGCGAATAGTTCGCCCAGAGCCGGGGCAGCCCCGTCCAGGTCGCGCGCGACGGGCGCCTGGCCGTCCCAGGTGGTGTCGGCGATGCCGAGGCCCAGGGC
>CAZGRJ010000051.1:1956-15916 GCA_964528115.1 uncultured Nitrospirales bacterium
GTCAGCTCCGTGGCCTTCGGCCGCCCCGCGTCGTCCTTCAGGCCGTAGCAGAGCGGCCCCGGGTCGGCGCCCGCGCTCTCCGGGCCGACGGTGAAGCGGAAGCCGTCGTAGCGGCACAGGGAGCCGCCCCCCGCCGCCACGGTGTGGATCGCCAGCATGGGGGCGCGCACGCGCACGCCCGCCGTGACCGTCTCGTACACGCGCTCGAAGCGGCCATCAAAGCGCGCCACGTCGGTGGACGTGCCCCCCATGTCGAACCCGATCGCCCGGTCGAAGCCCGCGAGGCGCGCCACGTGGGCCGCGGCCACGACGCCGCCGGCGGGGCCGGAGAGGATCGCGTTGTGGCCCCGGAAGGCGTCGGCATCCGTCACGCCGCCGGAGGACTGCATGACGTGCAGGGTGGAGCCCGGCAATTCGGCCCGGAGCGCCGCCACGTAGTCGCGGATGAGGGGCGAGAGGTAGGCGTCCACGCAGGTCGTGTCGCCGCGCGCCGTCAGGCCGATGGCGGGGGCCACCTCGTGGGACGTGGAGACCCAGTCGAAGCCGGCCTCCCGCGCGATTTCGGCGATGAGCGCCTCGTGGGCGGGATGGCGGTAGGCGTGCAGGCCGACGACGGCCAGGGACGTGCACCCCGCCTCCCGCGCGGCGGCGAGGGCGGCCCGCACGGCGCCCGGGTCCGGCGCCTCCAGGACCGTGCCATCCGCCGCGAGGCGCTCGCCCACCTCCACCACCCGCTCGTGCAAGAGCGGCGGGCGCTGGATGCGTACGTCGAAGATCTCCGGCCGGGCCTGCGTGCCGATGGCGAGGGCGTCGCCGAATCCCGCCGTGATCGCGAGCGCCGTGCGGGCACCGTGGCGCTCCAGCAGGGCGTTCGTCGCCACCGTCGTCCCCATGCGCACGTCGCACGGCGGGATCGGGTCGGTTGCGGCCAGGCCCAGGACCTTCCGGATCGCGACGAGGGGGGCGCGGTCGGACGAGAGGACCTTCGCCACCTCCAGGCCGCCGTCCGGACGCAGGGCGATGCAGTCCGTGAAGGTGCCCCCCCGGTCGATCCAGAACGCCCAGCCGTTCGCCATGCCCGCCATGGTAACGGACCCCGTACCTTGGCCGGGCATTGGCGGCGCGGGTTGCTACAATGCGCTCCATGCACCGCCTGTTCGTCGCCATCGACTTCCCCGCCCCGGTCCGGGAGCAGCTGGCCCTGATGTGCTTCGGCCTCAAGGACGCGCGCTGGATGGAGAAGGACCAGATGCACCTCACCGTCCGCTTCATCGGCGAGGTGGAGGGCTCCCGCTTCCTGGACGTGCGCGACGCGCTGACGGACGTGCGGGTGGCGCCCTTCGACCTGCGCCTCAAGGGCATGGGCCACTTTCCCCCGCGCGGCCTGCCCCACGTCGTGTGGGCGGGCGTGGAGCGGACCGAGGCCCTCGTCGCCCTGCACGACAAGGTGGAGGCGGCCATCGTGCGGGCGGGGCTGCCGCCGGAGGGGCGCAACTTCCACCCCCACGTGACCCTGGCGCGCGTGAAGGGCGCGCACCCCAAGCACGTGGCGGCCTACCTGGGGCACAACGCCCTCTTCTCCGCCGGGCCGTTCGGCGTGGAGGCGTTCCACCTCTACTCCAGCGCCCTCACCCCCAAGGGCGCCCTGCACCGGATCGAGGCCAGCTACCCCCTGCGCCCCCCGGACGACGGGACCGACTGGGGCGCCACCGGGGATGCCTCCCTGTCCTCCATGAAAGGGGTTCGGCCCTGAAGGGATGCCGATGAAAAGTTTCCGGAAAGAGCTGTGGTTCAACGTCCCCGACCGCCGGGGCTTCGTGAACATCACCCAGGAGGTGGAGGACGCGCTCGCCGAGAGCGGCGTGCGGGAGGGCCTGGTGCTGGTCAACGCCATGCACATCACGGCGTCGGTGTTCATCAACGACGACGAGTCCGGCCTGCACCACGACTACGACCAGTGGCTCGAGAGGCTGGCGCCCTTCAACCCGTCCGGCGACGTGTACCACCACAACCGCACCGGCGAGGACAACGCCGACGCCCACATGAAGCGCCAGGTCATGGGCCGGGAGGTGGTGGTGGCCGTGACGGGCGGCAAGCTCGACTTCGGCCCGTGGGAACAGATCTTCTACGGCGAGTTCGACGGCCGGCGGCGCAAGCGGGCGCTCATCAAGATCATCGGGGAGTAGGTCCCTTGGCGGAGGGCCGCAGCGTCCTCGTCACGGGCGCCTCCACCGGCATCGGACGGACCACGGCCGGGATGCTCAGGGCCCGGGGCTACCGCGTGCTCGTCACGGCCCGCAAGGCCGACGACCTGGCGGACCTGGAGCGCGCGGGGTTCGAGGCGATCCCGCTGGACCTGGCGGACCCGGACTCCGTGGCCGCCTGCGCGGAGGAGGCCGCGAAGCGCACCGGCGGCGGGCCGTGGGGGCTGTTCAACAACGCGGGGTACGGGCAGCCGGGGGCGGTGGAGGACCTCACCCGCGAGGCGCTGCGGGCGCAGTTCGAGGTCAACCTGTTCGGCACGGTGGACCTGACCCGGCGCCTCTTGCCGGCCATGCGGCGGGCCGGGTCCGGCCGGATCGTCATGAACAGCTCGGTGGTGGGGTTCTTCGCGCTCCCCTTCCGGGGGGCGTACTCCGCCAGCAAGTTCGCCCTGGAGGGGATCTCCGACGCCCTGCGCCGGGAGCTCGTCGGCAGCGGCGTGTTCGTCTCGGTGATCGAGCCCGGGCCGGTGCGCTCGCGTTTTCGGGAGAACGCCCGGGCCGCCCTTGGGCGCGAGGTGGAGCCGGAACGGAGCCCCCACGCGGAGCGCTACGCCCGCCTCGCGCGCCGCAACCTCACCCAGGGCAAGGATCCCCCCTTCACCCTGCCCCCCGAGGCCGTGGGGCGCGCGGTGCTCAAGGCCCTGTCGGCCAAGCGCCCGCGGGCGCGCTACCGGGTGACCTTCCCGGCCCACGCCATGGCGCTGCTCACGCGCCTCTTGCCGGACCGGGCGCTCGACGCCCTGGTGCGCCTGCGGGGCTGAAGACCCCTCAGGCCGGGGCGCCGGTTTTTTGGGGGATGCGGACCCGGGCGAGGAAGCCGCCCAGGCCGTCCGAGCGGCCGAAGCGGACCTCGCCGCCGTAGGACGCCGCCACGTCGCGCACGATGGCGAGGCCCAGGCCGTGGCCCGGGGCCGACTCGTCCAGGCGCACGCCGCGCTGCGCGAGGCGCTGCAGGTCGGCCTCGGATGCGCCGGGGCCGTCGTCCTCGATCTCGGCGGTCAGGCCGCCGTTCTGGGTCACGGTGACGCACACCCGGTGGTCGGCCCACTTGCAGGCGTTGTCCATCAGGTTGCCGAACAGCTCCATCATGTCCTCCGGGTCGCCCGGGAAGCGGATCTCGGGCGACACCCGCAGGGTGATGTCGAGGGGCTTGGGGCCGTGCATGCGCTTCAGGGCGGTGACCAGGGGGTCCAGCGCCTCCGCCACGGGCACCCAGCGGCCGGGCTGGGCGGCGCCGGCCAGGCGGGCGCGTTTCAGCTCGCGCTCGACCAGGCCGCCGATCTTGCGGGTCTCGTCGTTCAGCGTCTCCTGCAGCTCGGGGCAGTTCGACAGCTCGCGCCGACCGGCGGCCTGGCTGAGCAGGGTGAGGGGCGTCTTGAGGGCGTGGGCGAGGTTGCCGAGCGCCAGGCGCGAGCGCTCCACCCGGCGGCCCATGGCGGCGAGCAGGACGTTGATCTCCTGGACGAGCGGACGCACCTCGTCGGGCACGGTCTCCCGCAGGCGGTCGATCTCGCCCCGCTCCAGGGCCGCCACGTCGCTGCGCACGTCCTTCAGGGGCCGAAAGGTGAGGGTGACGATCCGGCGCTGGAGCGCGATCAGCACCGCCAGCGCCAGCAGGCACACCCCGCCGTAGGCGATCTGGAACGAGCGCACGTCGGCCCGGACGTGGGACAGGTCCTCGGCCACGGCGAGGGTCACGGGGTGGTGCTCCAGCAGGTAGGTGCGGGCGAAGACGAGCAGCGCCTCGCCCTCCGGGCCCTTGATGTGCAGGCGGCCGTCGGCGGTGGTGCGCTCCAGGTTCAGGTCCTCGTCCCACAGGGAGCGGGAGCGCAGGCGCTGCTTGCCGGTCCAGATGACGAAGTAGTGGCCCGACAGGGGGCGCTCGTAGATCGGGTCGATGGGGCCGCCCATCACGAGGACGTTGCCGTCGGGTAGGAAGGTGATCGCCGTGAGCACGTCCTCGGCGTCGTGCTCCAGGCGGGAGACCATCTGGTCCTCCGCGATCTTGCCCACGGCCGGGACCAGCACGGCCCACTGGAGGCCGAACACGGTCACGAGGCTCGCCACGAGCACCCAGCTCAGGCGCCCGGTGAGGGAGCTCATTGGGGCGGCACGAACACGTAGCCCTGGCCGCGCCGGGTCTGGATCGCGTCCTTGCCCAGCTTGCTGCGCAGGCGGGCCACGTAGACCTCGACCACGTTGCTCTCCTGGTCGGCGTCCAGGTCGTACACGTGCTCGGTGATCTGGCCCTTGGAGAGGACCAGGTGCGGGTGGAGCATGAAGTAGCGCAGCAGGCGGAACTCCACGCCGGTCAGGGCGTGCACCTTGCCGCGGACCGTGACCTGCTGGGTGCCCTCGTCCAGCTCGACCCCGCCGGCGGTGAGGGGGCCGGCCTGGCTGCCGTGGGCGCGCTTGGCCACGGCGCCCAGGCGCGCGATCAGCTCCTGCATGTGGAACGGTTTCGCGAGGTAGTCGTCGGCCCCGGCGGAGAAGCCCTGGACCTTCTCGTTCCACTGGCCGCGCGCGGTCAGGACGATGACCGGGGTCTTGTTGCCCCGGCGCCGCCAGTTCCTGAGGACGTCGAGCCCCGCGCGTCCGGGCAATCCTAAGTCGAGGATGATCACGTCGTAGGGGAACTGGTCGCCGAGGATCTCGGCGCTGGCGCCGTTGGAGGCGCCGTCGACGGCGTAGCCCGCCTCCGCCAGGTCGGCCTTCAGGCGCTTCAGGAGCGCCTCGTCGTCCTCCACCACCAGCAGCCGCACGCGTTCACCTCATTCCCCCGGCTCGGCGGCCTTCACCTGATCCTGGCCCTGCTCGCGCCGGACCTTCTCCTGCGCCTGGTCCTCGCTCTTCTCGCGCCGGATCTCCTCGTGCTCCGGCATCGTCTCGACCAGGTCGCCGGTGCGGGCGTCGAAGATCAGGGCCCAGACCACGCCCTCGTCGTCGATCACCTCCAGCTCGTAGGTGTACCGGCCGTCGTCCTCCTCGAACTTCACGTTGATGACGCGCCCGGGGTGATAGGCCCGGCTGTGCTCCAGGATCTCCCCGAACGGCACGATCTCGCCCTTTTCGCGCAAGGCCCGGGCGTGCTTGAAGTCGTCCGAGGAGTCGGCCGACGCGGGCGCCGCCGCGGAGACGGCGAGGAGCCCGCCCAGCAGCAGGGCGGCCCCCACGCGGCGGCGCGGGCGCCTAGTCATCCCACCTCCCGTAGCCCGGTATCCGCACGTCGCGGTCGTTATAGTAGCCCCTCGCCGCCCGCGTGTGGCAAGCCTCGCAGCGCGAAAGGCTGCCCACGTCCTTGTTGTCGGCCACCAGGCGGGCCGGAATCTCCCGGTGCTCGCGGCGGAAGGCGGGCAGCTCGGTGATGCGCAGGGGGGCGTCGTTCGCCCCGAGACCCCGCAGCACCCAGGCCCCGCGCCGGTCGGCGCCCCGGTCCGCCGCGTGCTCCGTCAGGTAGCGGGTGAGGCGGGCGGCCACGTCGGGGGCCAGCTCGGCGTTGTCGCCGAAGTGGTCCTGGAGCCCGGTCATGACCCGCTCCCAGCTGCGCGCGGGCAGGAGGCCGGGGGGATAGGCGAAGTGGCACGCGCCGCACTCGTCCACGTAGAGCGGGTCGGCCGCAGGCGCCACGTCGGGGCCCGCCAGGCGGCCGTCGAAGGGGCCCTCGCGGTCGTCGTCGGCGCGGGCGACGGTGAGTCCGGCGGTGAGCAGGGCCACGCCGCAGGCCGTGGCGAGCCAGTGGACGGGTTTCATCTTGTCCGGTGCCTCCATGTGTCCTTCCGGCGCCTCACGCGGCCTTCACCAGCGGCGCGGGGGCCTCCGCGTCGGGACGGGCCGCCTTGACTCCGGTGACCATCGCCCGGATCAGGTTCTCGCGGTGCAGCAGGCTGCTGAACAGCACGCCGCCCACGTGCAGGCCCACGAGCCCCAGGGTGAAGCCCGCGAAGACCTCGTGGACCTCCTCCAGGGGGTCCTTCAGGAAGGCGACCGGCGCCATGAGGCCCGCCAGGGGCCCGGCCGACTCCTCGGCGCCGTAGAGCATGAGCCCCGTGACGCCCGTCATGGCCAAGCCCGCCAGGAGGGCCAGGATCATGGCCCCGGCGGCGGGGTTGTGGCCGACGGTGGCGTGGGCCTTGAGGCGGACCATGTCGCGCAGGTAGGCGAGGACCGTCCGTGGTCCCCGCACGAAGCTCGAAAAGCGCGCGTGGCGGGTGCCGACCACGCCCCAGACGAGGCGCGCGGCCACCAGGGCCAGGATCGTGTAGCCCGCGAGCACGTGCAGGTCGGCGAAGTCGTCCTCCGACGTCGCCCAGGCCACCGCGAAGGCGATGGCGATGCCCCAGTGGGACAGGCGGACCCACGGGTCCCAGACCTTCACGTACCGTTCGTCACGCATGTGTCTCCCTCCCTTCACCGGGCCGAACCCTCCCGGGCGCAGCCGTTTCGGCCCCCCGAAACCGGCCGATTTCCCGGTGTTTGACGTGTCCATAGCAAAAATGTAACGCGCGAATCTGAACACATGCTGAACATCCGAGTGATTTCTTCACGCCGGCCGGAGGGTGCCTCGAACGGCCCGTTTGCACCGGGTTCCCGGGTGTGGTCCAATGCGCCCGCCCCACCCGAGGTACGGGGTGCATGCTCTGGGTCAAGGCCTTCCACATCGTGTTCATGGTCGCGTGGTTCGCGGCCCTCTTTTACCTGCCGCGCATCTTCGTCTACCACGCCGCATCCCCCACCGGGCCGGTGCACGAGCAGTTCTGCGTCATGGAGCGGCGCCTCTACCGGGCCATCATGACCCCGGCCATGATTCTCACGGTCGCCTTCGGCCTGTGGCTCCTCGCGGCCGGGTGGGACTACCTCTCCGGGGCCCTGTGGCTGTGGATCAAGCTGGTCCTGGTGGCCGGGCTGATCGTGTACCACCTCTACTGCGGGCGCCTGGTCCGGGTCTTCGCGGCGGGGGCCAACACCCGGCCCCACACCTTCTACCGGGTCTTCAACGAGGTGCCGACGCTGGTCCTGATCGCCGTGGTGATCCTGGCGGTGGTCCGGCCCCTGTGAAACGCCGCGCCGCCGCGACGGAAGGGGGCGCCCCGTGACACGACGCTATCCGCATCGGCCCCGCCACCGCCCCCGCCGGGTGCAGCGCGCGATCCGGCGCCACGGGCTGATGTGGGGCGCCTCCCGGGCCCTGGGAGCGGTGCTGGTGGGGATCGTGGTCCTGGCGGGGATCGGCACCGGCTACCAGCACCTGGCCACCCTGCGCGACGCCCGCCGCCACCCGCCCCCCGGGCGCATGGTCACCGTGGACGCGCGCCTGATGCACCTCTACTGCCTGGGGGAGGGCGATCCCACGGTGGTTCTGGACGGAGGCCTGGGAGAGTGGTCCGTCCACTGGACCCAGGTCCAGGCCCTGGTGGCGCGGGAGACGCGGGTCTGCTCGTACGACCGCTCCGGCTACGGCTGGAGCCCGCCCGCCCGGGTACCGCGCACCGCCGAGCAGCGCGCCGAGGACCTCCACGCCCTGCTCAAGAACGGTGAAATCGCGCCGCCCTACGTCCTGGTGGGTCACGGCACCGCCGGCCTGCACCTGATCGGCTACGCCAGCCGCCACCCGGACTGGGTGGCCGGACTGGTGCTGGTGAACGCGGTGCCGCCCGACATGGTGGAGCTCTACGACCGGCGCCTGGAGCCCGTGCTGAAGCGCCTGCGCCGGGCGACCGCGGCGGCGGAGTTCGGCCTGCTGCGCTTCACCGGCCCCCCGCCGGTCCTGGGCGTTCAGCCGACGAGCGGCGATTACCAGCGCCAGGGCGCCCACCTGGGGTTCCTGGAAACCTACGTGGCGGAGGCCGCCAACCTGGCCGCCGACGCCGACTGGGCCGAGGCATCGCCCCTGATCCCGGTGCTCCCCCTGGTGGTCCTGGCGGATGCCTCCCCCATGGCCGCGGGACCCCCGCCCGACGAGGAAGAGGACGAGGACGTCCACGACGAGCGGGAGCCCCTCTCGGCGGACCGCTACAACCGCCTCTGGCGCCGGCACGAGCGCGAGCTGGCGGACCTGACCGCCTACGGCACCTTCACCCTGGTGCCGGGCGGCCTGGACCTGCCCCTGGAGGCGCCGGGCGTCGTGGCGAAGGCCGTCCTGGGCGTGGTGCACCGCGTCCGGGACGGCGACCCGTGACCCGCCCGCGGGCGTGGCGCCTCCTCGTCGGCGCCGCGACCCTCCTGTGCGCGGCGTGCGCCGTGGGCCCGCCCCCGGCCCCGGAGCTGGGAACGTCGCGCCCGCCGGCCTACGTCGTGACCGGCGAGGGCCCGCCGTCCCGCTTCGCCCCGGTCCTCGTGCCCCAGCGCACGGACCTCACCTACAACCGGGTCGGCACCCCCGTCGCCCGGGTGGACGCGAAGGGCCGCGAGGAGATCGCCGTGGACCCGGACCGGCCCGCCGTGTACTACGAGGCGATCCCCTTCACCACGACGCACGGCAGCTACACGAACCTCGTGTACCGGGTGCACTTCACCAAGGTCCCCTACCGGATGCGGCCGTCCCACGTCTCCGCCGGGCCCAACGTGGGGCTAGTGGTGATCGTGACGGTGGACGCGGACGACAATCCGCTCCTCGTCACCACGGTCCACACCTGCGGCTGCTACCTGGCCTTCCTGCCCACCGCGTTCCTGCCCGAGAGCGCCTACCCGGACGACTGGCCCGGAGAGACGCAGGGTGCCACGCAGAAGGTCCTGGGCGAACACCTGCCCGCGCGCCTCGCGCTGCCCACCGGGGTGGGCGCGCCGCGCCTGGTCCTGACCCTGCGGGAGGGGACCCACCGGGTGATGGACGCGGCCCTGCGCACCCGCGAGGCGGTGGCGGCCGACTACGCCACCGTGCCCACGGCGCTGCGGCCCATGGCCGACCTGGACCGCCTCCCCCTGCCGGACGGCGGCACCACGTCGCTCTTCGTGACCACCGGCCGCCACCGGGGCTTCGTGAAGGGCTCCCACAAGCCGTTCGAGCGCCTGCTCGTGTCGTGGTGGGCCCTCGACTGGCGGGTGGGCAGAGACAAGCGCTACGGCCCCCGCGAGGACATGGACACGGTGTTCTACACGAGCCTGAAGCCGTGGGCGCGGGACGAATCCGACATGTGGCGCTTCGCCGACTTCCTCGCCTACTGGGGCTGGAAGCTGTAAGGGGGCGCCCCGCCCCCGGGGTGACGCTGGCCCGGCGTGGCGCGCCCGCGTTACCCTGACCGGGATCATCCGAGCGGCTTCCCGGAGGTTCCCATGTCCCCCAAGACCATCCAGCTCGACGACCGCCTGCACGCGTACCTCCTGAGCGTCTCGTTGCGCGAGCCGGAGGTGCTTGCCAAGCTGCGCGCCGAGACCGCGAAGCACCCGTACGCCCAAATGCAGATCGCCCCCGAGCAGGGGCAGTTCATGGGCCTGCTCGTGCGCCTCATGGGGGCGACGCGGTGCCTGGAGGTGGGGGTCTTCACCGGCTACTCCTCCATCAGCGTGGCCCTCGCCCTGCCGCCGGAGGGCAAGGTCTACGCCCTGGACGTGGACCCGGAGGCCACCGCCGTGGCGCAACGCTACTGGAAGCGCGCCGGGGTGGACGACCGGATCGAGCTGCGCCTCGGCGACGGCACGGCGTCCCTGGACGCCCTGCTCGCGGAGGGGCGCGCGGGCACCTTCGACTTCGCCTTCATCGACGCGGACAAGGAGGGGTATCCGGCCTACTACGAGCGCTCCCTGGCGCTCCTGCGGCCGGGCGGCCTGATGGCCTTCGACAACGTCCTGCGCAGCGGCCGGGTGGTCGAGCCGAAGGAGCGCGATTCCGCCACGGAGGCGATCCGGGAATTCAACCGCGCGCTGCACGCCGACGAGCGGGTGGACCTGTCCATGGTCCCCATCGCCGACGGCCTCACCCTGGCCCGCAAGCGCCCGTGAGCCCCCCTGGCGGGCCGGGCCCGGCGCGGGCCCCGGTGCGGCACCCCGTGCCGCGGTGGATGCGCTGGGCCCAGGACGCTTTCATCCTGTGGATCCTCCTGGGGGCCGCGTGGGGCTACGCCTTCCCCGATGCCGCGGCGGCCGGGCGCGACGGCATCCCGTTCGGCCTGGCGGTCATCATGCTGGGCATGGGCCTCACCCTGGCACCCCGCGACGTGCGGGCCCTGCGCCGGGCCGGGCGCCCCGCCGTGATCGGCGTGGTCCTGCAGTACCTGGTCATGCCCCTGTCCGCGGCCCTGCTCGCCTGGGTCCTGGACCTGCCCCGCGACCTGGCGGTGGGCCTGGTCCTGGTGGGGGCGGCCCCCGGCGGCACGGCCTCCAACGTGGTGGCCTTCCTGGCCCGGGGCGACGTGGCCCTGTCCGTGGCCATGACCACCGCCTCCACCCTCCTGAGCCCCATCTTCACGCCCCTGTGGGCGGGCATCCTCCTCTCCGCCTGGGTGCCGGTGCACCCGGGACCGCTGCTGGTGAGCGTCGCCGAGCGCATCCTCCTGCCCGTGACCCTGGGGGCCGTGGCCCGACACTACTGGACGCCCTCCCCGCGGCTCCTGCACGGCGTGCTGCCCCTGGTCTCCATCGCGGCCATCTCGTGGATCGTGGGGGTCGTGGTGGGGCTGAACCGGGAGCACCTGAACGCCGCCGGCGAGGTCCTCTTCGCCGTGGTGGCCCTCAACGCCATCGGCCTGGCCCTGGGCTACGGAGTCGCCCGGCGCTTCGGCCTCACCGTGCCCGCGCGGCGCACGGTGGCGATCGAGGTGGGGATGCAGAACTCGGGCCTCGCCGTGTCCCTCGCCGTCTCCCACTTCGGCCCCCTCGCCGCCGTGCCGGGGGCGCTCTTCTCCATCTGGCACAACGTGACGGGGCCGCTCCTCGCCACCCTCTGGCGCCGCTCCGCGCCCTGAAAACCGAGACGTCCGGGCCGGTTCCGCCTCAACCCCCGCGCCCGCGCGGACGATAAGCGGAAGAGAGCCCCCTCGGCCCGTTCCCGGGACCGGGGCGGCGGCGCGGAAGGGGAACAGCACGCGCCGCCCGGGCTCCCGTGGAGGTGTGCGTGAGCCCCAGCGAGCCAGAACGCCCCCTCGTCCTCGTGGTGGACGACGACGGCCCCAGCCGGGAGGTGGCCCGCGCCGCCCTGGAGCGCGGCGGGTTCGCCGTGGACGACGCCGCCGACGGCGCGGCCGCCCTGGCCGCCGTGGCCCGGCGCCGCCCGGACGTGGTCCTTCTGGACGTGGTCATGCCGGGCATGGACGGCTTCACCGCCTGCCGCGAGATCCGCGCCGCGCCGGGCGGGCAGACGATGCCGGTCCTGATGGTCACGGCCCTGGACGACCACGACGCCATCTCCCGGGCGTTCGACGCGGGGGCGACGGACTTCGTCACCAAGCCGGTGCACTGGGGCACGCTCCTGCAGCGCGTCCGCTACATGATGCGGGCCGGCGCCACGGCCGCGGCCCTGCGGGAGAGCGAGGCGCGCCTGGCGAACGCCCAGCGCATCGCCCGCCTGGGCCACTGGGAGTGGGACGTCGCGGCGGACCGGGTGGCCTGCTCCGACATCGTGCAGGGGGTGCTCGGCCGGCCGCCGGAGCGTCTCGACTGCACCTTCCGCTCGTTTACGGCGAACGTGCACCGCGCCGACCGGGGGGCCGTCATGGCGGCGTTCCGGGCGGCCATGAAGTGCACCGCGCCGTTCTCCACCGATTTCCGCGTGGTGCGACCGGACGGCACCGTGGGCGCCGTGCGCCTGGTGGCCGAGATCGGGCGCGATCCGGACGGCCGCCCCCGGCGCGTGGTGGGCACCCTCCAGGACATCACCGAGCGCCACGAGGCCGAGGCCCGCATCCGCCACATGGCCCTGCACGACGCGCTGACGGACCTGCCCAACCGCATCCTGTTCAAGGAGCGCCTGGCCCGCACCCTGGAGGACGCCCGCCGCGCCCGGCGCAAGGCCGCCGTCCTGTTCGTGGGGCTGGACCGCTTCACCCGCATCAACGCGAGCCTGGGCTACGACGCCGGCGACCAGCTCCTCAAGGCGGCCGCCATGCGCCTGACCGGCTGCCTGGAGGTCGCGGCCGCCGCCGGCATGAAGGCCGAGATCTCGCGCTTCGGGGGCGACGAGTTCACCCTGGTCCTCGATCGGGTGGGCGCTCCGGAGGACGTCGCCACCCTGGCCCGGCGCATCCTGGACATCCTGGCCGAGGCGTACGCCATCGGCGGGCAGGACGTGTACACCACCACCAGCATCGGCATCTCCCTCTACCCGGAGGACGGGACCCTCGTCCACAACCTGCTGCGCAACGCCGACGCCGCCCTGCGCCACGCCAAGCGCCAGGGCAAGAACACCTTCCGCTTCTACAGCCCCGCCATGAACGCGGGTGCCGAGCGCCGCCTGGCCCTGGAGAACGACCTCCAGAAGGCCCTCGACCACGGCGAGCTGCTGCTCCACTACCAGCCCACCGTGGACATGCGGACCGGCCGCCCGGTGGGCTTCGAGGCCCTCTTGCGCTGGAACCACCCGCGCCTGGGGCTCGTGCCTCCCGGCGACTTCGTGCCCCTGGCGGAGGAGACGGGCCTGATCGTGCCCATCGGCGAATGGGTCCTCGCCACCGCCTGCGCGCAAGGGAAGCGCTGGCGCGACGAGGGCCTCCCGCCGTTCCGGGTCGCCGTGAACCTCTCGGCCCGTCAGTTCTGGCAGGAGGACCTCGCCCCCACCGTGGGCCGAATCCTGGTGGACACCCGCCTGGACCCACGCCTGTTGGACCTGGAGCTGACCGAGAGCACCTTCATGCAGGACGCGGAGGCCACCGTGAAGGCCCTCATGAGCCTGAAGGAGATGGGGGTGACCCTCTCCATCGACGACTTCGGCACGGGCTACTCGTCCCTCGCCTACCTCCAGCGCTTCCCCCTGGACGCCCTCAAGGTGGACCGCTCCTTCGTGCAGGACGTGACCACCAACCCGGACAGCGCCGCCATCACCCGGACGATCCTCGCCATGGCCCGCAACCTGGGCCTGCGCGTGGTGGCCGAGGGCATCGAGACCGCCGACCAGTACGCCCTCCTGCAGGCCGAGGGGTGCCACGAGGGGCAGGGCTTCTTCATCGGCCGCCCCATGCCGGCCGCCGACGTGGCCGCCTTCGTCCGCCAGGCGGCCGGGATCGCCCCGGTCCAGGCCCGGCCCGGGCGGCCCTGAATGCCCAATCCATAGGCATAACTCCGAAATTCCGCCCGTTTCGGCCCTCACGTCGGAACTTCCGCGCGCCGACAGGAGACGGGACAGGACCTGCGCAGGGGTGTGCGGGACGGCCAAAAGCGAGGAAAGGGGACATGAAAATCAACACGTTTGACCGACGCGCCGGCTTCACGCTGGTGGAGGTGGTGGTGGTGATCGCCGTGGTGGCGCTCCTGGCCGCCATCCTGGCGCCGCTGATCGCCAAGAACATCGACGACGCCAAGCTCGCCCGGGCCGAGAACGAGGCCCAGGTGATCGCGGCCGGGCTCGCCGGCTTCTACAAGGACGTGGGGCGCTGGCCCACCATGGACGCCACGGGCACGTACAACGGCGTGACCCAGCTGGCGACGGGCACCGCGGCCGAGCCGGGCACGACGGTGTCGTCCAACGGCTGGGACTCGGACACGACCGGCGCCGGGATCGACTACCTGGAGAACCACCTGTACAACAACACGCCCAAGGGCGCGGCGGCCTA
>CAZGRJ010000052.1:0-15900 GCA_964528115.1 uncultured Nitrospirales bacterium
CGCCGAGATCCTGGCCGACGTCTACGTCGCCATGCTGGGGGGCCACCAGACCTGGCTCAACGGCCTGGAGAAGGAGTGGGGCGAGGCCGCCGGCGCCGCCCCCGAGGGCCCCGTGGAGGAGGTCCACCCCCTCATCCCGCCGGGCTCGTCCCTGCCCGCCGGCCGACGGCCCCTGCTCGCCCGCGCCTCGGAGGAGGAGCTGCGGGCCCACGCCGCGCTCCTCGCACGCCTGGGCGAGGCGTGCATCTGGCGCGACGCCGCCGCCGGGGTGTAACCGCCCCTCCCGTACACGCGCCCGCGCGCGGGGGCTAGAGCCGGTTCTTGTAGTAGAGGACCAGGTCGCGGACCGAGATGATCCCGACCACCTCGCCGCGCTCGGTGACCACGAGGTGCCGGATCTTCTTGGCGCTCATGATCTCGTTCGCGTGGGTGATGGACTGCTCCACGTCGATCGTGATGATCGGCGCGCTCATCACCTGGGACACGGCGCAGGTCTCGGGCCCCAGGCCCTCGGCCAGGGCGCGGCGGACGATGTCGGTCTCGCTCAGGATGCCGACGTAGTCGGCGCCCTGCTTCACCAGGAGGCACCCCACCCGGTCGCGGGCCATCACCTGGGCCGCCTCCTTGAGGGTGCGCTCGGGCTCCACGACACAGAGATTGCGGTTCATCAGCACGGCCAGGGGCATCATGGCGCTTGTCTCCCGGAGCAATCGGCAGACCCGCATCTTAGCACCGGGACCGGCACGCGACAAAACACGCGGTCCGGCCGTCCCTAGGGGCCGAAGCGGCGCAGGGCGGGGGGGATGAACGCCCCCAGGGCGGCGTAGAGGAAGGCGTTGCACACGACCGTGGCGGCGGCGAAACGCACGATCAGCGCATCCGGCACGTAGCCCGTCTCCGGCGCCGGGTCGAAGCCCGTCGTGACCAGGAACAGCCCCACCCCGGCGGCCCACACGAGCAGCCCCAGCACGGCCGCCCCCAGGACCGCCTCCCGCGGGCCCCGGCCGCTGCGCAACAGGACCGCGCGGGCCCAGGCCCCGGCGCCACAAGCCGCCGCGAACAGCAGGAGCGACAGGACCCACGCCCCCTGCCGCGCCGCCAGGGCGGGGCCGTGCTCCACCCCCGGCGGGCCGGGCAGGGTCACCAGGGCCGGCAGCAGAAAGACCGCCACGAACGCCAGGGCCCCCACGGCGGCCCCGGTCCGCCAGCCCGGCTTGGCACCGGGCTTGGCCCGGTCCATTGCCCGCACGAGGGGGGTCAGGACCAGCGCCAGACCGCAGCCCATGCCCACGGCGCCCGCGAGCCCCCACAGGAGCCGCCCCAGGCCGGCGCCGGTCACGGCCACCTGCACGGCGTGGGCGGCGTGCCCGGCGTGGACGCCGGTCTCGAAGACCTCCGCCTCCAGCAGCACCGGCATGGCGATGACGTAGGCCGCCGCCGCGTACACGAGGCCCGCCGGCACCCCCGCCGCCACCGCGGCCGCGATGACCGCGCGCACCTGCCCACCGCCGCTCGTCGGCTCGTTCATCGGGGGGCCCTCCGGGGCTAGTGGCAGGGGAAGCCCGCCGTGTGGCGGACGTCGTGGAAGGCGTCGTGCACGGCCGGGTAGGGGGCGAAGCCGATCAGGGCGAGCAGCCCGATGCCCATTAGGGCCGGCACGAGGTTCGACAGGGCCGCCTGCGCGGCGGACGCGCGGGGCCGGGCGGATGTGTTCGGGGCGAGGTGCATGGGTTCCTCCACGGGAAACGTCACAATCCCCACGGCAGGTCTCCTGGCTCGCGCGTCGCCGCCTCCCCTCGGCCTTCCCGGGCTCCGCGCCCAGTGACCATCGACGTGAGGGGAGACTCTGCGCTCACAGTGGCGGGACCGCACCGGACTTGCACCGGTTTCCCTCTTGCCGCCCGGTGTCTCGCCGACGCCGGGCACCGTGGAGCGGTTGGATTTTGTAGCACCCGGCCCGCCCCCGAGTCAACGCGGGCCGCCGGGAATAATGCTCACGAATCGGGCGGGTAGCGCGCCTCCAGGGCCGCCAGGCCGCCGGCCGCATGCAGGCGGACCAGGTCCAGGGCCCGGGTCACGGTGCGGGCGATGAAGCGCTCGCGGTCGCCGCCGTGCCGGTACCCGCCGTGGTGGAACGGGCGGCAGAAGGTGCCGCCGGCCTCGGCGACGGCCATGTACACCAGGCCCACCGGCTTGTCGGGCGTCCCCCCGGTGGGCCCGGCGATGCCGGTGACGGCCACGGTCAGATCCACCCCGGCGCGGGCGAGGAGCCCCTCGGCCATGGCCCGGGCGACCGGCTCGCTCACGGCCCCGTGGACGGCGAGGACGTCCTCCGGCACCCCCAGGACGTCCGCCTTGGCCCGGTCGGCGTAGGTGACCACCCCCCGGTCCACGTAGTCCGATGCCCCCGGCACGGCCACCAGGGCCGCGCACAGGGCCCCGCCGGTGCACGACTCGGCGGTGGCGATGCGCCGCCCGGCGGCCCGCAGGGCGTTCCCCACCACCTGGGACAGGGTCTCGGCCCCCTCGGCGTAGATCCAGTCCGCGAGGACCTCGCGGGCGGCCTCGGCCGCGCGCCCCGCCGCCCGCCGGACCGGGGCCCACAGGTGGACGTCCACGGCCAGGGGGCGGGCGGTCACGCCGTATCCCGCCCCGTCCCGTTCCAGGGCTTCCCGCACGGCCTCCAGGCGCCCCTCCACCTCGCGCTCCGTGAGGCCCGCCGTGCGCAGGGTGACAAAGGTGCCGGGCTCGGCCTCCGGGAACCACCCCTTCACCCGCGCCTCCAGGCCCCCCCACATGGCCTCCATCTCCCACGGCACCCCCGGCATGGCGCACACGGCCGCGTCCCCGGCCTCCAGCCAGAACCCGGCCGCGCTCCCCAGGGGGTTGAGCACCTGCTCCGCCCCCTCCGGCACCGGGGCGGCCCGGTGGCGGGCCAGGGCCGGCGCCTCCACCAGGGGCCGGGCCAGGGCGGCGGCCACGGCGTGGCGGGTCAGGTCGTCGCGGGTGGGCCCCAGGCCCCCGGTCACCACCACCAGGCGGGCGTGCCGGAGCCCCAGGCGCAGGGCCGCCTCCAGGGCCGCGGGATCGTCCCCCACGGCGGTGATGGCCCGGCACGGCACACCCAGGGCCGCCAGGCGCCGGGCCAGGAAGGGGCCGTTCGTGTCCGCCACCGCCCCCGTGAGCAGCTCGCTGCCCGTGACGATGACCGCGGCCCCCGGCATGACGGTTCCGTGCATTGGCCCTCCCTCAACGGGGTCAGACGAGCACCCCGCCGCTGGGCAGGAGGGCGGCCCAGGCCAGGTGCAGCACCAGGCAGGCGTAGGCCCCGGCGATGAGGTCGTCGCCCATGACCCCCCATCCCCCCGGCAGGCGGCGCTCGGCCCAGCGGCAGGGGAACGGCTTGACGATGTCGAACAAGCGGAACAGGAGGAACCCCGTCACCAGGAACAGGGCCGAGGGGGGCACCCCCGCCACGGTCACCAGCATCCCCGCCACCTCGTCGATCACCACCCGCCCCGGGTCCTTGGCCCCGAGCAGGGTCTCCGCCCGGGCCGAGGCCGCCACCCCCAGGGCCGACACGGCCACCGTGGCGGCCACGTAGCCCCACAGGGGCAGGCCGGAGAGGGCCCAGGCGAGGGCCAGCCCCACCAGGCTTCCGGCCGTGCCCGGGGCCACCGGGGCCAGGCCGCTCCCCAGGCCCGTGGCCACGGCCAGCAGGAAACGGTCGCCGGTGGTGCGGCGCGCGGGGGTCTCGTCCATGACGGGCGAGACCGTAGCACGGGGCCCAAGCGCGTTCAATGCCCGATCAACGGCCGGTCAATGGGCGTTTTACGCAGGCCAAAACCCCTCAAAAAATGGATTAAGAAACGGGCAGGACCGTGCCGACAGGAGTGGGACTCGGATCGATGGCAACGTTGCGCCCCCTCGAACGGGGGAGGCGCCGGGCGGCAGGCGGACACGTTTTTTCGTTGAGCGGCGTCAGCACCACAACCCATCTGCTCCTGAAGCACCGCGACCGCCCCGGCCTGTGGCGGCTGGAGGAGTACTTCGCCGTGGGGGGCTACGACGCCCTGCACAAGGTGCTCGGCCGGGTGGACCGGGCCGAGTTCACCCAGTGGCTCGCCACCTCCCACCTGCGCGGGCGCGGCGGCGCCGGCCAGCCGGTGGCGAAGAAGTGGCGCCGGGTGGCGGACGTGCCCGGCCAGCGCTACGTGATCGCCAACGGCGACGAGTCCGAGCCCGGTACCTTCAAGGACAAGGAGCTGATGGAGGAGAATCCCCACCAGCTCATCGAGGGCATGGTCCTGAACGCCTACGCGGTCAAGGCCACCAAGGCGATCGTCTACGTGCGCCTGGAGTACAAGCTGGCCCAGGAGCGCATCGCCCACGCCTTGGCCGAGGCCAAGGCCGCGGGGGTGATCGGCAAGGACATCCTGGGCACCGGCGTGGACGTGGAGTTCGAGCTGTTCGTCAGCGGCGGGGCCTACATCTGCGGCGAGCAGACGGCCCTGATCGAGTCCGTCGAGGGCAAGCTCCCGATCCCGCGCCCCAAGCCGCCCTATCCCACGGTGGTGGGCCTGTGGGGCCGCCCCACGGTGGTCCAGAACATCGAGACCCTCATGGCGATCCCCCTGGTGGTCACCGAGACCCCGGAGGGCTTCGCCCAGATCGGCTCCCCCTCGGCCCCGGGCCCCAAGGTCTTCTCCATGAGCGGCCACGTGGCGCGCCCGGGCAACTACGAGTTCCCCATGGGCACCACCCTGCGGACGCTGCTCGAAGCGGCCGGCGGCATCCCGGGGGGCCACAACTTCAAGGCGGCCCTGACCGGCGGCGCCGCGTCCGGCTTCATCACCCGCGACCACCTGGACGTGCCCCTGGACTTCGATTCCATCAAGGCGATCAAGGGCGAGTTCGGCACCGGCGCGATCATGGTGTTCGACGACGCCACGTGCATGGTGAGCACCACCCAGAGCCTCCTGCACTTCTTCAGCGAGGAGTCGTGCGGCAAGTGCACCCCGTGCCGCGACGGCACCCGCTTCATGTACCACTGGCTTTCCGCCCTGGAGGCGGGCCGGGGTACCCTGAAGGAGATCGAGAACCTGGCGCGCATCGCAACCTCCGTCGCCGGCACCGCCTGCTGCGCCCTGGTGGACGGCGCCTGCCTGCCGGTGCGCACGGCCCTGGACCACTTCCGCGACGAGTTCGTGTACCACGTGGACCACGGAACCTGCCCGCCGGGCACGCACCACGTGCGCATGCCGTACGACCACGAGGACGAGGACGTGCCGGCCACGCCCACCACGTCCGACGACCCGTCCGCCGTCCCCGCCGGCTAGCTTCACCACCGCGTTATACTGGGGCCCGCGCGGATTGATGCCGCGCCTCCAAGCGACCGGCCCCCATGCCCACACGTAGCCCATCTTCCGGGCCCGGCACCCTGTACGGCGTCGGCCTCGGCCCCGGCGCCCCGGACCTGATCACGCCCCGGGCCGCCGGCGTCATCGCGCGCTGCGAGGTCCTCGCCGTCCCGGTGAAGGCCAAGGGGGCCGAGAGCTTCGCCCGCAGCATCGCGCGGGACCTCATCCGCCCCGACCACACGGTCCTGGAGCTGACCTTCCCCATGCGCTCCGATCCGGAGGTCCTGCGCCCCCACTGGGAGCGGGCGGCGCAGCAACTGGGCGGGCACCTGACCGCCGGGCGCGACGCGGCCTTCCTGTGCGAGGGCGACCCGCTCACCTACGGCACGTTCGTGCACGTCCTGGGCGCCGTGACGCGGGCCCACCCGGAGGTGCCGGTGGAGGTGGTCCCCGGCGTCAGCGCCTACCACGCCGCCGCGGCCCGCACCCTCGTGCCCCTCGCCGCGGCGGACGACCGGGTGGCCGTCCTGCCCGCCACCTACGGCGTGTCCGAGATCGAGGCCCTCCTGGACCGGTTCGATACCCTGGTCCTGCTCAAGCCCAAGCCCGTCATGGACCCGCTCGTGGACCTGCTGGAGAAGCGTGGATTGCTGGACCACGCCGTGTTCGTCAGCAAGGTCGGCACGGACGAGGAGGAGGTGGAGCGCGACCTGCGCAAGCTGCGCGGCCGCAAGCTCGAGTACCTGTCCCTGATGCTGGTGCGCAACCCGCACCGGGTGAAGGAGCCCGTCCTGCGTGGCTGCCGCCCGAAGCCCCAGCCTCGGGAAAACGCGCCGTGACCGGCCTCAAGATGGCGGTCGTCGCCATGGGGCTGCTGATCGTGGCGGGGTTCACGGTCCTGTTCGTGCGCTGGGTCGAGCACCACCCGGCCGCCCTCGACCCCGGCCTGGCGCCCACCGGTGCCCCCCCCGCGACGGCGCCGGAGGCCACGGTACACCTGCCGGCCGGGGGCCGGGTCGTCCAGGTGGCCCCCGCCGGGCCCATGGTGGACGTGCTCGTGGAGCGCCCGGACGGCGCCTGGGACCTGTTGCAGGTGCGCCGCGCCGACGGCGCCGTGGCGGGCACCCTGCGGCTTGCCCCGGCCGACGCCCCCGCGCCCGCGGCGCCGTAGAGCCCTCGTGGCCAAGTCCCTCGCCGACCGCCTGTACGCGGCCGTCAAGCGCGCCGGGTCGGAGCCCCTCTCCGCCGGCGAGCTGATGCGCCGCCTCAGCCTCCCCCGCGCCCGCAAGCGCGACGTCAAGCGGGCCCTCAAGGACCTGGTGCGCGACGGCAAGCTCGTGGCGGCCGGGCGCGCCGGGTTCCTCTCGGCCGACGCCGCGGCCCCGGTGCGCGGCCGCCTGGTGGGCCACCCGGACGGCTTCGGCTTCGTGGTCCCGGAGGGGGGCGGCGACGACGTCTATGTCCCCCGGCGCGAGATGCACGGCGCCATGCACGGCGACACGGTGGAGGTCACCGCCGTGCCCGGCCCCGACGGCCGCGTCCGCGCCACGGCGCTCGCCATCGTCAAGCGCGGCCGCGCGTCCCTGGTGGGCCGCCTGGGGCGGGAGCACGGCCGCTGGGTGGTCGCGCCCCTGGAGGAGCGCCTGGGGCGCGTCGTGCATGTCACGGGCTCGGGCGGTCCGAAGGCCCGTGAGGGCGAGCTGGTGCAGGTGGCCGTGACCGGCTACCCGGAGCGGGGCGAGCCCCTGTTCGGGAAGGTGGTCCAGGCCCTGGGAGACGGCACCGACCCGGCCCTGGACTCGCCCCTCATGCTGGCCGAGGCCGGGGTCGAGCCCGCCTTCCCCGACGCCGTCCTCGCCGCCGCCGAGGGACTTCCGCAGGAGGTGACGGGCCGCCACCTGAAGGGCCGCGAGGACCTGCGCGACCTGCCCACCGTGACGATCGACGGCGAGACCGCCAAGGACTTCGACGACGCGGTCTCCCTCGTCCCGGGCGACCAAGGCGGCTGCACCCTGTGGGTCCACATCGCCGACGTGGACGCCTTCGCCCCCGAGGGCTCGGTCCTGGACGCCGAGGCGCGCGACCGGGCCACGAGCATCTACCTGCCGGACCGGGTGGTGCCCATGTTCCCCCACGCCCTCTCGAACGGCATCTGCTCCCTGAACCCGAACGTCGACCGGCTGACCCTCACCGTCGAGATGGGCTTCAACGCCCTGGGCCGGCGCGTCACGCGCAAGGTGTACCCCTCAGTGATCCGCAGCGACGCGCGCCTGACCTACACCCGCGTCAACAAGCTCCTGGTGGACAAGGACGCCGCGGCCGGGGAGGGGATCGAGACCCTCGTCCCCATGCTGGAGGCCATGGGGGAACTCGCCGAGAAGCGCATGCGCATCCGCCAGCGGCGCGGCAGCCTGGACCTGGACCTGCCCGAGGCGATGGTGGTCCTGGGCGACGGGGGCGAGATCCGCGAGATCGTCCATCAGCCGCGCGAGATCGCGCACCGGCTCATCGAGGAGTTCATGCTGGCGGCCAACGAGGCCGTGGCGGGGTGGCTCGCGTCGGCGAAGTGGCCGGTGGTCTTCCGCATCCACGAGACGCCGGACGTCGAGAAGATCGCGGCGTTCGTCCCCGTGGCCCGCAACGTCCTGGGGCCGGATGTCTTCATCCCGTCCTACGCCGAGGCGCCGCCCCCCAAGGGCCTGCAGGAGCTGCTCACCAAGGCCCGGGGCCACCCGGCGGAGCACGTCCTGAACGCGCTGCTCATCCGCTCCCTCAAGCAGGCCCGCTACTCGGGCGAGAACGTGGGCCACTACGGCCTCGCGGCGCCGCGCTACTGCCACTTCACCTCGCCCATCCGGCGCTACCCCGACCTGATGGTCCACCGCCTGGCCCGGCACCGGATCGCGGGCGGGCGCTGGCAGGACCTCGCGTGGGTGGGCGAGCTGGAGCGGACCGCCACCCACGCGAGCGAGCGGGAGCGGCGCGCCATGGGCGTGGAACGCAAGGTGGTGGACATCAAGATGTGTCGGTACCTGGCGGACCAGGTGGGGGCGACCCTCGACGGCGTGATCGCCTCGGTGGTCCGCTTCGGCCTGTTCGTGGAATTAAAGGGGATCGGCTTCGAGGGCCTGGTCCACGCGGACACGCTGGCGCCGCCCGTCGTCCACGACGAGCGCCACATGGCCCTGATCGAGCGCACCGGGCGGCGCCTCCAGATCGGCATGCCGGTGAAGGTCCTCGTCCGCCACGTGGACCCCCTGGCGGCGAAGGTGACGCTGGAATTGGCGGACTAGCGGATCAGGGCACCTTCAGCCCGACCACCGGCGTCCCCACGCCAGCGCCGAGCAGGTCGCGGGCCGAGCCCTCCCGCACGAACACCTCGATCCGTTCCACGCTCCCGGGCACGGCACCGGGCTCGCCCCGCGCGAGGGCGCCGTAGTTCGGCACCACGTCGAGGCGGCGGCCGGCGATCTCCACGGCCGAAAGCCGGTCCGCCAGGGTGTTGGGGAGGTTCGTGATCAGGTTGCCGAACCGGTCCACGTGCAGGACCGCGCCGGTCCAGCCGGCGGCCGTTTCCTCGGGGCCCGCGAAGGGGCGCGCCAGGTCCTCGTCCACCGTCGGCCCGAATGCGTCGAGTGGTTTGCCGAGCGCCAGGTGGGCGGCGGCCGGGGCGAACACGTCGCGCCCGTGGAAGGTGGCGCTGCGGCCCTCGGGCAGAAAGTCCGGCGTCCCGATGGCGTGCACGGTGGCGGGTCCGTCCAGGGCCAGGAGCGGCCCCAGGACGCCGTTGTCGGGCCCCACGTAAAAGGCGCGCCGGCCGCGCGCCACCAGGGCCCGGCGGGCGCTGCCCACGCCCGGGTCCACGACCACCAGGTGGATCGTCCCCTCCGGGAAGTGGGGCACCGCCTGGGCCACGACGAAGGCCCCCTGCTCGACGTGGAACGGGGCCACCTCGTGGCTCAGGTCCACGAGCCGGGCCTCGGGGGCGATCGCCAGGATCACCCCCTTCATCACGCCCGCGTAGGGGTCGTGGAGGCCGAAGTCGGTGGTGAGGGTGAGGAGGGGAGGCGCGGGCAGGGTTCGGGCCGTCAGGTGAAGCCGACCTCCAGGATCTCGAACTCGCGCGTGCCGCCGGGGGCCACCAGAGTGACCTCGTCCCCCGGCTGGCGCCCGATGAGGGCCCGTGCCATGGGGGAGCGGACCGAGATGCGGCCCTTGTTCAGGTCGGCCTCGTCCACCCCCACGATCTGGTACGTCACCTCGGCGTCGTTCTCGCTGTCGACCAGGCGCACGGTGGCGCCGAAGGTGACCTTTTCGCCCGACAGGCGCGAGATGTCGATCACCTCCGAGGTGGCGATCTTGGTCTCCAGCTCCCGGATGCGCCCCTCGATGTAGCCCTGCCGGTCCTTGGCCGCGTCGTACTCGGCGTTCTCCGACAAATCGCCGTGGCCGCGGGCCTCGGCGATGGCCTCGATCACGGCCGGGCGCTGGACCTGCTTGAGGTGGTCCAGCTCGTCCTTGAGCCGGGCGAACCCCTCGCTCGTGATCGGCTCCCGCATCGGTGCTCCCTGCACGGCATGCCCCCCTGCTTAAAAAAATGGCGCGGACCCATCGCCCGGCTGCGAAGGGTCCGCGTTGAGGTTCAATGTAGCGGCGCGTGCGGCCGGGCGCAACCGAAGGGCCGGGGCCGTGGCGGTGCGCCTCAGGCCTCTCGGTGGCGCGCCCCCGCGCCGCCGAAGTAGTCCTGCAGGGCCCGGATGGAGAGCCCCTTCTCCCGCACGGCGCCGATCGCGCGGGCGCCGGCCTTGCCGCCGGCGGCGGTGGTGAAGTAGCTCATCTTGCGCCCCACCGCCTCGCGCCTCAGGGAAAAGGAGTCGGCCTGGCCCTGCGCGTCCCCCACCGTGTTGACGCACAGGGTCACCTCGCCGTTCTTGACCATGTCCACGATGTGGGGCCGGCCCTCCTTCACCTTGTTGACCCGGGTGACGGGCACCCCGGCCGCGGCGATGGCCCGGCAGGTGCCGTCCGTGGCCAGGATCTCGAAGCCCAGGGCGTGCAGCTCCTTCGCGATGGCGACGATCGCCGGCTTGTCCACGTCGCGCACCGACAGGAACGCCTTGCCGGTGGCGGGCAGGGCGGTCCAGGCGCCGGACTGGGCCTTGGCGAACGCGAGGCCGAAGTCGGAGTCGATGCCCATGACCTCGCCCGTGGAGACCATCTCGGGCCCCAGGATCGTGTCCACGCCCGGGAACTTGTTGAACGGGAACACCGCCTCCTTCACCGCCACGTGGCGCATGCCGAAGAAGTCCGGCTCCGTCACCTTCAGCGCATCCAGGCGCTCGCCCATCATGCAGCGCATGGCCATCTTGGCCCAGGGCACGCCGGTGGCCTTGCTCACGAACGGCACCGTGCGGCTGCCCCGGGGGTTGACCTCCAGGACGTACACCTCGCCCGCCTTCACGGCGAACTGGACGTTCATGAGCCCGATCACCCCCAGCTCCATGCCGATGGCCCGGGTCTGGCGGGCGATCTCCTCCACGATGGGGCGCTCCAGCGAGAACGGCGGCAGCGAGCAGGCCGAGTCGCCCGAGTGGACCCCGGCCTCCTCGATGTGCTCCATGATGCCCGCGACGATCACGCGCTCGCCGTCCCCCACCGCGTCCACGTCCACCTCCGTGGCGTCGGCGAGGAACTGGTCGATGAGCACCGCCCGGCGCGACGTGCCCACGGCCGTGCGGCCCATGTAGGCGAGCAGGCTGTCGGCGTCGTACACCACCTCCATGGCCCGGCCGCCCAGGACGTAGGACGGCCGCACCATGACCGGGAAGCCGATGCGCTCCGCCACCTTTACCGCCTCGTCCTCCGACTGGGCGGTGCCGCCCGCGGGCTGCTTGAGGCCCAGCTTGTCCACCAGGCGCCCGAAGCGCTCCCGGTCCTCGGCCCGGTCGATGGCGTCCGGGCTCGTCCCCAGGATGCGCACCCCCTCGCGCTCCAGGGGGATGGCGAGCTTCAGGGGGGTCTGGCCGCCGAACTGGACCACGACCCCCTCGGGCTGCTCGCGCCGGACGATCGCAAGGACGTCCTCGAGCGTCAGGGGCTCGAAGTAGAGCCGGTCCGAGGTGTCGTAGTCGGTGGAGACCGTCTCCGGGTTGCAGTTGACCATGATGGCCTCGGCCCCCGCGTCCCGGGCCGCCATCACGGCGTGCACGCAGCAGTAGTCGAACTCGATCCCCTGGCCGATCCGGTTGGGCCCGCCCCCCAGGATCACCACCTTGCGCCGGTCGGAGGGATCCGCCTCGCACTCCTCCTCGTAGGTCGAGTAGAGGTAGGGGGTGTAGGCCTCGAACTCCGCCGCGCAGGTGTCCACGCGCTTGAACACCGGGATGACCCCCAATGCCTCGCGGGCCCGCCGCACGGCGTCCTCGCCGGCCCCCGTGAGGGCGCCGATGTGGACGTCCGACAGGCCGTCGCGCTTGGCATCAAGGAGCAGGGCCCGGTCCTCGAGCGCCCCCGCACCCGCGGCTTTGACCGCGTCCTCCATGGCGACCACCCGGGCCACCTGGCGGATGAACCACGGGTCGAACTTGCACGCCCGGTGGATCTCGCCCTCGGGGATGCCGAGCCGGATCGCGTCGGCCAGGTGCCACAGCCGCTCCCAGTTGGGCGTGGTGAGCCGCTCCAGGGTGTAGGTCCGCGCCGCCCCCGGGTCGCGCCCCCCGGTGCGCGGGTCGAGGCCCATCTTGTCCACCTCGAGGGAGCGGATCGCCTTGCCCAATGCCTCCGTGAAGGTGCGGCCGATGGACATGGTCTCGCCCACCGACTTCATCTGGGTGGTGAGCACCGGGTCGGCCTTGGGGAACTTCTCGAACGCGAAGCGCGGGTGCTTCACCACCACGTAGTCGATGGTGGGCTCGAAGCAGGCGGGCGTCTCGCGCGTGATGTCGTTCTGGATCTCGTCCAGGGAGTAGCCCACCGCCAGCTTGGCCGCGATCTTGGCAATGGGAAAGCCCGTCGCCTTCGAGGCGAGGGCCGACGAGCGCGACACCCGCGGGTTCATCTCGATGACCACGAAGTCGCCGTCCTCCGGGTTCACGGCGAACTGGATGTTGGAGCCCCCCGTGTCCACCCCCACCTCGCGGATGATGGCGAGCGACGCGTCGCGCAGGCGCTGATACTCGGGGTCGGTGAGGGTCTGGGCGGGGGCCACGGTGACCGAGTCGCCGGTGTGGACGCCCATGGCGTCGATGTTCTCGATCGAGCAGATGATGGTGACGTTGTCGAGCCGGTCGCGCATGACCTCCAGCTCGTACTCCTTCCACCCCAGGACCGACTCCTCCACCAGCACCTCGTGCACCGGGCTCGCCTCCAGGGCGATTCCCGCCAGGGCGTCGAACTCGTCCCGGTTGTATGCAATGCCGGCGCCGGTGCCGCCGAGGGTGAAGGACGGGCGGATGATGGCCGGGAAGCCCGTGTGGGCGGCCACCCGCTGGGCCTGGCTCAGGTCTTTCGCGACGCCGCTCTTCGGCACGCGCAACCCCAGCCGGGCCATCGCCTCCTTGAAGCGCTCCCGGTCCTCGGCCACCACGATGGCGTCGTGGCTCGCGCCGATCAGCTCCACCCCGTAACGCTCCAGGGTGCCGTTCTCGGCCAGGGTGATGGCCGTGTTCAGGGCCGTCTGGCCTCCCATGGTGGGCAGCAAAGCGTCGGGCCGCTCCTTTTCGATGATGCGTGCCACCACGTCGGGGGTGATGGGCTCGATGTAGGTGCGGTCGGCCAGCTCCGGGTCGGTCATGATCGTGGCCGGGTTCGAGTTGACCAGGATGACCTTGTACCCCTCCTCCTTGAGGGCCTTCAGGGCCTGGGTGCCGGAGTAGTCGAACTCGCAGGCCTGGCCGATCACGATCGGTCCGGAGCCGATGAGCAGGATCGATTCGATGTCCGTGCGGCGCGGCATGGGTCAGGCGGACGCGCCCCGCCCCGGCGTTCCCGATTCCATCATGCGAATGAAGCGCGGAAACAGGTCGCGGGCGTCGTGGGGCCCGGGCGCCGCCTCCGGGTGGTACTGCACGGAGAACGCGGGCAGGGTCTTGTGGCGCATGCCCTCCACCGTCATGTCGTTGAGGTTCAGGTGGGTGACCTCCACCGTGTCGGGCAGGGAGTCGGGATCGACTGCGAAGCCGTGGTTCTGGCTCGTGATGGCGACCCGCCCGGTGGCAAGGTCCTTCACCGGCTGGTTGGCGCCGTGGTGGCCGAAGCGCATCTTGAACGTCCGCGCCCCCAGCGCCAGGGCGAGGAGCTGGTGCCCCAGACAGATGCCGAAGATGGGGACGTTGCCGAGCAGGCGCTCGATGCGGTCGATCGCGTAGCCCACCGGCTCCGGGTCGCCCGGGCCGTTGGAGAGGAACACCCCGTCCGGCCGCGCCGCCAGCACCTCCCCCGCGGGTGTGTCGGCGGGCACCACGCGCACCCGGCAGCCGTGGTCCACCAGGAGCCGCAGGATGTTGCGCTTGATCCCGTAGTCGTAGGCGATCACCCGGGGCCCCGGCTCCGGCGCCGAGCGCCCGGGGCTGGGCTCGGTCCAGTCGTAGGCCTCCGTGCAGGTGACCTCGCGGACGAGATCCCGCCCGACGATGGACGGGGCCTCCCGCGCCGCCCGCTTCGCCGCCTCCACGTCCCGCGCGGCGTCGCCCGAGACGATCACCCCCTGCTGCGCGCCCGCGTCGCGGATGTGGCGGGTGAGGGCGCGGGTGTCGATCCCGGCGATGCCGGTGATGCCGCTGCGCTTCAGGTACGAGTCCAGGTCGCCCTCGGCGCGCCAGTTGGAGGGGACGGGCTCGCACTCCCGCACGATGAAGCCGGAGAGCTGGGGCCGGGCCGATTCCACGTCCTGGCCGTTGACGCCGTAGTTGCCCTGGTGGGGGTAGGTCATGGTGACCATCTGGCCGTGGTAGGAGGGGTCCGTGAGCACCTCCTGGTAGCCGGTCATGGCCGTGTTGAAGACCACCTCGCCCACCGCCGGCATGTCCGTCACCGCTCCCACGGCCGAGCCCGCGAAGGTCCGCCCGTCCGCCAGGGCGAGCAGGGCCGGAATATGCCCGTTCGCGCTCATCCCCTGGCCCCCGCCGTCATGGCGTTCGGCGGCTCGTGGACCGGCTTGCCCCCGAGCAGGGTGAGCCGCACCACCCCCTTGAGGCGCTCGCCCCCCAGGGGGCTGGCCGCGTAGGGCCCGGCGTCCGCCGCGGCCGGGTCGGCGGCGGGCACCTCCCAGGTCTCGCCGGGCGCCACCACGGTCAGGTCCGCCGGGCTGCCCTCGGCGAGGGTGCCCAAGTTGCCCAAGTTGCCAAAGTTGCCCAAGTCGCCAAAATTCGCCACGGCCGGGAACGCGGCCCGGGGCCCCACGGTCCAGCGGGCGATTGCGTCCGACAGCGGCAGGACCTTCTCCTCCACCAGGCGCAGGGTCAGCGCCAGGGCCGTGGCGAGGCCCGCCATGCCGAACGGCGCCCGGTCGAACTCCACCGCCTTCTCGTAGGCCGCGTGGGGCGCGTGGCCGGAGGTGAGGACCGACACCGTCCCGTCCGCCACCGCCGCCCGCAGGACGTCCACGTCCTCGGCGGGGCGCAGGGGCGGGTAGACCTTGCACAGGGTGTCGTAGCCCGCCACCCGCGCGTCCGTGAGGACCAGGTAGTGCAGGGCCGTTCCGGCGGTCACGGGCACGCCGCGCTCCTTCGCGTTGCGCACGATGCGCACCGAGCCCCGGGTGCTGATCGGGGCCAGGTGGACCGGGCAGCCCGTCAGCTCCGCCAGGGCCACGGCGCGGTACACGGAGATCTCCTCGCTCTCGGACGGGATGCCGGCCAGCCCCAGGCGCGTGGCCACGGGCCCCTCGTGCATGACCCCGCCCCCGGCGAGCCCCAGGTCCTCGGGCACCGTGATGACGGGCAGGGCGGCGCCGAGGGCGTACTCCAGGGCCCGACGCATGAGCTGGCTGCCCTCCACCGGCACCCAGGCGTCGGCCACGGCGGCGCAGCCGGCCCCGGCCAATTCGCCCATGTCGGGCAGGGCCTCGCCCTTCATCCCCCGGGTCAGCGCGCCCACGGGGAACACCCGGCAAAGACCCGCCTCCGCGGCCCGTGCCTGGACGTAGGCGCAGACGGCGGCCGAGTCGCACACGGGGTCCGTGTTCGGCATGGCGAACAGGGTCGTGATGCCCCCGGCGGCGGCTTCCTTCGCGGCTCCGGCGATGGTCCCCTTGTGCTCGAAGCCCGGCTCGCGCAGGTGGGTGTGCGTGTCGATGAGCCCCGGCAGGACCAGGCAGCCCCCGGCGTCCACGCGGGCGCCCTTCTTGTCCAGTGTGCCGGGCGGCGCCACGGCCCGGACCACGCCGTCCTCCACGAGAAGGTCCCGCGGCTCGTCGATCCCCGCCGCCGGGTCCACCAGGTGGCCCCCCGTGATGACGAGGGCGTTGCTCACGCCTCGCCCCCGCCCGAGTAGTGGTAGAGGACGCCCATCCGCACGGCCACGCCGTGGGTCACCTGGGTGA
>CAZGRJ010000053.1:0-15848 GCA_964528115.1 uncultured Nitrospirales bacterium
GGGTCGAAGACCTTCTCCTTGAGGTCGTCGGGGATGCCGGGGCCGCGGTCGGCGACGGTCACGGTAACGGTTCCGCCGTCCGCGGACAGGCCCACCTCGGCCTCGCCGCCGTAGGCCACGGCGTTGCTTACCAGGTTCATTAGGGCGCGGCGCATCGCCACGGGGCGGGCGGGCACGGTCAGGGAGCGCGGGCCAGTGTAGGTCGCCCGGTGACCGGCCTCGGTCAGGTCCTCGGTCAGGTCCGCCAGCACGGCGCCCAGGTCCACGGGGGTGCGGGCCTCGGCCTTGGCGTCGTCGCGCGCGAAGGCCAGCGTCGCGGAGAGCATCTCCTCCATCTCGGCCACCTCGCGCTGGGCCTTCTCGCGCTGCTCCGGGTCGTCGATGTACTCGGCCCGCAACGCCAGGCGCGTGAGCATGGTCCGCAGGTCGTGGGAGATCGCCGCGAGCATGCGGGTGCGGTCGTCCACGAAGCGCCGCACGCGGGCGGCCATCTCGTTGAGGGCGTGGGCGGCCTGCCGGACCTCCCGGGGGCCCTCCACCACGGCGGGCGGGGCGTCGCCCGCGGCCTCCATGCGCCCGGCGGCTTCGGCCAGGTGCTTCAGGGGTTTCGTCACGCGTCCCGCGGCCCACACGGCGAGGGCCGCGATGCCGCCGGAGAACACCGCCAGCGCCGCGATGAGGCCGGGCAGCACGCCCGGGCCGCTGAACGGCGGGGCGTGCAGGGGCACGGCCGCCCAGGTGCCGTCCGACAGGCGCGCCTGGACGACCAGATGGCGCGGATGGCGGGCGCGGCGGTCGGGCCGGGCCGAATCCCCCCAGCGGGTCAGGCCCCACGTGATCGCCACCGGGCCCTCGAAGCCGGCGCGGGCGAGGGCCTCCTGCACGTCGCTCTTCAGGTGGCGGGCGGCCCAGTCTCGCGCCACGGTCCCGGATGTCGGTCCGGGCGTGGGCCAGATCACCCCCGCCCGCCGGTCGTCCGGGGTCTCCCCCTCCGAGTACTCGACCTCGGGCGGCGGCGGCAGGTCGGGGAACGGCGGCGGGGGTTGCGGAAGCCAGCCGGTGCGGCCGCGCCAGGCGAGCTGGGCCCGGGCCTGGGGCGGCAGGCGGTCGGCGATGGCGATGGCCGTGGCGATGCGCTGGATCTGGGCCGGGTAGGCCGGTCCCCCGGCGTGCATGACGAAGCCGAGCACGGCCACCGCCGCCACCAGGGTCACGATCAGGCCGCCGCCCAGGACCAGGGCGACACGCCCGAACAGGGTGGAGGGGAAGAGGCGCACCCTAGCGGCCGGTCCCGGCGGCGAAGACGTAGCCCCCGCCGCGCACCGTCTTGATGATGGCGGGCTCCTTGGGGTCGGCCTCGATCTTGCGGCGCAGGCGCGAGAGCTGCACGTCCACGCTCCGGTCGAAGGGCTGGGCCTCCCGTCCCCGGGTCAGGTCCAGGAGCTGCTCGCGCGAGAGCACCCGGCCGGGGCGCTCGGCCAGGACCGCGAGGAGGTCGAACTCCCCCGCCGTGAGGGGCACCAGGGCGCCGTCCGGGCGGCGCAGCTCGCGCCGGGAGAGGTCCAGGCGCCAGCCGTCGAAGGTGATGGCGTCGCCCGGCGCCTCGCCCACCCGTTTGGGCTCGCCCGCCCGGCGCAGGACGGCGCGCACGCGGGCCAGCAGCTCACGCGGGTTGAAGGGCTTCGCCAGGTAATCGTCCGCCCCCACCTCCAGGCCCACGATGCGGTCCGTTGCCTCGCCCATGGCGGTGAGCATGATGACGGGCAGTTCGCTCTCGGACCGCAGGCGGCGGCACAGGGACAGGCCGTCCTCGCCCGGGAGCATGAGGTCCAGGACCACCAGGTCGAACCGGCCGCCGGACAGGGCCTCGAACATGGCCCGGCCGTCGGCGGCGGCGGTGACCCGGAAGCCGTGGCCCTTGAGGAACCGGCCGAGCAGGTCGCGGATCTCCCGGTCGTCGTCCACGATGAGCAGGTGGGGGGTGCCGGCCTCCATGGGGCCGATTATAGATGCCGAAGGGCCCCCGCCACGGCCCGCAAGGGCCTGATTTCGTAACGCTCCGTAACAGCCCCGGGGCCTGCAACGGTCCGTTACCGAACGGCCCCCCAGGCGACACGCCCCAGCAACATCGGGCGGCTACCTTGGTACCCGTCGGCGGTGCCACCCCCCACCGCCGCGAGGAGACCCGATCATGCACACCCCCCGACACTTCCGCACCTTCCTGGGCATCGCCGGCCTCTCCGGCGCCGCCCTGTTCGCGGCGGGCATGCTGGCCCTGGCCCAGCCCGACACCCCGGCCCGCGCCAACGACGACGGCTATGGCTACGGCCACGGCTGGGGCATGCGCGGCGACGGCCCCCCGCCGCCCCCGCCGGGCTTCGCCTTCCACCACCGCGGCGGCCGCTATTCCCACGACGGCCTGTGCGGCGCCCGCGCCACCGGGATGCTGCGCCGCCTGGACGGCGTGGTGCCCGACCTGATGGACCTCAGCCCCAGCCAGCAGAAGTCGTGGGAGGACCTGATGGCCTCCGCCGACGCGGCCCGCGCCAAGGTCAAGGCGGCCTGCGGCGACCGGCAGCGCACCGTCGCCACGGCCCCGGAGCGCCTGGCCCGGGTGGAGACGATCATGACCGCCGCCCTGGACGGTGTGCACGAGGTGCGCCCCAGGCTCGACGCCTTCTACGCCGGCCTCTCCGAGCGCCAGCGCAAGGGCCTGGACGAGCTGCTCGACCGCCGCGGCCATCACTTCCGTCCCATGCACGACCGGCCGGGCACGGACGCGCCCGACGCGCCGGAGACCCGCTGACGGCGGCCCGGCGCCACGCCCGCGAACGCGACAACCCCAAGGAGGGACCGATGCACCAGCACCCCGACAACGACACCGGCCCGAAGGCGGACGGCACCTCCGCCGACCCGGGCAACGTCATCCGCCCGCCCGCCGGGTGGTGGCGCCGGCACCGCTGCCGGCGCCGTCGGCGCCACGGCGCGGCCTGGGGGCCCGAGCTCCTGGCCGGGCTGACCGACCGGGTGACGGACGAGCTGGACCTGTCGGCCCCCCAGCGCGAGGCGTGGCGCCGGGTGACCGGGCTGCTGGCCGCCAACGGCGGCGCCCTGGAGCACCTGCGCGGGGCGCTGGCGGCCCTGTATTCGCCGGTGGACGCGCCGGTCCCGGCCCCGGTGCGGCTGGGAAACGTCGAGGCCGTGATGGTCACGGGCCTGGACGTGCTGCACCAGGTTCGGCCCGCGTTCGAGTCCTTCTACGCCACCCTCGGCGACGACCAGAAGCGTCGTTTCGACGCCCTGGTCGAGAGCCGCCGGCGTCGGCGGCGCCACTGACGGCGCCGTTCCCGCCCCTCCCCGCCGGCGGCGCGCGGGGCCGGCCGACCCTCCCCACGGCCGGCCCCGCCACTCCGGGGGCCTTCCCATCCGGGGCTCCGCGCGGGATGATGGTGGGTGCGCAAGGGACCGGAATGATGAGACCCCCGGAACGATGAGTGCCAAGGAACCGGAATCGCCCGCCCCTCCCGGGGCCGCGCCCGACATGGGCGTGGTCCTTGCCGCCAAGGAGGCGGGCCCCCTCTCCCGGCGCATGCGCCTCATCGCCGCCGGGGTCGTGCTCGTCGTGCTGGCGGCCGGGGCGGCGGCGTTCATGGGGCGCGGCGGCGGCGACACGGTCCGCTACCGCACCGCAGACGCCGAGAAGGGCGACCTGACCGTCACCGTCACCGCCACCGGCACCCTGGAGCCCATCACCCAGGTGAACGTGGGCATCGAGGTGTCGGGCACGGTGGACCAGGTCCTGGTGGATTACAACGACCGGGTCAAGGTCGGCCAGGTCCTCCTGCGCCTGGACACCGCCAAGCTCAAGGCCCTGGCCCTGCAGGCGGAGGCGGCCCTGAAGGCGGCGGACGCGGGGCTGGTGGAGGCCAAGGCCACGGTCAAGGAGACCGCGGCCAACCTCGACCGCCTGAAGCAGGTGCGCGAGCTGTCCGGCGGCAAGGTCCCCTCCCAGCACGACATCGACCAGGCCGAGGCCTCCCTCGACCGGGCCCGCGCCGCCGAGGGCACCGCCGAGGCCAACATCTCGGAGGCCAAGGCGGCCCTGAGCGTGGACAACACCAACCTGGAAAAGGCCGTCATCCGCTCCCCCATCGACGGCATCGTGCTCAAGCGCGACGTGGAGCCGGGCCAGACGGTGGCCGCCTCGCTCCAGACGCCGACCCTGTTCGTCCTGGCCGAGAACCTCACCCAGATGGAGCTGAACGTGGCCGTGGACGAGGCCGACGTGGGCCAGGTGAAGGAGGGCCAGTCCGCCACCTTCACCGTGGACGCCTACCCCGATCGCACCTTCCCGGCCAAGATCTCGGAGGTGCGCTTCTTCCCCAAGACGGTGGACGGCGTGGTGACCTACGAGACCCTGCTCTCGGTGGACAACGCCGACCTCGCCCTGCGCCCCGGCATGACCGCCACCGCCGACATCACCGTGGCCAAGCGCGACGGCGCGCTGCTCATCCCCAACGCCGCCCTGCGCTTCTCGCCCCGCGACCAGAGCGCGCAGCGCGACGACCGCAGCTTCGTCACCCGCATCCTGATGCCCTTCCGCCGTCCGAGCCGCGAGCGGCGCGCGGCCCCGGCCGACGGCAACCTGCCGCAGAAGGTGTGGGTGCTCAAGGACGGCCGGCCCGCCCAGGTGCGCATCAAGACGGGGGCCACGGACGGCCAGCGCACCGAGGTGGTGGCGGGCGACCTGTCCCCCGGCACGCCCCTGGTCGTGGACGTGCTGCCCACCGGCAAGACCGCCACCTGAGCCATGGCGACCGTCGCCGCTCCGGCCCCGGCGCAGGCGCCGCTCATCCGGCTGGACCGGGTGACCAAGACCTACGGGCGCGGCCAGGCCGCCATGCAGGCCCTGGTGGGGGTGGACATCGCGATCGGCGCCGGGGAGTTCGTGGCCATGATGGGGCCCAGCGGCTCGGGCAAGTCCACCTGCATGAACATCCTGGGCTGCCTCGATACCCCCACCACCGGCCACTACCGCTTCGCCGACGTGGACGTGGGGACCCTGTCGCGCAACCAGCGCGCGCTCCTGAGGCGCCACCACCTGGGCTTCGTCTTCCAGGGCTTCAACCTCATGGCCCGCACCTCGGCCCAGGAGAACGTGGAGCTGCCCCTCGTCTACCGCGGCATGCCGGCGGCCCAGCGCCACGCCATGGCCCGCGCCGCCCTGAAGGCGGTGGACCTGGACGGGTGGGAGTCGCACAGCCCCTCCGAGCTCTCCGGCGGCCAGCAGCAGCGGGTGGCCATCGCCCGCGCCCTGGTCACCGAGCCGGCGGTGATCCTGGCCGACGAGCCCACCGGCAACCTGGACTCGGTGCGCGGCCGCGAGGTCATGGACCTGCTCACGCGCCTGAACCGGGAGCGCGGCATCACCATCGTCATGGTCACCCACGAGCCCGACATGGCCGCATACGCGGGGCGCGTGGTGCACTTTCTGGACGGCCGGGTGGAAAGCGATGCCGCCAACGGCGACGGGAACGGCGCCGCGCCCACGGTTGGAGGCGGGTGATGTTCGGCAACGCCCTGCTCCTCGCCCTGCGCGCCATCCGGCGCAACCTCATGCGCTCGACCCTCACCACCCTGGGCATCGTGATCGGCGTGGCGGCGGTGATCGTCATGGTCACCATCGGCGCGGGCGCCACGGCCGAGGTGTCGGCCCAGATCCAGAGCCTGGGGAGCAACCTCCTGTTCGTCAGTCCCGGTCAGCGCATGGGACCCGGGGCGCGCGTGCCGGGCAAGCCGTTCACGGTGGACGACGCCGAGGCGATCGCGCGCGAGCTGCCCAGCGTCGCCGCCGTCGCCCCCACCTCCGACACGGGCAAGGCGGTGATCTACGGCAACCGCAACTGGAACACGGTCATCACCGGCACCGACAACAACTACTTCACCGTGCGCGACCGCACCTTCGCCCTCGGCCGGGCGTTCACCGAAAACGAGGTCAAGGGCGGGCGCACGGTGTGCGTCATCGGCCAGACCGTGCGCAGCGAGCTGTACGGCGCCCAGGACCCGGTGGGGAACCAGATCCGCATCCAGGGCATCTCGTGCAAGGTGATCGGGGTGCTCGCCGCCAAGGGCCAGACCGCCGGCGGCCAGGACCAGGACGACCTGGTGGTCATGCCCCTCAAGGCCTACTGGCGCCGGGTGGCGGGCAACCGCAAGGTGGAGCGGCTCCAGGTCTCGGCCCGGGACGGCTACCCCACCGCGCGGGTCCAGAAGGACATCGAGGCCCTCCTGCGCGAGCGCCGCCACATCGGCCCCACGGAGGACGACGACTTCTCCGTGTTCGACTTAAGCGAGGTGACGCAGACCCTCACCGGCACCACCCAGATCCTCACCACCCTGCTCGGCGCCGTGGCCGCCGTGAGCCTGCTCGTCGGGGGGATCGGGATCATGAACATCATGCTGGTGTCCGTCACCGAGCGCACCCGCGAGATCGGCATCCGCCTGGCGGTGGGCGCGCGCGAGCGGGAGGTGCTGCTGCAGTTCCTGGTGGAGGCGGTGGTGCTTTCGTCGTTCGGCGGGCTCGTCGGCATCGTCCTCGCCCTGCTCGGCTCATGGGGCCTCACCCACGTGATGGGCCTGCCCTTCGTGCTAAGGGGCGGCGTGGTGGTGCTGGCGTTCCTGTTCTCGGCCGTGGTGGGGGTGGGGTTCGGCTTCTTCCCGGCGCGCAAGGCCGCGCGCCTGGACCCGATCGAGGCCCTGCGCTATGAGTGACGCGCGGTGGCCGGTGGCCGTCATCTCCGTGCTGCTGACGGCCGGGTGCGCCGCGGGCCCGGACTACGTGCGCCCGAACGACCCGGACGCACCGGCCTGGCACGCGCAGATGGAGGGCGGACTCGCCGCCAAGCCCGCCGACCCGGCCACCCTCGCCGCCTGGTGGCAAACCCTGGACGACCCGGTCCTGGCGGACCTGATCGCCCGCGCCGCGGCCGGCAACCCGGGGCTCGACGAGGCCCGTGCCCGGGTGCGGGAGGCCCGCGCGAGCCGGGGCGTGGCGGGGGCGGCCCGGTTCCCGACCCTGGACCTCTCCGGCTCGGCCCGCTCCACCCGGGCGGGCTCCGGCGGCGCCCGCACCGAGCTGTATACCGCCGGCTTCGACGCCGGGTGGGAGCTGGACGTCTTCGGCGGCGTCCGGCGCTCCGTCGAGGCCGCCACGGCGGACGTCCAGGCGGCCCGGGAGGGCTACGCCGACGTGCTGGTCAGCCTGTTCGCCGAGGTGGCCCTCAACTACGTGGAGGCGCGCACCTTCGAGGCCCGCCTGCGGGTGGCAAGCGCCAACCTGGACGCCCAGACCGAGACCTACGACCTGGCCCGGTGGCGCGCCGACGCCGGCCTCGCCACCCAGTTCGACGTGGCCCAGGCCCAGGCGAGCCTGGAGGAGTCCCGGGCCCGCATCCCCAGCCTGCAATCGGGCCTCGCGGCGGCCCGCAACCGCCTGGCCGTGCTGCTGGGGGAGCCCCCTTCCGCCTTCGGCGACCTGCCGCAAGGGACCATCGTGGTGGCGCCCCGCTCGGTGGCCGTGGGGGTCCCGGCGGACACCCTGAGGCGCCGCCCGGACGTGCGCCAGGCCGAGCGCCAGCTCGCGGCCCAGACGGCGCGGATCGGCGTCGCCCAGGCCGCCCGCCTGCCGAGCCTGAACCTGACCGGCTCCATCGGCCTGGAGGCCCTCGCGGCGGGGGACCTGTTCACGGCCCAGAGCCGCACCGATTCGTTCGGCGCCGGCCTGCTCGCCCCGATCTTCCACTTCGGGGCCCTGAAGAGCGCCGTGGAGGTCCAGGACGCCCGCACCGACCAGGCCCTCGCCGCCTACCGCACCGCCGTCCTCACGGCCCTGGAGGACGTGGAGAACGCCCTGACCGCCTACGCCCGCGAGCAGGAGCGGCGCGGCTCCCTGGTGATCGCCACGGACGCCGCCACGCGCGCCGCGGCCCTGGCGCAGGACCAGTACACGTCGGGCCTGATCGACTTCTCCGACGTGCTCACCGCCGAGCGCAACCTGCTCTCCTTCCAGGACGAGCTGGCCCAGAGCGACGGCGAGGTCACCTCGGACCTGATCCGCCTGTACAAGGCGCTGGGCGGCGGCTGGACGCCGGAGGCGACACCCCCGGCCTGACGAACGCGTTTACGCCCCGGGGCCCCACGTCCCGGGTGGATGAAGGAGGAACGTGTGATGAGAAAGCACCCTGGAACGGCCTTGGGGAGCCTCGCCCTGGCGGCCCTGTTCGCGATGTGCGTCCTGACCGTGGCCGCCCCGGCGCACGCGCGCGGCATGGGCGACTGGCGCGACCCGTGGGGGGCGCCGCCCTGGATGTGGGGCACGATCCCGCCCCAGGCCGCCATGATGGCGGGCTTCGGCCACCCGTGCGCCGGCCTCGGCGTGCGCTGGATCGCCCGCGCCACGACGTTCGCGGCCGGCTTCATGGACCTGAAGCCCGAGCAGGAGGCGGCCTTGCAGTCCCTGGAGGACACCACCCGCGCCGCCGGCGCGCGCCTGGCCGACATCTGCGGCGGCGACGACGGCAAGGCCACCGCCCCCGAGCGACTGAAGCGGCAGGACGACGCCCTGGGCGCCGCCCGCGACGCCCTGCGCGACGTGCGCCCCAAGTTCGAGGCCTTCTACGACACCCTCGCCCCGCGCCAGCAGGACGTCATGGACGACGTCATCGCCGGCCGCCGCCCCATCCCCTGGGGCTGGTGGTACGAGGACTACTAGGGCGCGTCCCACCCGTCCAGCAGCACGGCGTCCTCGCCGATGATGTCGCCCTTCACGTCCACCTCCGCCCGGTACGGCGGGGCGACGACGTAAAGGACGTGGACCGGGGTGTCCGTCTCGTTCCCGAACTGCAGGCGTTCGCCCGGGAGGGTCAGGCAGGCTTCCCGTGCGCCGAGGCGGAGGGTGTAGGGGGAGGCGTCGGCCAAGCCGCGCATGCGGACGGTGAGGGTGCCGGAGAGCACGACGGTCACCTGGGTGCTGCGGGGCAGGACGTGGATGGCGGAGCGGGTGCCGGGGGCGATCTCGCCGGCGGCGATGGAGAAGGGGCCGCCGTCCGGCAGGCCCGGCTTCATATCCGTCACATCCCGGGGGTTGAAGAGGGGCATCACGACCGTCCCGTCGGGGACGGCCAGCGCCTCGCCCATGCGGAAGACCCGCTCCACGGCGGGCGATGATGGCAGGGGGGGCGGCGGGCCGCAAGCGCCGGGATGCGGTCCGTCATAAGGATCGGGTGACGTCCGTCGTGGGGGGTACGCCCCCGGCGTGGTTTTCTTACCCGCGAGCGGGTGCGTTACGCCAGCACCGCGCACCCCGCGGCGGGGTCGGCAATCGCCTCGCCGCTCCGCTCCGCACGGGCCGATCCCGCCCCCCGGGATCGGCCCTTTTGCGTCCGGCGGCGTTGCCACGGACCCGCCCGGGGTGGTACACGGGGCCGGTGAGCGACACCCCGCCAGCCGATCCCGCCCTCGCCCGCCGCCTGGCGGGCCACGTGGAGGCCCTGGCGGGCACCATCGGCGAGCGCGGGATCTTTCGCCCCGACGCCTACGACGCCGCGCGCGACTACATCCGGCGCGAGCTGATCGACGCCGCCGGGCCGGGGGTCCCGGTGCAGGTCCAGGGATTCGCCTCGGGGGGCCGGACGGTCGCGAACCTGGAGGTGGTCCGCCTCGGCACGGACCCCGCTCTCCCCTGCCTGGTGGTGGGGGCGCACTACGACACGGTGCGGGGCACCCCCGGCGCCGACGACAACGCCACCGGCGTCGCCGCCCTGATCGAGCTGGTCCGGACCCTGAGTGCCGGCACCCACGCGCGCACCGTGCGCCTGGTCGCCTTCGCCAACGAGGAGGCCCCGTTCTTCGACGGCCCCGAGCACGGCAGCCTGGTGTACGCCCGTTCCCTGAAGGCGGCGGGCGAGCGGGTGCACCTGATGCTCTCCCTGGAGATGCTGGGCTACTTCACCCAAACACCCGGCAGCCAGCACTACCCGCCGCTCCTCGCGCCGTTCTATCCGGACCGGGGCAACTTCATCGGCCTGGTCTCGAACCTGGGCTCCCGCGCCCGGCTCCTGGAGCTGGCGGCGGCGTTCAAGGCGGCGAGCGACTTCCCGGTGGAGCACCTGGCCTCGCCCGAGTGGGTGCCGGGGGTGTCCCTGTCGGACCACCACAGCTTCTGGCGCGAGGGGTACCGGGCGGTGATGGTCACGGACACGGCCTTCTACCGCAACCCGCACTACCACACGGCCACGGACGCGCCGGAGACGATCGACGTGGCGGGCCTGGCGGCAGTGACGGCGGGGCTCGCCGGGGCGCTCGCGCGCCTGGCGGCCGGGTAAGGGCGCCCCCTTATTCGTGCATGGGGGGGAAGGCGGCCATGATGCGCGCCGCGGCCTCGGGCGTGGGGCGGCGGGCGGCCGCGCGGTCGGTGGCGGACTGCGAGGTGGTCCCCTCCCACACCACGCGCCCCTCCTTGCGGTCGATCAGCTCGATGGTCAGGGTGCCCACGAAGTAGCGGGTCCGATCCACGTAAATGTAGGTGTGGTAAGGAATGACGACGGTCGGGCCGGGACGCACGGCCCGGTCGTGGCGCTCGCCCCCGTCGGGCCGGATGTCATGCTCCGGCCGGTCGCCGCCGTCGAACCGGTCCCGGTGGTCGTGGGCATCCCTCGGGTCGAGTCGCGGGGGGCGGTACAGGATGCCCGGCTCGTCGATGTACATGGGCGTGTGGACCACCTCGGTGCGGACGCCGGTGCGGTAGCGCACCGCCAGCTCCGCCGTGGCGGGGTCGCCCTCGGTGATGCCGTGGGATGCCAGGGCGTCCGCCACCACGCGGTGGACGCGGCTCTCCGGGAGGGACTCGGGTTCGCCGGCCGGCTCGCCCACGCGACCCAGCCAGACGAACGTCCGGTAGAAGAGGAACTCGACCTGGGGGTCGAAGTCCACCGCCACCGGTGCCCCCGCACATCCGGCAGCCGTGACCAGCCACAACAGGGCCGCCCCGGCGAGGAGGCGGCGAGCCGCACCCGTGTGGCGTCTGCGTGGCATGGTCGCGGGTCCGTACGGCGCCCATCCTACGCCCGGGTGCGTGCCTCCACAAGGCGGCCCCTTGACCACGGACGCGCGCGGCCCGATCCTGTCGCCGGCGGGCGAGAGGAGACAAGGCATGACACCACTCAGAGCGGCAGTGATGGCGATCGCGTTGGCGGCCGGCACGGCGTGGGCCGGCGCGGTCTGGGCCGGGGAGCCCGACGCGGACCGCCAGGCGGCGATCATGGACCTGGTCCACAACACCTGCGTCACGTGCCACGGGCCGGGCCTCGTGGGCGAGGTGGGGCCGCCCCTAACGCCCGCGGCGCTGAAGGACAAGGACACGGCGATGCTGGTGGACACGATCCTCAACGGCCGCCCGGACACGCAGATGATGCCCTTCACCGGCATGATCTCGGAGGACGAGGCCACCTGGCTCGTCGGCCGGCTGAAGGCCGGGATCGACCGCTAGGGCCCGAAACCGGTCCCCAAGGCCGGTCCCCAAAAGACCGGTCCCAAGAAATCAGTCGTCGTTGAGGATCGTGCCGATCGCCTGGCCGTCGGCCAGGGTGACGCTGCCAATGATCACCGTGAGGGTCACGGCGAAGGTCTCGTCCGGCTCGGGGACGGTGTCGCCATGGACCTGGATGGTGACCGTCCCGGTCGCCTGGCCGGCGGGGATCGACAGCACGGCCGCGGCGTTGGTGTAGTCGCTCCCGCCGGTGGCCGGGGTGGACGACGTGGCGTCGGGCGACGTGGAGTACAGCAGCGCCAGGCTCTCGGTGAGCGGGCCCGTACGGGTCACGGGGAACACGAAGGCCGTGTTGCCCGCGTCGCCCTCGGCCGCCGTCACGTCGCCGATGGACAGGGTCGGTGCCCCATCCTGGGCGGTCACGAGGACCGTGTCGGGGACGCTCTCCAGGTCGCCGTCGCTCACGATGAGCTGGACCAGGTAATTGCCGGCCACGTCCGGCATGAAGGTCGGCGCGGCCGCGCCCGGGTCGTCCAGGTCCGCCGTGCTGTCGGCGGGCCGGGACGTGATCGCCCAGAAGAACGCGATCGGGTTGCCGTCCGGGTCCATGGAGCCCCCGCCGTCCAAGGTCGCGGGCTCCCCGACGAGCACCATCCGATCCAGGCCCGCGTCGGCCACGGGCCGGGTGTTGGTCGTGGAGACCACGACCGTGTCGGGGGCACTGTCGAGCTCGCCGTCGTTCACCACGAGCTGGGCCACGTAGGTGCCCGGGAGGTCGGCCACGAAGGTGGGCGACTCGGCCGTGGGGTCGTCCAGGGCCACCGCGCTGCCGGCGGGCATGGTCGTCAGGGACCAGGAGAACGTCAGAGGGTCGCCGTCCACGTCCATGGAACTGCTGCCGTCCAGGGCCACGGTCGACCCCAGGGCCACCGCCTGGTCGGGGCCGGCGTCGGCGACCGGCGCGGAGTTCAGGGTGGTGACGAAGACCGTGTCGGGAGCGCTGTCGTCCGACGCGTCGCTCACCACCAGCTCGATCTCGTAGGTGCCGGCCATGTCCACGCTGAACGAGGGCAGGATCGCCTCCGGATCGTCCAGGGCCGCCGTGGAGCCCGCCGGGGCGTCCACGATGGACCAGGAGAAGGCCAGGGCATCGCCGTCCACGTCGGACGACTTCGAGCCGTCCAGGGTCACGGTGTCGCCGACGAAGGCCGTGCGGTCGTCGCCGGCGTTCGCCACGGGGGCGGAGTTCAACGTGGTGAGCTGGACGGTGGCCGGGGCGCTGGTGGCCAGGCCGTCGTCCACCACCAGGGTGAGGACCCAGGTACCGGGCCGGTCGAGGGCAAAGGTCGGGTTCACGGCGGTCGGGTCGGACGGCACCGAGGTGCTGCCGGCCGGGGCGGAGTCCACGGTCCAGGAGAACGCCAGGGGGTCACCGTCGGCGTCGGTGGAGGCGGAGCCGTCCAGGGTGATCACGTCGCCCACGAAGCCCGTCTGGTCGGCGCCCGCGTCGGCCACCGGGGCCCGGTTGCCCGGGTCCTCGGCCACGGCCGGCATGGCCTCCAGGTGCCAGCGGATGGGGCCGCGCCGATGCGCCAGGAAGCGCAGCTCGGCGTTGGGGGTGGTGTCGCCGGGGGCCCAGGTGCCGGAGCGCATCAGGCACAGGAACGGCTCGCCGGTGGGCAGGTAGCCGCACGGCCGGTGCAGCCGGTTGTGGCGGCCCATGCGGTCGATCACCAGGATCACCGGGCCCTCCCAGGCGGTGGCGCCGGTGTTGGTGGCGCTCACCCGCAGGACGCCGCGGTCGTGGCCGCGGTGGCCGTGCCGGTGGTCGCCGTCGTCGCGGACCCGGTGGTGGCGCCGGACCTGGAACGAGACCTCGTAGTCCCCGCGCGGGACGGTCTCGCCGCCTACGAAGGCGAAGGCGTCGCGGTGCCGGTGGCCGCGCCGGGCGTCGCCGTGATGGCCATGGCGGCCCCGGTCGTCGTGCCGGGCGACGTGGTGCGAGAGGCCGTGGCCAAAGGCCCGGGCGTCGTGCCGGTCGTTCTTCCTGGAATGGGCTTCGGCGGAGGGGGTCCCGAGGGGTCCCGGCGCCATCACCAAAAACGCCGTCGCGAGTGCGATCGCCCACCCCCCCGGGTGTCGCCTCGCGGCATATTGCCACGAGTGCGTCATAGCCATCACAGCCTCCGGGCCTTCTTCTCGGCGCTCGGAAAGGGACACTTTAGGACAAATTTGAAAAACGGCCCCGGATATACGGAAAATCAAGGGCTTTCAACCTGAGCCGGACCGGGGGGAAAGCCCTCCAGGAGGCGCCGGACGGAACGCAGGACGTTGGAGCGGGCCCGTTCCCGGTCGTCCTCCACCCCCTCCGCCGTGCCTTCCCAGACAGCGCGGCCGGCCCGGTCCTCCACGACAATGGACAGGCGCCCCTCCCGCACGGTCGCCAGCTCCAGGTGACGGGCCGCGTGGAGGGGGGTCAGGACGTACTCGCGCACCACGGTCCGCTCGTGAATCTCGCCCCGCCAGCGCACCCGCAGGTCGGCCGCCTCTGGGGGGACGGGGGTCAGCCCCCGCCGCTCCAGGGTCTCCGCGATCTCACCGGCCAGCCGCGCGTCGGACGTGCCCTCGATCCCCTCCCCACCGGTCACGGCGAAGGTCCGGAAGGCGGCGAAGTCCACCCCCGGGTCGAACGCCACCCGCACGGGCGCCGTGGCGCAGGCGGACGCGGCGGCCGCGAGGAGCAACCCCAGCAGGCGCCCCGCGGAAGCACACGGGAGGCGACGGAAGTCCTTGTCGCGGGAGCGCGCCATGCCCCATTATGGTGTCTCCGGGGATGCCTACCGCAGGAGGAGACCCATGGCCGCGAAGAAGCCGTTTCTGACCGACGTCAAGACCCTGCGCGCCCGCGCCCGCAAGCACATCGAGCAGGGCGCCGTGACCGACGGCTACGGGGCCGACCGCAAGACGGTCGTCAAGCTTCTGAACGAGGCCCTCGCCACCGAGATCATCTGCGTCCTGCGCTACAAGCGCCACTACTTCATGGCCGACGGCCTGAACGCCAACAACGCCGCGGCCGAGTTCCTCCAGCACGCGAACGAGGAGCAGCAGCACGCCGACCAGATCGCCGGCCGCATCGTCCAGCTGGGCGGCGAGCCCGACTTCTCCCCGGACGGCCTCGCCACCCGCAGCCACGCCGAGTACGTGGAGGGGACGTCCCTGGTGGACATGATCAAGGAAGACCTGGTCGCCGAGCGCATCGCCATCGACAGCTACCGGGAGATGATCGCCTACCTGGGCACGGGCGACTCCACCAGCCGCCGCATGCTCGAGGACATCCTGGCCGTGGAGGAGGAGCACGCCGACGACTTGGCGAGCCTCTTGGCCGAGCTGAACTGCTAGCCGGCGTTTCTCAGGGAAATACGGCGCTCGACACGGCGAAGCCGAAGCCGCCGACGATCGTCACGATCCCCACCAACATCAGAACCACGGTCGCCACGGCGAGGCCCTTCCTGCCCTCGTGGTCGGCGCCCGCGCCCTTGTCCGAGGCCCGCCCCGCCAGGGCGGCGAGGCCGCAGATGCCCGCCCCGCCCGCCATGATGGTCATGCCGACGTGGACCCGCGTCATCGGGCCCCGCCCGCGCAGGCGGTCGCCGGTTCTGCATGCAGCGTTTCCAGATGCTCCCGTATCCGGTCCCGCGCCTGCCGGAAGCGGGCCAGCATCTCCTCCCGCGGAAGCGGCTCGCCCTTGGCCGCCGGGTCGTCGATGGGCCAGTGCAGCCGGTGGACGTTTCCGGGGAACACCGGACAGACCTCCTCGGCGCAGAGGGTCACCACCAGGTCCAGGCCCGTGGGGTCGATGCCGGCCACCGACTTGGACGACCGGCCTGAGATGTCGATGCCCACCTCGTCCATCACCTCCACGGCATAGGGGTTGAGCGCGGTCGGCTCCGAGCCGGCGCTCTCCACGGTCACCGCCGGCCCCAGCAGGTGGCGGGCCAGCCCCTCGGCCATCTGGCTGCGGGCGGAGTTGGCCACGCGGAGGAACAGTATGCGCTTCACAACGCCCGTTGTGCGCGGGCCGCCCGGACGACGGCCGGGTACCGCTCGTACCATGCCTTGGTCCGACCCACGATCCACACCACCGAGAGCATCACCGGCACCTCCACCAGCACGCCGACCACGGTGGCCAGGGCCGCGCCGGACTCGAAGCCGAACAGGCTGATGGCCGCCGCCACCGCCAGCTCGAAAAAGTTGCTGGCCCCGATCAGGGCCGACGGCCCGGCCACGCGGTGGGCCACCCCGA